>CAYYJM010000151.1:0-15145 GCA_964471755.1 uncultured Alcaligenaceae bacterium
ACGGCGAGAAGAAGGAACTGGTCGAGGAAGTGACGGTCCTGGCCAAACGCTACGGTATCACGACGCCGTACACCTCCTGGCTGATCGTTCCCGATGGCGTTCTGCCGGCGACGGCCGCCACGACTCGGCCGGCCGAGCCGGGTGGCATTCGCGTCCCCGCGCCGACGCCGATGGTCCTGACCGGACCTCCGGGAGCGACCGGTCCGGTGCCGTTGCAAGACCTGGCCAGCGGCAAGGCGAAGCCCGGATACGCCCCCGGCTTAGGCGGCGGCGGCATCCCATTCGGCGCTCCCGGCGACCTGCGAGAAACGCGTGATCGATTCGCCCAGGCCGAACTCGAGCGGGCCGCCAAGGACGCCTCGGGCAAGGAAGATGGCCGGAAAGTGCGCGAGGCCCTGGACAAAAAGCAGGCTCTTGACGAGGTCATGAAGGCCCTCCGCGTCGGCGAGAAGAGGGATGTCCAGACCGGCAAGACCGGCGTTGATCTCGCCGTCACGACGCACGAACTGGCCCAGACCACGCGGCTGCACCGAACGGCCCTCCGCCAGGTAGCCGGCCGAACCTGCATCGAACTGGGCGGCCTCTGGGTCGATGAAGGCTTCCGCTCGAAGATGGAGATGGTCTCCGTCAAGGCCATGTCCGATGCGTACTTCCGTCTGCTGGAGAAGCACCCGGTGATCAAGGAGGTCCTGCAACTGGGCAACTTCGTCGTCTGGGTGACGCCCAGCGGCAAGGCCCTGATCATCGACGCCAACCACGGCGTCGAGCAGATGAAGGACACCGACATCGACGCATTGTTCCAGGCGAAGAAGTAATCCCCGGAGTCCATGCGCCCCCCGGACTGGCGAGCCCCCCACGAAAGTGGGGGGAGTTTCCGACGCGAAGACTCCCCCCACTTTCGTGGGGGGCTCGCCTTCTCGCCGACTGCCGTATCGGAAACTCCCCCCACTTTCGTGGGGGGCTCGCCATCTCACCGTCTTGCCGTCTCACCGTCACGCTCTTGACTTCTCCCGGCGACCGGTTACCTTCACGCCATCCGCTGTCTTTCACACCAGGAGAGTGTCATGGATCGTCGTCGTTTCCTGCAAGTCGTCGGGGCAGGGGCCTTGAGTCTGACGCTGCCGGGCAAGGTCGGAGCCGAGGAGAAGGACGCCTTCGGCGGCTTCACACTCGGCGTGCAGAGCTATACCTTCCGTCAGTTCGATCTGGAGCCGACCTTGAAGCGGCTCAAGGACCTGGGCATCACCGCCGTCGAGTTGTATCAGAAGCACGCTCCGCGCGAGGCGACGGCCGCCCAGACTCAGGCGGTCCTCAAGCTCTGCAAGGAGTACGGCGTCACGCCGCGAGCCTGGGGTGTCGAGAGCTTCACCAAAGATCACGACGCCAACAAGAAGAAGTTCGAGTTCGGCAAGGCGCTCGGCATCCAGGCCTTCTCCGCCGATCCGACCCCGGACAGCTTCGACAGCCTCGACAAGCTCTGCGACGAGTACAAGATCGCCATTGCCATTCATCCGCACGGCCCGATCGGCGGCAATCGCCTCCATCGCTGGTACGGCTCCGAGGTCATCCTGCCGGCCGTCAAGAATCACCACGAGCTGATCGGCACCTGTCTCGACACCGGCCATCTGATCCGCTCGGCCCAGCTCGGCAAGAAGCTCGATCCGGCGGCCGAGATCCGCGCGATGGGCAAGCGCAACTTCGGTCTGCACCTGAAGGACCACGACAACGCCCGCAAGACGGACGTCGTCTTCGGCAAGGGCGTCCTCGACGTGCCCGGCGTGCTGAAGGCCCTGCGTGAGGTCGGCTTCAAGTACCTGATCAGCATCGAGTACGAGGCCAGCCCGGAGGAGCCGACCGCCGACGTGCGGGCGTGCATCGCCGCCTTCAAGAAGGCCGCCACGGCGTGACCGTCGGACGCCCGGGGTTGGTTGTCGCTCGGTTCTGCGGTATTCTGAAGAGAGGCCCCCGTATGATCCGCAGGGCAGGGGAGAGCAGGAGCGCATGACACCCGAGTTGATCGCCGAGGCGAAACGCAAGCGTTACAACGCCACCATCGCGCGCATCCAGAAGGTGCATAGCGATCTGCTCATCGCCCACATCGAACCCGACACTCCCCGCCCGCCACCGATCCCGGGCCAGTACATGACCCTCGGCCTGGGCTACTGGGAACCGCGTCTGCCCGGTGTGCAAGAGGAGCTGCTCGATCCCGCCGATGAGGGCAAGGTGGTTCGTCGGTCCTACTCGATTAGCTGCTCGATCCTCGACAGTGAGGGCCGACTGTTCGACCAGGAACGAACCAGCCTGATCGAGTTCTACGTTGTCCTGGTTCGTCAGACGGAGAAAGCGACGGGGCCGGAGTTGACGCCCCGGCTCTTCATGCTCCGCGAGAACGATCGGCTCCACCTCGGCGAGAAGATCACCGGCACCTACACCCTGGAAGACGTCAACGACGACGCCACGATCGTCTTCCTGGCGACCGGCACTGGCGAGGCTCCGCACAACTACATGGTCTGGCAACTCCTCCGGCGTGGTCATCGCGGTCGCATCCTATCGGCCTGCTGTGTCCGCCTGAACCGTGATCTCGCCTACCGCGCGATCCACGAGGAGTTGATGCGCCGCTATCCGAACTATACGTATCTGCCTCTGACGACCCGCGAGCCTCACCTGGACGGTCGCAAGGTCTACATCCAGGATCTGATCACCAGCGGCCAGCTCGAGGAGATTCTCGGCAAGCGGCTTGACCCGGTCAACACGCACGTCTTCCTGTGTGGCAACCCGAAGATGATCGGCGTACCGGAGAAGGATCGCGAGACGGGGGCTCGCGTCTTTCCTCAGCCGGCGGGCGTCATCGAGATTCTGGAACAGCGTGGCTTCATCACCGACAACCGTCAGGCGAAGCAGCGTGGCTCGATTCATTTCGAGGAGTACTGGTGAGCGGGCCGACCGTCGCCCTCAACCCGATTCGGAGAGCGTTGCATGGCCGGTGAGATTCTTGGCAATTACCGACTGCTGCGGCACATCCAGACCGGGCAGGACACCCAGGTCTACGAGGTGGTCGAGACGTCCAGTCATCGTCACTTCGCCATGAAGTTGCTCATGCGCGAGAAGGCCAAGGAACCGGAGAAGCGCAAACTCTTCGCCCACGAGGCCGAGGTCGGCAAGAAACTCGCCCACCCGAACATCATCCGCATCGTCTACTCCGCCATGAAGGGGGAGGAGCCGTACTTCGTCATGGAGTTCTTCCCGTCGGGCAGCCTGAAGACACGCATGCGGGCCAAGGAACCCCTGGTGACGGAGAAGTGTCAGGAGATTCTCAAGCAGACCGCCATCGGCCTGGCCTTCATGAACGAGAAGGGTTGGGTTCATCGCGACGTCAAGCCAGACAACATCCTTGTCAACAGTTCCGGCGACGCCAAGTTGATTGACTTCGCCATCGCTCAGGAGATCCCCAAGGGCTTCTTCGCGAAATTGTTTTTCAAGAAGCAGAAGCCGCAGGGCACCCGCAGTTACATGTCGCCCGAACAGATCCGAAGTCTGCCACTGGACGGCCGGGCCGACGTCTACAGTTTTGGTTGCACCTGTTTCGAGGTCGTCACGGGCAAGACGCCCTTCGTCGGCGGCACCGCTCAGGACCTGCTTCAGAAGCACATCCTCGAGAAGCCAGCCTCACCAGCCTCGCTCAACCCGGAGGTGACCAAGGAGTTCGCCGACCTCGTGCTGCACATGATGGCCAAGAAGAAGGAGAATCGGCCAAAGAATTTTCACGAGGTGTTGTTTGCTCTGAAGGCACTCAAGGTCTACAAGAACCAGCCTGCGAGCAGCTCGCCGCATGAGTGACCGCCTGGATCTTTTCCTCCGATTCGCTAGACTGAGCGCTGGCGAGACTGTCCGGCTTTGTTCTGACTTTCTCACTTTTTTGGACTGCGGCGATTCTTCGCCGCTCTGACTGTCTCCCTTCGGAGGAAGACGATCCGACAAGTCAGCAAGTCAGAAAGGAAGAGCGGCAAAGAATTGCCGCAGTCCAAAAAAGTGAGAACCGCAAGCCAGAACGATGGCGGACGGTCTCTGGCGTGAGGATTGGCCTTGCGTCCGGAGTGTGTTGGAATGGTAAGGATCCCAGCGATGGCCCCCAAGAATCGCTTGCCGTTTGAAACCGAGATCGCCGAGATGGAAGACCTGCTGGCACGGCTTGAGGCCAGCCAGGTTTCCGGTCCCGATCATGGCGAAGAATTGCGCCGTATTCGTCGTGAACTGGTCAATCTGACCCAACGAATCTACGCCAATCTCACACCCTGGCAAACGGTTCTCGTCTCGCGTCATCCCGAACGGCCGCAGACGGTTGATTACATCGATTTGATTTTCGAGGATTTCGTTGAGTTGCACGGCGACCGGGCCATCGGCGACGACCGCGCCATCCGCAGTGGCTTCGCGCGTCTGGGTGATTTTCGCGTCATGCTGATCGGTCATCAGAAGGGCCGCAACCTCTCCGAGCGTACCGAATGCTTTTTCGGCTGCGCTCACCCGGAGGGCTATCGCAAGGCGATGAAGAACATGCGGTTGGCGGCCAAGTTCAAACTGCCGGTCATCTGTCTGATCGACACACCGGGAGCCTTCCCGGGCATCGGTGCCGAGGAACGTGGCCAGGCCCAGTTGATCGCCACGAGCCTGCTGGAGATGTCGCGTCTGGAGACGCCGATCGTCTGTGTCGTCATTGGCGAAGGGGGTTCCGGCGGCGCGCTTGGTATCGGCATCGGCGATCGCGTCTCGATGCTTCAGCACGCCTACTACTCGGTCATCAGTCCGGAGGGGTGCGCTGGCATCCTGTGGAAGGTCGCCACCGATCAGACCAAGCCGAAGGCGGCCGACGCTCTCAAGCTGACGGCGGCGCACCTGGCGAAACTCGGCGTCATCGACGATGTCATCCCCGAACCGGTCGGCGGCGCGCACCGTGATCAGCGTGAGATGGCGACCACGCTCAAGGGCTACCTGCTTCGCTATCTGCGTGAACTGAAGCCGCTGTCGCTGGACGATCTGCTCGAAGGCCGCTATCAGAAATTCCGCAAGATGGGCGTCTACGAGACGATCCCGGCCGCGGCCCTGGTCGCCGCCGCGAGTGACGCCCAGTCCTGACGCGAGGGCAGGGGCCATGACGGACGTTCTCTTTCAGATCGTCACCTACGCCCCGGCTCCGATCTGGGCGCTGATGATCTTCGCCCCGCACTGGCGTGGCACCCGCTGGTTCGTTGGCCAACCGTACTTTCTGCTCCCCTTCGTCATTCTGTACGTCGTTCTCGTGATCCCCGGCCTGCCCGTGGTTCTGCCGCTCCTGTTGCAGCCGAAGCTCGCCGAGATCACCGCCCTGCTGGCCACGCCGGAAGGGACGCTGATCGGCTGGATCCACTTCGTGGCATTCGACCTGTTCGTTGGCCGCTGGATCTACCTCGACAGTCGAGAGCGAGGCACGTCGGTCTGGATCGTCTCGCCGCTGCTGTTGCTGACGCTGCTGTTCGGCCCACTGGGCCTACTCGGCTACCTGCTCGTCCGTCTCGTCACGAAACCAGTCCGCATCGGCTGATTGACGCAACCGCAGATTCAGCAAGGGCTAACGGCACGACAATTAATCGAACATAACGCACATTATCGGACGTATCAGCAGGATCGCTTGCTCGATCGGGCCGGAGAGTCGGCCGGCCGGCACGTCCGATAATCTATCTTATGTTAGTTTTATCCTGCACCGTTCTGCCGCCAGACACCTGGGCCGTCTGGTGGCCTCCGTTGGCCCGGACTGGCCGGACACTGCCACTCCAGGACGTCCCCTGTCCGCCGCGAGGCCCTTGTACGGCCGTGAGGGCGGCGTTCCTGCACCGTTACCGAAGGCCCCGTCGTGGGTTTCAATCTGTACGCCGAATAGCGGCTACAATGATTGGGGGAAGTTGCTTGCTTGAAGTGGTTGCTCGTGGGACGGTTTCTGCTTGCTGCCAGCGACCGGTTCCCTCTAGCATAAGCAGATTCATGCTCCGCTCCCCTGGGGCGGTCGATCTGAACCCGATCGGATCCGAAGGTCCGGGACGAGGTGGTCATGCGGTGGTTACGCTGGATCGTTGGCTGGGTATTCCTCCTGGGTGTCATCAGCGGCCTGGGCTGGATCGGCTACGTCTATTACCAGCACACGGGCGAGGAGATGGAACTCCGCTTCGAGAAGGTCGAGAAGGGAAAACTGACCGTCTTCCTGGAATCGACCGGGACGGTCCAACCCGAGGAGGTGATCGACGTCGGCGCCCAGGTGGCCGGCAAGGTCGTGGAGTTCGGCGATGACCCCCACGACCCCAACAAGCGCATCGACTACGGCACCAAGGTCGAGAAAGGCACCATCCTGGCCGTTCTCGATGCGGAACTGTTTCGCTCCCGCCTGCGCCTGGCCGACTCCGCCCTGCAACGCTGCCGGGCCGATCTCCGCGTGCTGGAGGCCAAGCAGCGCCAGGCCGAACGCGAATGGGAACGAGTCCGCGGCCTGGCCGGCACACGCACCGTCAGCGATCAGGAAGTCGATCTGGCCCGCTCCACCTATGAGATCTCGCTGGCGGAAACCCTCCGCGGCAAGGCCGCCGAGGCCGAGGCCCTCGCCACCCGGACCGAGGCCGAGACGAACCTCAACTACACCGTCATCAAGTCGCCGGTCAAGGGCATCATCATCGATCGCCGCGTCAACGTCGGCCAGACCGTCGTCGCCAGCCTCAACGCCCCCAGCCTGTTCCTGATCGCCACCGACCTGACACGGATGCAGGTCTGGGTCTCTGTCAACGAAGCCGACATCGGCCAGATCCGCGTTGGCCAACCCGTCCTGTTTACGGTCGATGCTCGGTCCAACGAACTTTTCCGTGGGACCGTGTCTCAGGTTCGCCTGAATGCACGCATGGAACAGAACGTCGTCAGTTATATCGTCGTCGTCGATACCAGTAATTCCGACATGCGATTATTGCCCTACCTGACCGCCAACCTCAAGTTCCTGGTACACGAGCGAGAGGATGCCCTGCTCGTTCCCAATGCCGCGCTGCGATACAAGCCGAGCCCGGATCGAGTCGACCCACGCCACCACGCGGTGGACGATCCTCCCAAAGCGGAACCGGTCAAGAAGTCCGAAGGCGACAGGAAGGCTCCGCCGACGGATGGCAGCAAGGGGAAGGGACCGGAGTCGGGGAAGGCCAAGGCCACTGCCCCACGCCCCGAGAAGCGCATCCCCGTCTTCGGTACGGTCTGGACCACGAATTCCGGCGGTTTGCTGGAACCGGTCAAGGTTCGCATCGGCATCACCGATGGGAAACATACCGAGATCCTCGAGGTTCTCGAGGGCACCCTGCCCCCCGGGGCCGAGGTCGCGACCGGCGAGGTCCGCGTGGCTGAGTCCGCTGAAGGTGTCAACCCGTTCGCACCACCGAAGATCTTCGGTCGGCGCAGCAAGAGCAGCGGCTCCAAGAAGTAACCGACTCCCGCACCGACGAGGCCGAGCGTGGATCTGATCCGACTGGAAGACATCCGCAAAACCTACCACCTGGGCGAAATCGACGTCCCGGTACTCAAGGGTATCTCGCTGACCATCCGCCGTGGCGAGATGGTCGCCTTGATGGGCGCGTCCGGGTCGGGCAAGTCCACGCTGATGAACATCCTCGGCTGTCTCGATCGGCCGACCAGCGGTCACTACTGGCTCGATGACGAGGAGGTGTCACAACTCTCCTCCGACGCCCGGGCCATGATCCGCAACCGGAAGATCGGCTTCGTCTTCCAGAACTTCAACCTGCTGCCGCGAACCAGTGCCATCGAGAATGTCATGATGCCACTGGCCTACACCGCCACGCATCTGTCCCATCGCGAGGCTCACGGGCGGGCCCGGGCGCTGCTCGAAAAGGTCGGCCTCGGCGAACGTCTCGATCATCATCCCTCGCAACTGTCCGGTGGACAGCAACAGCGCGTTGCCATCGCCCGGTCCCTGGTCAACAATCCGCCCCTGATCTTCGCCGACGAACCGACCGGTAACCTCGACTCGAAAACGAGCCGGGAAATCCTGGTCATGTTCCAGACCCTGGCTCGCGAGCAGGGCCTGACGATCGTCCTGGTTACCCACGACGCCAGCGTCGCCAATTACGCTCAGCGGGCCATCCGCATGAAGGACGGCCTGATCGAGGATGGCGTCTACAATGCCGAAGGCCCACTGGAGGTCGGCATCCAGGCCCACCCACCGGAAACCAACACCGTTCATGAAACGCCCACGGTCATCCATCCTTCCTGAGTCGTGTGAGGTGTCAACGTGTTTCCAACGCTCCGACTGGCCATCAATGCGTTGCGTCGCAACATCCTCCGCTCGGCTCTGACGACGCTCGGCATCGTCATCGGCATTGCGGCCGTGATTGCGATGGTTGAGATCGGACAGGGGGCCGCCCGCGCGGTCGAGAAGACCATCCAGAGCATGGGTGCCGACACCCTCATCGTCTATCCCAGTTCGTCCCGATCGGGCACGGTCAGCAATGGCATGGGCACGTCCGTCAAACTCACCCTCCAGGACGCCGCCGCCCTGGAAGATTTCGAGCGCTGCCCGGCCATCAAGGGAGTCGCGCCGATCGTTCGCGTCCGCGAACAGGTTGTCAACCCGGCCAACGGCAAGAACGCTCGCCCCTGGAACCTGTACGGCACGACGTCGGCCTACCTCGAAATCCGCGACTGGCAGAATCTCGCCGAAGGTCTTTGCTTTACCGAGGCCGATGACGATCGGTGTGAACAGGTCTGCGTCCTGGGCCGGACCCTCGTTCGCGATCTGTTCGACGGCCACTCTCCCATCGGACACCCGATCCGCATCAAGGGCCTGCCCTTCAAGGTCGTCGGCGTCCTCAGCCCAAAGGGCGCGAGCATGATGGGTATGGATCAGGACGATATTGTTCTCGCTCCACTCCGCACCATCAAGTTCAAGGTGTCCGGCACGTCCGCCAACGCTGTCGCTGGCGCAATCAGGGCCGATCCAACTCAGCAAGTCAACACCCTGACGAAGCTCTATCCAACGACGGAACACAAACTCTTCCCGGAGGTCATGGCCGCCCAGGCAGCCAACTATCCGCAGCTGACCCGATCGATGAATATCGATCAGATCCTCATTCAGTCTCGTTCCAAAACCAACATGAGTGGGACCATGGAGCAGGTGCGCGAAGTGCTTCGCGAACGTCACCGCCTCCATGCGGAGGAGGAAGACGATTTCGTGGTTCGTGACATGGCCGAGATCAGCCGGGCGCTCGGATCGACGTCGAACCTGATGTCGGTTCTGCTGCTCCTGGTGGCGACCATTTCACTGGTGGTGGGCGGCGTCGGCATCATGAACATCATGCTCGTCTCGGTGACCGAACGGACGCGTGAGATCGGCCTGCGGATGGCCGTCGGTGCGAGGTCCCGCGACATCCTCAAGCAGTTCCTGGTCGAGTCTGCCCTGCTCTGCGCCCTGGGCGGCGTCCTCGGCATCGTCCTGGGCCGGGCTATCTCCTGGACAGTCTGGTACTTCCTCAAGTGGGCCACCGAGATTTCAGTTCCGGCCATGGTCGGTGCCGTTGGCGTCTCGCTCATCGTTGGCGTCGTCTTTGGCTTCTACCCGGCCTGGAAGGCCTCTCGGCTGGATCCAATCGAAGCGTTGCGGTACGAGTAGTTTGGAATGCGGCGAAGCACCGTGGTACTTCGCCGCGTGTCCGCTTACGTCCGAAACAATCCCAGATAGCTCACGTATCGCGACGTGGCGATCAGCCGTCGATGCACCGCTCGCTTGACGGCGCAGCGGTCCTCATGCGTGTGGGTACAGTCCGGGAAGGCACAGAGGGCCACCCAGGGATGAAACTCCCAGAAGAATCCCTCGACTTCCTCCGGCGGGCTGTTCCACAACTCGAACTGACGCACGCCCGGTGTGTCCACGACCCAGCCGCCCGTCTGGAGACGAATCAGTTCCGCCGTCGTGGTCGTGTGCTTGCCCTTGTTGTTGACGTCGCTGACCTCGCGCACGCGCAGGCCCAGGTCCGGTTGGATGGCGTTCAGCAGCGATGACTTGCCGACGCCACTCTGGCCCGAGAAGACTGTCTGCCGATCGCGCAACTGCTCGCGGAGCAGGTCGATCCCCTGCCCCGTCGTGGCGCTGGTGATGAAGGTCGGTATGCCCATCTGACGATAGAGGCCGACGATCGGCTGAAAGATGGCCGCGTCGGTCAGATCGGCCTTGTTCAGGGTCAGAATCGGGGCGATCCCTCCCTGCATGGCACTGGCCAGGTAACGGTCGATGAGGTGGATCTTCAACGCCGGCGCGACCAGCGACAGGACGAAGACCACCTGATCGACATTGGCGACCAGGACGTGTTCCCGGCCGCGCGACGAACGCGTCAGCAGGCCGTGCCGCGGTTCGACGCGTTCGATCAGCCCCTCTCGTTCGGGCATCTGCAATGAGCCGGACGTGGCGCGGTCCACCTCCTCGACCTCGGCCGACGCCGAACCAGGGGCCGGCCGGAACCAGACGTGATCGCCACAGGTGAGGATGTTGCGTTCGTCGGTCGCCAGGCTACGCAGCAATCGGCGGACAGCACAGCGGAACAATCGGCCATCGGCCGTCTCGATCAGGCTGAACAGGCCATGAACACGCAGAACCCGGCCGCGCAGACACGCGGCGAGGTCGGCCGCGGGCATCTCGCTGCCGGTCTGCCCCTCGGCCCCCCCCTGCCCTTCGTCCTGGATGATCGTTCGCCGACGCGATAGATCTCCCTTGGCGCGGACCCGCTCCGAGCCGGTGGTCGCTTCCTCGTTGTAACCATGTTCCTGGAAGCCCCGCGTCCAGTCACGCGGGCGCGGCGGCCGGGTGCGGTTCTTGCGCAGATCAACGCGGACCTTCTTCTTCTTCGCCATGCTCCCTCCGGAAGTGAGGTTCCTCCATCCTAGCCGATCCCGAACGGCCTGTCTGCGGAAGCCGGTTCCTCGAGTTGTGGGCGGTGATCGGCACCGAGCGAAGGTTGTTCGATCAAGCTTCCAGCCTGGACAGAGGCCCATTCCTTCTGCTATACTTAAAGCAGTGTTTGTGACTCTTTGTAGCACGTCGGGTTGGCCGCACCACAGGGACGTTCACGACACGGGCTGTAAACCCTGCCCAGGAAAGGGCCTGGAGATACTGGCGACAACAGTTGCGGCGTTTCCAGTGATCGGCACGACAGTTGCTCGAAGTTGTTGAGAAGAAGGGAATGGAACTTTCCCGATCGCTAACCAGCGAACTTGGGGTGAGGGAGAAGGAGCGCGAGAACCTTCACAACGATCTCAACCGACCACAACTCCGCAGGACCCGAAACATGCACGAACGACCTGGTTGCCCTTCCGTCGATTTCGACCCCGGATCTTCCGAGACGGAAGTGGTGGAGATTCCTCTTCTCCTGACCAGTGCCGAAGTCCTGGCGCTGGAGAACGCTGCCCACGGACGCGGTGTCACCGCTGGTGAACTGCTCCGTCTGGTCCTGCGCCGCTTTATTCAATCCGTACCCACGATTCAGTCCGTACCCACGTCGGCAGCCGTCCCCTCGATGCGTGACCGCTGAGTAGCCACGGTGGCGGCGATCGATCCCTTCGACGCCGTCTCCACCTGATCGGCAGAATCGTCAAAGTCGCGCGCCGCCTCCGGCCGATCTCGGGTATACCGAGCGGAGGAGAAACCGATGCGCACCGCCTTTCCCCTGATTGTTATCCTGGTCGCCTGCTCGACCGGAAGCGGAGAAGAACTGCCCCGGCCGGAACAGCTCCAGCACTTCCAGCCGGGCTCGGTCGAGATGACCTGGTCGGCGGAGGGCTGGGGTCTGCGTGCTGGCACCACCCTGTTGAAGCAATTCGGCCGGCGCAACTCTGAGGCCGCCCAGGCCTTGCGCCTGATCCGGGATCTCGGCCTGACGGAGCGTGGCGTCATCGGCAGCCCGGCTCCGGTCCTTGAATACTGGCTCGCTCAGGGGCAGGCTCCGACCGGCCTGATCCGCGGCCAGCGCATCCTGCCGCTCGACCCGGCCACCCTGCGGGTCGATAAGGCCGACGGTCAGTGGTGTCTCTGCGACGGCCCACGGGCTCTGTTCAACTTCGGCTACGCCCGCCAGGACGCCGAGCAGGCCCTGGCGGTCCTGCGAAAATACAGCTTCACCCGGTTGATCCTCCTCGGCGAAGGCGTCCCAACAATGATGGTCTTCCTCGCCGAGCCCAACACGGCGACCTTTCATCAGCGCCATTCCCTGGCCCCCCTGTCCATGCCCACCCTGGCGACGACCCGAACCACGAATTTCAAGCCGGCTGCCGAGGTGAAGACGCTCACTCAGAACAAGGAATGGTCCGCCATCCAGACCTACATTCCGCCGAGCATTCCGCCCCTGCACGACAACCGGTCGAACGAAGCCACGCACTGGGCCGCGCCCGGCGTCCAGGTCGTTCCCGGGGTCAACGATCGGCTCCTGCGGACGCCCTTCGACCATCGCCAGGTTGTGGTTCAGCGTGCCCCGGACGGCTGGGTGCTGAATGTCGGTGCCCGGGTGCTGGCCCGGTTCGGCGCGGATGAGCAGGCCGCACGCCGGGCCGTCCGGGCGATCCAGCACTACCGCTTCAACGAACTGGTGCAGGTCGGTTCGCCGACGCCGGTCTGCCGAATCTTCACTATCAGCGGCCAGATCGCGCTGGGCGAACTCTTCGGCGTGCCGAGCCAGCCCATCCAGATCGACCAGGTCAAGCTCCAACTGGTCGAGGGACGCCAGGCCCTGGTCCAGGGAACGGAAGTCCTGCTCTCCCTTGGCGATCGGCCGGAGGACGGGCAGCAACTGCTCGGCTGGCTCCAGCGGCACAAGCCGGACCACCTCTGTCGCCTGCCCACGGCCGACGGCCCGGGCATCTACTACTTCACCCGCCGATGAGTTCGCCGCACCAAAGCCAGAAAGAAAGTCTTGCCTCTCTTTCTTGTTTAGCTTACGCTAACCATTCGATTAGCTAGAGCTAAGCATCATCGAAGGAGAGGGAAGATGAGACCAGGAGCGAGCGCACGCCGAGCCTTCACCCTGATCGAGCTGCTGGTAGTGATCGCGATCATCGCCATTCTGATCGGGCTGCTTCTGCCCGCCGTCCAGAAGGTTCGCGGGGCTGCCTATCGGATGCAGTGTGCGAACCATCTCAAGCAGATCGGCCTGGCCCTGCACAATTACGAGAGCGCCCAGCGGGTGTTCCCGCCCGCCTACACGACGGCAAACACCCGGCTCGACGGCTCGGCCTTCGGGATCGCCTACGGCGATGAGTATCGCAATGGCCCGCCGGGCTGGGCCTGGGGCGTCTTCCTGCTACCGTACCTGGAGCAGGAGAACCTGTTCCGGCAGTTCGATCTGAAGCAACCGTGCTGGTCGCCGGCCTTTGCCGTGGCGGTGACCACCCCGGTGTCGCTGTTCCTCTGCCCGGCCGCGACCGGCGGCAGCGATGGGTTCGAGGTCCAGCGCCAGGGGGCCGACGTCCGCCACGGGGTGCCGCTCACCCGCAGCGACGGTAGCCGAATCCGGTTCGCTCATTCGCACTACGTCACGAACGCCGGCATCCACCAACCGTGGGGTCGGACCTCCGCCTACAGCTTCGACTATGACATCGCCGAACCAATCTCCGAGAACGGCAACCGGCTCGCCCGGATCGACGGCCCCTTCTATCGCAATTCGCGAGTGAGCGTGGCCCGGATTCTCGACGGCCTGTCCAACACGATCTTCATCGGCGAACACAGCTCACGGCTGAGCCACAAGACGTGGGTCGGCGTGGTGCCCGGTGCGGTCACGCCACCCCGGCTCGACCTCCACCCCTGGCCTTCGGAGAACAACGGAGCGGGCTGCCTGGTCGGCGTCCACAGCGGCCCGGATACGCACGACCACCCCGAGGTCATCATCCATGCTCCGAATGATCCGTTCGGCCATACCGATCAGATGTGGGGCGAACATGGCGACGGCTGCAACGTCCTCTTCGGCGACGGCTCCATTCGCTTCGTTTCGACGTTCATCAACCCCGACACGTTTGTTGCCCTCTCCACCCGTGACGGCGGGGAGGTGGCGCGTGACGACTGACCCGACCGACGATCGCGGCCAGCGTGAACGCCTGGCCCGCTGCGTGCTGATCGGCGTGGCGGTCCTGCTGGGAGCGTTCGTCCTGTTCGCCTATCTCAGCCAACCGCCCCAGATGGGCACGAGCGCGGAGGTCTTCAAGACGGTCGATGCCCTGTACACCGCCGTCCGGAGCCGGGATGAGAGACGTCTGGCCCAGGCCGAACGGCGGCTACAGGGCTACCGGGAAGCGGGCAAGTTGCCCTCGGCCGCGGCGAACGCCCTGGACGCGATCATCGGCACGGCCCGGGCCGGATCATGGCAACCCGCTGCCGAGCGACTCCATGCGTTCATGCGGGCGCAGCAGCGCTGAGGTCCGCCCTTGTCAACGGCGCGATTTCTCGTCACTCTGAGTGGGGAGGATCGCGCCATGATCGAATCCGACTGGCTCAACTGTCTGTCCCTGGACCATCTTCTGGATTCGCTGCCCGTTCCGTTGAGCGAGCGACGCTGGCGGCTGCTCGCCTGCGGCATCTGTCGGCAGGTGGGAGCGGCCGAGGACAACGCCGACCTGCGCGCCGTCCTGGAGACGGCCGAGGCATTCGCGGACGGCCAGCAGACTGCTCGGAAACTCGGCATCGATCACCGCAAGGCGGCACGTCTGACCCGGAGCCGAAGCCGGACGGCGCTGCAATCCATGAGCCGCTGGAACCAGGCCGACGACCCGGATCATCGTGCGGAATTGTACTCTCAGGCTCAACTCAACGGACGACGAGCCGCCTTCGCCCACCTGATCTCCCAGGCGGCGGCGGAGGCGGTCCGATCCTTCTTTCGGCCACCGCCAGGACACACGCCGGCCGCCACCCTGCTCGCCACCTTCAGCGAGATGCTCCTGGACGAACAGGCGGCGGTCGTTCACGATGTCGCCGGCAATCCCTTCCACCGGAAGGCGATCGCTCCGGACCTGCTCACCTGGCGTGACGGCTTCATCGGGCATCTGGCACGCGACATCTACGACCATCAGACCTGGGAGGACGTGGCGATCCTTGGGGATGCCC
>CAYYJM010000152.1:0-15121 GCA_964471755.1 uncultured Alcaligenaceae bacterium
GCTGGTCTTCTTCAGGCCGCGATGCTCCAGGTAGCGGTTGAACCGCGCCTGGTAGATGGACATGATCGGCCCCAGCCCCATCGACACGGTCGGGAATTGCCAGAAGTGCGGCATCAGCCACGGGTGCGGATAGCTCGACAGGCCGCCCCCCTCGGCCAGTTCACGACGGAAGTTGTCCAGCTGCTTCGTCGTCAGCCGACCTTCGAGGAACGCGCGCGAGTACATACCCGGCGAGGCGTGGCCCTGGAAGTAGATGTGATCGGGGCCGTCGGGATGGTCGTGGCCCTTGAAGAAGTGGTTGTAGCCGATTTCGTAGAGGGTGGCCGACGAGGCGAAGGTGGAGATGTGACCGCCGATTCCGTGTTCTGCCGTGTTGGCCCGTACGACCATGGCCATCGCGTTCCAGCGTACCAGGCTTTTAATTCGCCGTTCGATCTCGCGGTTGCCAGGGAAGACCGGCTGGCGGGCTACCGGAATCGTGTTGATGTAGGGCGTGTTCGCCGTGAATGGGAACTCGACTCCGCTGCGAACCGCCTTCAGCTTCAGTTGCTGGAGCAGGTAGGCGGCTCGTTCCGGCCCTGCGGTCTGCAATACCGATTCGAGTGAGTCGAGCCACTCCTTCGTCTCCTGGGCGTCGATGTCGCCACCGGTGGCCGGCGTGGTATCGAGGGCCCCGTTGACCCCCTTCTCAAGAACCGATGCCATGACAGGAACCCCCTGAGGATGGACAGACCCGCGGATTGTTCGGCGGCGAGATTTACGGTCTATTGTAGCAACCCGGAGGGGGGGACTGGCCAGTCCCCCTCTGGCCCTTCGTAATCCGGCGCACCATCGGTCCGCTCAACCCCTGCTCGGAAACCGGACGGCTCGGCGTATTTTGGCCTTCCACTTCGGCGAAAGTCGCGATATACGCCCGCTCGTCCTGTCGGAGATCGCTGCGGCGAACTCCGGAAGTGCTGCGAATCAATCAGGTTCCGCCAGGTGCTGGGCAAGCGGGAAGCCGGCACGGTCCCTCTTCGGAGGGGCAGGAGTATCAACCCGCCGGGTCCGTGGTTTCTGGGTCGACCACTCCGGTTGGGGCTTCCTGGTGGAATCTGTGTCGGACCGGGAGCCGGGCCTCGTGCCCGGCTCCCGGGGATTTTTGGCCCCACATCCTCACTCCGCTGGGAAGCACATCAACTCGCGATCGTCACGCAGCACGATCTTACCCGACGCCACCGCCGGCGTCACCCAGGTCTGGATGCCGACCTTCGTCTTCGCCAACTCCTTGAACGCCGTCGGCGACGGCTCCAGCAGGGACAGGTTGCCGTAGTCGTCGAGCATCAGCAGCTTGTTGTTCCCCGTCCGAACGAGGGCCGCATGGTACTTGCCGACGTTCTCCCGCGTCCACAAAACCTTGCCCGACTTCGGCTCGATGCAGTGCAGATTCGACTGAACCGGCGGCAGCAAGCGACCCGTCACCAGGTAGACGTGGTCGCCCACCACTACCGGCGTCGAGAAGTAGCACGGCAATCCCGGGTCCTTCCACGCCTGCTTCACGGTCACCTTGCCGTCCTTCTCCTGACGCAGCAGGCCGATGATGCCGTAGGTGATCGAACTGGCCAGGATGTGGTCGCCGACCTTGACCGGTGTCGTGCTGCTTTCGTTGAGGGCATCGACCAGGCCGAACGTCCAGATCGTCTTGCCCGTGGCCGGCTCGACGGCCTGGAGCCCCTGCTGCGTGAAGAACAGCACCTCGCGGCCCTTCCCCTGACCATAGACGATCGGCGAGGCATAACTCGCCCCGGCATCGCCGGTCTGCCAGAGTACCGCGCCAGTCTTCGCGTCGAACGCCACCAGGCTCGCTCCCGGAGCGCCGACGTTGAGGTAGATCCGACCGTCATCGAGCAGGGGCGAGCCGGACATGCCGAAGAACAGGTTCTTGCCCTTGAACTTCGTCAGCGTGTCCACCTGCCAGAGGCGGGCTCCCTTCTCGGCGTCCCAGCAGGTCAGGATGCCGGTCGCGCCGTAGGTGTAGAGCTTGCCGTCATGGAACGTCGGCGTCGCCCGCGGGCCGAGCCCGAACGGACTCTTGAACACGCCCCGGTCGTAGGCCTGCTTCCAGATCTCCTTGCCATCGGCCAGGTTGTACGCGGTGATCTGTTCCTGATCCTTGCCCGGAACGCGCGTGAACAGATAGACACGCTCGCCAGCGACGATCGGCGAACTGTGCCCGTCGCCGACCTTGAATCGCCAAACGTCCTTCAGATCTCCCTTCCAGGGAGCGACCTTCTCGGACGTTCCGCCGTCCCGGTTCGGCCCCAGCCACTGCGGCCAATCAGCGGCAGCGACCAGAACGGGCAGAAGCAGCACGAGGCAGAGCAGACGCCAGCGTGGCATGAATCGTCTCCTTGTTAGGGATACCGGCTACCGACCCAATCATCGAGCGCATCCGTCAGTCATGATATCCCTTTCGCTCCCGATCGCTCGGAATGGAGAACAGCAGCAGCACGATACCGGCCACCCAGCCCCAGGGCCAGAATTTGCCAGCGAACCACAGGGCCGTCGAGATCAGCAGCAATAGCAGGGCCAGGCCGACCTTGAGCCAGACGCTCAGCCCGGCCCACCACTCGAAGAACTCCATCGGCCGATTCCTCACGCCGAGTTCCGTAAGATAACCTCGCCTCCCGGGTATTGTCGTTCGGGTTCACTCCCGAGTCCACAGCAGGAGCCTGCACCATGTCGAGCGAGAAGGACCGGATGCTGGCCGGGGAGCTGTACGATCCGCTCGACCCGGACCTCGTTCAGGCTCGAAACCGGGCCCGCGACCTGTGCCAGGATCTGAACGGCACGCGCGAGACCGACGTGGACGTTCGCCGACGCATCCTGATCGATCTCTTCGGCCAGGGCGGCGACAGCGTCTGGATGCAGCCGCCGTTCTTCTGCGATTACGGCTCCAACATCCTGCTCGGTCAGCGGGTCTTCTTCAACTTCAACTGTGTCGTTCTCGATGTCTGCCAGGTGACCATCGGCGACTTCACCCTGTTCGGCCCGGCCGTGCAGATCTACACGGCGACCCATCCGATGAACGCCGAGTTGCGTCGTCGGCAGGAGTTCGCGAAGCCGATCCGCATCGGTTCGGACGTCTGGGTCGGTGGCGGAGCGATCCTCTGTCCCGGCGTGACGATCGGCTCGCGATGCGTCATCGGAGCCGGCAGCGTGGTCACGCGCGACATCCCGGATGGCGTCTTCGCCGCTGGCAATCCCTGCCGCGTGATCCGCGAAATCACCGAGTAGGCCATCGACGCCCCATCGCCCGCGTGCTATCCTCGGCCACCAGTTGGCATCCGTCCTGGAGAACGATCGCATGTACCGGAAGCTCCTGGCCGCTCTGCTGCTCAGTGTCCTGTTCACCAGTGCGGCCCGGCCCGACGCCACGGCTGAGGTGTCAAAGGCGCTGGCCGCTCTCAACGCGGCCTTCGAGAAAGCGGATCTCAAGGCCGTCGTCGGGCTGATGACGGATGATCACGTCGCGGTGACTCCGTACTACCCCCGGCCGTTGACGCGAGAAGAGCAGCTGAAATCCCTCGACGACCACAAGCTGACGGAGTACAAGACGGGTAAAATGAAGTTGCAGCCACTCGGCAGCGAGGTCGTTCTGGTGACCTACGAGGTGACCATTCGCGGCACCTACAAGGGCAAGGCGTTACCGACCCGGAACTTCGCCTCGGCGATCTGGACCCGCCGAGGTGGGAAATGGCAGGAGGCCTTCTACCAGGAGACCCCTCTACCCAGGTAGTGTCCCGTGGCATAGGATGTCCGGGAAGGATGCGAATCTCACCCGGGAGGTACACCGGAGGAACCCGACATGGAGAAGGGTAGTATCCACGCCGACGCCAAACAGGAGGCGCTCCGATACAAATGGATCGAGAGCGAGAAGGCTGGCGTGGATCTGGGCGAAATGGCCCTGCGGCGCTGGGCCCGCTTACACTGGTGGGGCTACCTGCGGGTCCGCTGGTTGGAGCACCTCCGTGGCGAACGCTTCTGGATCGAGTTGGATCGCGGCGACTTCGGTCTACTCCAGCGCGAGTTCCATGATCAGCCAGTCCTGATCGATCGGGTTATTGACCGACTCCAGTCGGGCTGGCAGAACCTCGACATCCTGCTCTGGGCCACGGAGTGGGGCATTCCGACGCCGGCGGTCATCGAGATCCTGGCCGCTCTGGACATCAACAGCCGACGAATCGCTCACCGGTTCGATCAGGCGTTCGCACCGCCGTTGCCGCCACTCGACCCGGACTGGCTGACCTGGAACAACGGCACCGTCTCCCGGTTGGCCTGGTGCATTGCTCTGGAGGAGGATCTGGAGGCGCTGCCGATCCTGGGCGACGCCCTGGAAGAGGCCGGCTGCACGGACCGAGACATCCTGACCACCTGCCGGGCTGCCGGCCGGGACATCCGCTGGTGGTGGCTGATCGACCTGATCCTGGAGCGTTCCTGGCCCCTGTGGACCCGGCAACCGCCGGCTTTGATGGGTCCGACGCCGTGAGTCAATCCATGTAAACGACGCCGACCTTCGGCTCCGGTTCCTCGCCGCGCTTCAGCTTCTGTCGGGCAACCCGGCGAGCCTTGCGGATGGTCTTCTGGACGATCTTGCCGCCGGCGTGGGTGTGCATCCCGCTCCGGCAGCGACGACAGCCGCAGAACTTCAGGTGGTTGGGCATACTCATTCTCCCGGAGACCGCCGCGACTCCTTGACGCCCGAGCGGTGCTTCTTGTCCGCCAACCGGCGGCGCTTCGATCCCTTCGACGGTTTCGTCACCTTGCGCACCGTCGGCACCACCTGAGCCTGGCGGATCATCTCATCCAGCTTGCCCAGGCAATCCTCGCGGTTGACGGCCTGGTCGCGCGTTTTCTGCGACGAGATGACCAGTTCGCCTTCCGTCGTGATGCGATTCTTCTGCTGGATCATGAAGCGCGCCTTGACCGCCTCCGGAAGGGCCTGACTGGCGACGACCTTCCAGCGGAGGACGGCCTTGCTGGCCACCTTGTTCACATTCTGGCCGCCTGGCCCGCCCGAGGCCACGAAGCTCCATTCCAGCTCCGACTCGGGAATACGGATTGTCTCCATTACGCGGCGCTGCTCTTTCCGGGGCACCATCAACTGAAACATCGTTCGACTCCATCAAGTATACTCGCATGTCCCCTGATTCCGATCCCAAACTGATACCGTGCGGGGATGCTATTCTCATGTCCACCTTCGCATCATTCGACCGGCGACGGTTCCTCCAGCGGACCGCCCTGGGCCTCAGTTCCGTAACGCTCGGTCTGGCCGGTTGTGACAGGTCCGAGGTACCCCACGAGCCGACGATCGGCGAAACAACCTATCCCGTCGCCCTTGCTCCGGAAGAGACTCTCGGCGAGCGCAAGCCTTACGAGAAGAAGCCCTTCGTCGTTCTCGTCCGGTTCGGTGGCGGCGTCCGTCGCCTGGAAACGATCGCTCACCCGGACAGGACGCACTGCCCGTTCATCTACCACGAACTGGCGGGCAAGCACGGTCTGCTCTACAAGAACGTCGAGATCACCAGCGCTCCGGGCATCGACACGAGCCACGGTCAGGGAACGCTCTACCTGATCACCGGCAAGTACCATCACTATGAGGACATCTCGAGCCGACCGTTTTCCGATCGCTTCGTGCCGGTCGTGCCGACGGTGTTCGAGTATCTGCGCAAGACGTACGACATTCCGATGCACCAGGCTCTGATCGTCAACGGCGAGGACCGCATCGGCGAGGAGTTCTACACCTTCTCGAACAACCACCTCTTCGGCGTGAATTACAAATCCACGGTCCTGAGCCTGTTCCGCTTCAAGGCTTACAAACTGCGGCAGGAACTGGCCCGAACCGATCTGACCGAGAAGGAGCGTGAGCATCTCGAAAAGGACCTCGACAGGATGGAGAGCCGGGACTACCGGACGCCGGACACGCCCTTCGCGTCGTCGCCGGAGCTGGACGCATTCTGGGCACGGTGGCTGGCCTACTACGGCAAGAGCGGCCTGGTCAATCCGCGCGGCGATCGGCTCCTGACGACCCTGTCCCTGTGGGCGCTGAAGCACCTCCGACCACGGCTCCTGATGATCAACTATCAGGATCCCGACTACGTCCACTGGGGGCCGGCCCACTTCTACACGCGGGCCATCTCGATCATCGACGACGGCGTCCGCGAACTGTGGAACGCCGTCCAGATGGACGAGGAGTACCGCGACAACACCGTCTTCGTGATCGTGCCCGACTGTGGCCGTGACAACAACCTGGCGATGTCCGTGCCGTATCAGCACCACTTCAACTCGCGATGCTCGCACGAGATCTTCGCGGTGATCGCGGGGCCCGGGCGGTTCGTGCCGCAGTCGCCGAAGCTGTACACGCGACGAGAGGAGCAGACGAGCGTGGCCGCCACGGTCGGCGAACTGATGGGCTTCACGACACCCCTGGCCGAGGCTCCGTCCCTGTTCCGAAACGCCTGAGCGCGGAGGCATCACGATGACGACACAAACGCTTCCCGCACCATCGACGCCCGTCGAACCGACCAGGCCCGTTCGGCCGGGCTTCGGCTTTCTTCGCTGGCTCGGCTGGGTTTTCGGCTGGCTCTGGTCCTTCGCCATCGGAGCGGTCTTCTGTCTGACCCCTGTCACCGGCCTGATCGTCCTCGGCTGGCTCGGTCGATGGATGCGCGGCCGGGTGCTGCGTGGTCTGTACCTTGCCAGTCCGCGACGTGATGAACTCAGCCTGGAGGCCGCCTGCGCCGAACTCGGCGAGCGCGTGCCGGGTCGGCCACGCTGGATTCTGCGCGAACCCACCGAGCCACGACCGGCGACGCTCCGGAGTCGGCTGACGGGGCTGGTCGGATCGCTGGGAGACAACCTGTGGATGGGGTTGCGGCTCGCGGTGGGCACCTGGTTACTGTACGGCTGGGCGTGCGTGCTGCTCTTCGTCGGCTGGGAGTACGGCTGGGAGATCTCGTTCAACAAGGTCTACGAACGCTCGACCGTGGGGGTCTCGACGACTCTGCTCGGCATGATCCTGGCCTGTGTGCTGCTGCCGTACGTCCTGCTGGCTCAGGTCCACGTGGCCGTCACGGGGCAGCTGAGGTCGATCCTCGATCATCGGCTGATTCGCCGGATGATCCGCGTCAGTCTGCTGCCGCTGCTGGGCGTGGCTCTGCTGCTGCTCCTGTTCGGGACCGTCTTCGCGGGGCTCAAGTCTCTCGGCCGACTGGGGCTGGGCAGCCAACTCGGCAGCGAACCGACGGCCCAGGAGATCCGAACGCTGCACGCACAACTCGAGGCGTTCTTCTTCTGGTCGTGCGTCGGTCTGATGGCGGTCCTGCTGCTGCTCAAGGGCCTGGCCGCGCGGATCTATCGCGGAGCCCTGGTGAAGCTGCTGCGTCGCGGCGAGATCCAGGGCGACGATCTGCCAACTCCTCTGGCCCGATGGGTGCCCGCTCTCCAGGTAGCGACACCGCCGCTGCCGGTGTCCAGGGGATGGATGCGCTTTCTGGGCCGGGGCATCCTCCGTGCGGCCCTGTTCCTGGCGCTGTTCGTCTTCCTGTTCCGCGGACATGTGGGCGTGTTCCTGACGTACGATCCGGATCTGTCGTCCAGTTTCCTGAACCAGCCGCTGGTGCAGGTGCCGTGGTTCAACTTCACACCGGAGAATCTGGAGGAACTGGCCCGGACGGCCAGCGAACGGCCTTGACCGGATCGGGCCGTCGAGCGAAACTTCCGGACGAGCCCAGGCGAGCCCGTTTTACTCCGGAGACGCTCATGGACGAGCCTCGACCACCGCTGGACCGTCGTGATGCGGGCCTGATCCTGCTGCTGATGCTGCTCACCGTCGCCATCCGGCTGTGGCAGATGACCCATACCGAGGTGCTGGCTCGCGACAGCATCGGCTTCATCCGCATGGCCTACGAGGTGGAGCAGTACGGCTGGCGGACGGCCATCGACGGAGCGCAGCAGCACCCTGGCTTTCCGCTCACCATCCTGGCCGTGCATCGGCTGGCCAGTCCCTGGCTCGGCGACGATCTGCCGACGGCCTGGCAACTGGCTGCTCAGATCGCCAGCAGCCTGGCCAGCGTCCTGCTCGTCGTGCCGGTCTACCTGCTGGGTCGGCGTCTCTTCGATCGGCCGATCGCCTTCGCCAGCGTGGTTCTGGTGCAGTGCTTCCCGGCTCTGGGTCGGCTCTTTGGCGATGGCCTGTCCGAGGCGGTCTTTTTGCTCTTTGCCGCGTCGGCGTACTGGGCCGTGTTTCGCGCCTTTGACACGAAGCGCATGGTCTGGTTCGTCGCGGTCGGCGTCTTCAGCGGCCTGGCCTATTTCGTTCGGCCTGAAGGGCTGCTGATCGGCCTCTGTGCGGGCCTGGTCCTGGTCGGCCGACAGGGCCTGCGGACCACTCGGCAGGCGTGGCGACCGTGGCTGGCACAGACCGCCGGGTTGGCCGGGACAGGGCTGCTTGTCGTCGCGGTCTTCTACGGCTCGACGGGCAAGTTCACGCTCAAGCCGACCGCCCTTCAGTTGATGGGCAGGTCCGTCGCTCAGGGCAGCGATTCGCTCTGGCCGAGGTCCAGCGGCGGCGGCCCGCTGCTGGCGGCCTGGTGGGAAGGAGCCGTGGACGACCCCTCCCAGCGGATCGGCTGGGCGGCCAGCCAGCTCGGCAGAATGGTGATTCGTGGCACCTTTCACGTCGGCTGGGTTTTTGGCCTGCTCGCTCTGTGGTGGTATCGCGACCGCCTGGGCCAGCCAGGCGTCCTGGTCCTGGGCCTGCTGTCGGTGATGATCGCGCTGCTGCTCTACCGCGTGGCCTGGTATCTGGGCTATCTGTCCGATCGGCACCTGGCCCTGGTTCTGCTCGCGTTCGCGCCGTTCATCGCGGCGGGCCTCATCGAGACGGGTCGGCGTTCGCCGCGCTGGCCGACCTGGATGCCGGCCGTGCTGGTCGTCGCCCTGGCGGCCCCGGCGGCGTATCGCACCCTCTTGCCGTTGCACGACGATCGGGCCGGCTTCCGGCAGGCCGGCGAATGGCTGGCCGAGAACACGCTGCCAGGCGACTACGTCGTGGACCCCTTCGCCTGGACGCACTACTACGCCGGCCGCGTCTTCGTGGAGAAACGGGATAATGTGCCGACGACGCAACCGCCGGTCGAGTATGTACTTCTGGAGAAGGGCGAGAGCAAGCACCATCGTCTGCAATCGCTGATCGACCCGGCCGAGGAGATGATCCGCCGTGGTCGGCTCTGTCAGAGCTGGGACCTGCCGCGGGGCACGCTGGAGGTGTGGCAGGTTCCGCGGGAAGAGAGTCGAACGATTCCCGGCGAGCGTGGGGCGTCAGCCCCATGACTCTTCCTCTTCGCGGCGTTCCGGCAGTCATGGGGCTGACGCCCCACGCTCGCCAGGAAACGTGGTGCTATTCCCTCTTTCCGGCCCTCGCCGTTCTCGGGATAATGACAGGCACCCCGAAGAACGGAGAGAGGCATGCTGCGCACCGACCTGAAAGAAGCCGTCCACCGCGTTCTGCCGCGTGTCAAGATGCCGGCCCAGTACTGCGGCGGCGAACTCAACAGCGTCGTCAAGGACCATCGCGCCGTGCGCGGCCGGATGTGTCTCGCCTTCCCTGACGCCTACCCGATCGGCACCAGCCATCACGGCTTGCAGGTTCTCTACAGCATCATGAACGCCGACCCGCAGTGGGCCTGCGAGCGCGCGTTCACTCCGTGGCTCGACTTCGAGGCCGAGCTGCGCCGGGCCGGCCTGCCGCTCTACAGTCTGGAGACGTTCACGCCCCTGAGCGAGTTCGACCTGATCGGCTTCAGTCTGCAGTACGAGGTCTGCTACACGAATCTGCTGACGATGCTCGACCTTGGCGGCATCCCCTTGCACGCGGCCGATCGCACGATGGCCCATCCGCTCGTCATCGCTGGCGGCCCGGGAGCGCAGAATCCCGAACTGCTCGCACCGTTCGTCGATCTCTTCATCATCGGCGACGGCGAGGAGAGCCTGCCCTGGGTCATGGACCGCTGGATGACGCTGAAGGAAAAATGGCGAGCCCCCGGCGACAGCCGGGGGAGTGACGATCGGGGTTCCCAGCGCGCCCGCGAAGACGCTCTCGCCGAGATCGTCGGCAGCACGACCTGGGCGTACGCTCCGCGTTTCTACGAGCCGGAATACCACGCCGACGGCACCGTTGCGGCCATGCACCGGACGCGCTCCGACGTGCCGCGTGAGATCCTGGCCTGCACCATCGAGCAGGACTTCGACGCCATCCCGTTGCCGTCGCATCCGATCGTCTCGTTCGTCCAGACGCCGCACGACCGGATCGCCATCGAGATCATGCGTGGCTGTCCCTGGCAGTGCCGCTTCTGTCAATCGACTGTCATCAAGCGGCCGCTCCGGGTTCGCTCCGTCGAGACGATCGTGCAGTCGGCCCTGCAAGCGTATCGGAACACCGGCTACAACGAGATCAGTCTGCTGAGCCTCTCGACGAGCGACTATCCGTACTTCGAGGAACTGGTCACGCGGATGCAGGAGGTGTTCAGCCCACTCGGCGTGAGCGTAACGCTGCCGAGCCTGCGCATCAACAACCAGCTGCGGAGCGTGCCGAAGCTGATGAAGGGCGCTCGCCGTACGGGCCTGACGCTCGCTCCGGAGGTGGCTCGCGACGACATGCGCGAGCAGATCCGCAAGAAGATCAAGAACGACGATCTGTACACCGGCTGCCGGGAAGCGTTCGCCAACGGCTGGCAGAAGGTCAAGCTCTACTTCCTGTGCGGCCTGCCTGGCGAGCGGACGGTCGATCTCGACGGCATCGTCGAGATGGCCAACACGATCGCCGACATCAGCAAGGAGGTCACCGGCCGGTACAAGGAGGTGACCGCGTCGGTGTCGAACTTCGTACCGAAGCCGCACACGCCGTACCAGTGGAACGGCATGGCGACCCGCGAGTATCTGCTCGAAGCCGGTCGCTATCTGCGGACCCGGCCGCGGCGATCGTCGGTCAAGATCAAGCAGCACGAGGTGGAACTGAGCCTGCTCGAAGGCATCCTGACGCGCGGTGACCGGCGCATCGCTCCGGCCCTGGAACTGGCCTGGCGACGCGGAGCCCGGCTCGACGGCTGGAGCGAATGCTTTCAGCCGAAGCTGTGGTGGCAGGTCTTCGCCGATCTCGGCATCGACCCGGCCTGGTACTCGCAGCGCGCCCGGCCGATCGACGAGATCCTGCCGTGGGATCACGTCAACGTCAAGAAGGGCCGGGAGTACCTGGAGAAGGAGCAGACACGCAGCCTGCTCCAGTTGCAGGTCATGGCCGAGGCGACGTGAGGAGCGGAGGCGAGCGATGACTCAGGCCATGCCGCAGCGGTTCCGGATCACCCGGCCGATCTATTACCGGATGCTCGATATTGGTCTGCTCGACGGGGCCCGAGTCGAACTGATCGACGGAGAGATCCTGGAAATGCCCGCCCAGAAGAATCTGCACGCCTCGGGCGTCCTGCTCGTCCTGGATGCGCTCCGGGCGGTCTTCGGCAAGGGTTACTGGATTCGGCCGCAGAACTCGCTCGACCTGAGCCCGCTCTCCGTCCCCGATCCCGACGTCGCGGTGGTGCCAGGGGATCCGAAGACCCCCGCGCCCGACAACCCCACTGGGGCGTTGCTGATCGTCGAGGTGGCCGATAGTTCCCTGGCCTATGATCGGTCGATCAAGGCGAGCCTCTACGCCGTCAGTTCCATCGCGGACTACTGGATCCTCAACCTGGTCGATCGGCAACTCGAGGTCTACCGTCAGCCCGTTCCGGACGCCACGCAACGGTTCGGGTTCCAGTACTCGATCCGGACCATCCACGACCCGGATGAGACGGTTTCTCCGCTGGCCGCTCCCCAGGCGAGCATTCTCGTTGAGGATCTGTTACCGGCCTGAGGCGACGTGGCTCACCGCGGCTCCGCCAGCAGTCGATCGATGGCCGCCTCCAGTTCGCCCGGCTGGGGCAGCCCCGTCCACGTTCGGCGCACCTGGCCGGCCGGGTCGATCAGGTAGAGCGACGGGTAAGCCTGCACGCGCAACTGGGCCGCCAGGGGCCCGTTCGGCCCGTCCCAGATCGTTGGCCACGGCAGCGGCTTCTGGCTCAATCCCTCCGGATCGGCATCGGCATTGATGCCGAGTAGAGCGACGGGTTGACCGGCGTATCTCTCCACGAGCGACCGCCCGTGTTTGTGGAACTTGACGCACGGTAGTCAGCCGGTCTTCCAGACATCGACCACGACGACCTGGCCGCGAAACGATTCCAGACTGACGACCTGACCCTGTGCATCGCGTCCGGTCAGCGACAGCGGCGGACCACTCATCGTGTGAGCCGGGAAACCCGTCGGCCAGTGCCGCGCATTGAATCCCGTACATCCTTCGCCGATCGCCAGGCCCAGCAAGGCCAGCGGCCCCAACCATGCTCTGTGCATTGCGCACCTCGCCGGATCGAATCCCGAGCGCTCCCCCTGCGTCCGGGCAGGTCGTCCGCGATAGCAAGGTCGGTCGAAAAAAGCGAGGCCAGATCGGCGGTGCATCGCCACGACCCGATTCGTCGTACGGGCCGATCCGTGCGAGGACGCGGGTCGAGGCCGTTTGCGAGTTGACGACCAGGGCCGGTTGGCGTCTACTGAGCATGGAGGTGAAATGCCCTGCGAGTACGGTGGAGAATCCACCTCCTTGACGGCGAGGCGGGAGTACCCATGACGGGGGCCAACCCGGAATTGATCATGAACCGACGCGACTTCCTGTTTCACAGCGGTGGCGGCCTCGGCGGCCTCGCCCTGGCCACTCTTCTCGCCGAGGGCTCCTCACGTCCCGATGGCGGTCTGCACCATGCCCCGAAGGCGAAGCGCGTCGTCCAGCTCTTCATGGCCGGGGCTGCCAGTCATCTCGACCTGTTCGACTTCAAGCCGGAACTGGTCAAACGCCACGGCCAGCCGTCGCACTTCGGCGAACCGGTCGAGACGTTCCAGAACGGCCTCGGCCCCTGGCTCAAACCCATCTGGCCGTTCAAGCCTCATGGCCAGTGTGGCAAGCTGCTCAGCGATGTCGTTGCGCCGCTCGGTTCCGTCGTCGATCGATTGGCGTTCGTCCACAACGTCGTCGGCAAGACCGGCGTCCACAGCCAGGGCACGCTCTTGCAAACCACTGGCTTCAACCGACCCGGCTTCCCATCGATGGGTTCCTGGATCAGCTACGGCCTGGGCCGACTCACGGACAACCTACCGACCTTCGTCGTCCTGCCGGACCATCGCGGCCTGGCGTCCAACGGCACCAAGAACTGGGACTCGGCCTTTCTGCCGGCCCAGCATCAGGGAGCCGTCGTCTATCCCGGCTCGAAGACGCCGATCGCCGATCTGTTCCCCGATGAGCGGGTGCCGTTCCCGACCCGTACGGGCGACAAGGCCGGCATCGATCTGCTCAATCGCCTCAACCACGAACACGCGATGAGCCGGCCCGGCGACGACCGCCTGGAGGCCCGCATCCAGAGCTACGAACTGGCCGCGAAGATGCAACTCGCCGCACCGGAGGCGCTCGACTTCTCGAAGGAGCCAGCATCGGTACTGAAGCGCTACGGCATCGACCAGGGCAACACGGCGTTCGACAAGGAGATCAACGACCGGGAGGAGACGGACGTCTTTGGCCGAAAGTGTCTGGCCGCTCGCCGACTGCTGGAGCGTGGCGTCCGCTTCGTGCAGATCTGGAGCGGCAACGACAACGGCTTTCCCCGGCGGAACTGGGACTCGCACGAGGACGTGCAGCGCGATCATGGTCCGCTCGCTCTGGGCATGGCCCGCGGCACGGCCGCTCTGATCGAGGATCTGGCCCGCCTCGGTCTGCTCGACGATACGATCGTGTTGTGGACGACCGAGTTTGGACGGATGCCGTCGTCGCAGGGCGGCAAGGGCCGCGACCACAATCCGTACTGCTTCACGAACTGGATGTGTGGTGGCGGCATCAAGGGCGGCATCAGCCACGGTCCCAGTGACGATTTCGGCTACAAGCCGGCCGACCGCTCGAACCCAACGGAGGTCTACGACCTGCACGCGACGATCCTGCACCTGCTCGGCATCGACCATACGCGGCTGACGGTGCGGAACAGCGGCATCGATCGGCGGCTGACCGATGTGCATGGCCACGTCATCAAGGAACTGCTGGCGTAGGTTCCGAACGTCAGCGTCGATTATTCGCATCCTGCATGTCACTCCCTTCAAACCCGGGCGTAGGAAAGGGCGTCGGAAGTCCCCCAACCAACAAGTTCCCGGGAGAATGCAAGATGATGAAGCTCGCGAAGGTGGCCGTGGTCCTCGCTCTGGTCGTGTTCGGAGGCAGCGTGGTCCAGGCCGATCCGGTCCCGGCGACCGCGACGGAAACGCCGGCCGGCAAGGCGGATCCGTGTGCCCCGATCACCGATGTCCGGCTCGGTGAACTGCTCGACGGGCTCGGCCTGGCTCCCAGGAAGGGGACCTACAATAGTGGGGCCCTGTACTACGACGTGACCGTGACCAGCAAGGATTACGACTTCAACATCCGGGTCGGTCTGAGCCCCAACAAGCGGTCGGTCTGGCTGATGTCCTACCTGAGCGACATCCCGGCGAACGCCCCGGCCGAGCGCTTCCGGGGGCTGCTCGAGGCGGTCAACAGCAAGACCGGCAAGATGCAGTTCCGCCTGGTGGGCAGCCAGTTGAAGGCGGATCAGCCGATGGACAATGTCGCAGTGACATCGGTTCGTCTTCGCAAGGAACTGAACGACATGGCCGAGTCGCTCCAGGACACCCACGCCCTGTGGGACGTGTCGAAGTGGACCGACAAGGCGGTCAAGACGGACAAACCTGAGCAGAAGTAAGTTCTTCGCCCCGCCTCGGGTTCGCCCACCCGAGGTGCGGGCGTTTTTGGCCGCCAGCGCAGACCTGCCCTTCCCAGTCCTTGCCTGCCGAGCTATAATTGCCTCATCTATCGGGGCCGTAGCTCAATTGGGAGAGCGCAGCGTTCGCAATGCTGAGGTTGAGGGTTCGATCCCCTTCGGCTCCACTCAAGGCTTGTGTCAGAAATGACGCAAGCCTTTTTTGTTTC
>CAYYJM010000153.1:0-7400 GCA_964471755.1 uncultured Alcaligenaceae bacterium
TCGGTGCGCTTACTCCGCTCGGCCTGCGGCCTCGCTGCGTGCGCGGCTCTGACAGGCCGCTTGGTTCGGATAGTGTTCCAGGGGTTTGCCCTGTTCGTGCAGGACGTAATGGACTTTTTCCGCGACGACTTCTTCCGACCACAGGTAACGCGTACTCCCGTGTCGCGTCCAGCGAACCAGCCCTTGTTCATGGGGAAATGCCTGATTCAGCCGCCGACTGATCGCGGCCTTGACGTCGTTCATGACCCGTTCTGGCGAACCGGAGGCGGAGACGATGAGGTGAATGTGATTCGTGCGAACGTGGGCGGCGTGCAGCGCCCAACCTTTTCGACCACAGATTTCTCGGATGGCTGACAGAGCAATCCGACGGCGAGGTTCGTCCAGGAGGTAGGGCGAGGTGACGAGAGCTGACTCTGCGCGGGCGTGACGATCCGAGTCGGCTGGTAACACTGGCGTCGCGAAGGCATTGTGGCCCTCGTCCACGGAACCGCGTTCGTCACCATTGAGCCAGGTGCCGTGACAGGTAAAGGTGATGAAGAAGGCCAGAGGATCGCTCACGATGGTACCCTCCCGAATGGACCTGCTCCACAATGTATCTCCGCCTGGTGCATTTGGCTTGCCGTTCTGTCAGAGCCGCGCACGCAGCGAGGCCGCAGGCCGAGCGAAGTAAGCGCACCGAGGCCCGGACGAGTGAGCGGTGATGTGTCTCCGTCGCCCTGATGTGCAGGTGGTGGTGCGCTTACTCCGCTCGCCTGAAGGCTCGCTGCGTGCGCGGCTCTGACACAAAAAGGCCCTCGTCATCCGGTCGTGGATACAGGGTCATCGGTATCAGCTCCGCCGAGGCGAAGACGATCAGGTTCACCCAGTCATTGCCGAAGTACGCGAGCAGTCCCAGGCTCAGCGCCAGGCCGATGATCTCGTCCCACCAGAAACGGTTGACATCGATGCCGAACCGCAGCATGACCAGGGCCGTCAGACGCGTGATGACGCCGACGAACATGCCGCCAAGACAGACGGCGACGAACGCGGCGAAGAGCATCGATCGTGCGTCGCCGGCCAGCGGAGCCAACTCCTCGGGCAGGTAGAGCAGCGACGCTCCCCAGGCCAGCATCGGAATGCCGACGTAGCACACCAGGCGGACGGCGAAGGCTCCGTGGGCCCGGCCGTCGCGGTACGTTCGGTACGCCCGTGAGTGGTGCAGCCGCAGGATGAATTCGCCCACGACCGGGAGCAGCAAGAGACGGAAACCATAGACGGCGAACAGAATCATCAGGACGATGACGGCGAACCCCATGTTCTCCTTGCCCGGCAGCAGGCGGAGTGGATCGCTGGTCGTCATCGGGAAGAAAAGATCATCGGACGGGTTGGCCACGAGCAGCACCAGGGCGATGATCGACAGGTTGTTGGAACCCAGACGATCGACCACGGTATCGCGGTTGTTCTCTCCGGTTCGGTCGTAGCCCTGATAGCGGTGCAGCACGCAGAGCCAGGGCAGAGCCGCACAGGAAGGCGGCAGTGGCTCGCCGGCGGCCCGGCGTTCCTGCTCGATGCGTCGGCCCAGCTCGGCGATCCGGCCCCGCCGTTCCTCGGGGAAGAGGCTTTCCCATTGCCGGGCCGCCACCTCGCGTGAGGTGTCATCCAGGCCGATGAACTGGTAGAGGATCCAGTGCGCCGTGGCTGGCGTTCGCGGCGGCAGAACGACGCGAACGGGCACCTCCTTGATCCGGCCCGGCGTCTTCGGGTCCTGATTCTTCTCCTTGAGGGCACTGCGAAGATCGACGAACAGGCCATACATGCCGTCGTACAGACCGTCGGCCCAGGCCAGGGCGTTCTGGCGGTCCTTCTCCTCGGGGAAGGCTTTCTCGACCATCTCGGCCAGGCGCGGCAGGTCGGCCTCGGCGTGAGGCTGGATGCCGCGAAGCAACGGAGCCAGGGCCAGGCACGCCTCGTCGAGTGTCGCCTCGGTGTCACGCCAGTGGTCGCCGCCCTTGTTCGCCGCCTCGCGGGCCCTGTAGGCCTCCAGCCGGATCAGGCCATCGCCCCACTGACGAACCTGCTCGCGGACCTCCGGGTGCTTCAGAAAGTACAGGCTTCCGACGAGCCGCTGTGCCGCGTCGGTGTCGTGCGGCAGCACCGGGTCCAACTTTGGCCCGCGCAACCGGGTCGCGATCTTCTGCACACGCTGATCCGGATCGAGAAGGTAGAGCGGCAGCACGGGGCGATCCGACTCGAAATCGAGGACACGCAGGGACAGGAGCAGCATGTCGGCCCCGGTGGAGCGCGCGATGGAGGGCAGCGACAGCAGGATGATCCAGCCGATGATCAGGGCCAGGGCGAACAGAACGGCGAACGCCTGGAAGAAGAACTTGACCGGCCACCAGGGCCAGGTAAGGCAACCGAAGCAGCCGGTTCGCTGAGATTCCCTGTCGCTCATGTTCGGGCTCCTGAGATCGTGTCGATGGCGATGATCTATCCGAGCAGGCCCACAACGACGACGGCACCGGCCGTGAGCGTCAGGGCCAGCCAGCCGAGGACGTCGCCCCAGCGGGTCGTGTAGCGATGCAGCGAACGGAACGTCCCATCGAAGCCGCGTGCTCGCATGGCCTGGTGGACCCGCTGGGCGCGCTCCTGGCCGCGAACGAGTAGCGTGCCGGCCAGGTTGCCCAGGGTGCGGTAGGTGTGCCAGTTCGCACCCATGCGAAAGCCGCGCACCAGGGCCGCACGCCGAAGCCGGCGGAACTCCGTCGCCAGCAGAGATACGTATCGCAGTGTCAGCAGGGACAGCTGGATCAGCAGACCAGGCACGCGGAGTGAGTGGGCCGCCTGGAAGAGAACGTGCAACGGCGTCGTCGCGACCAGGATCAGTGCCAGGGCACAGAGGGCCAGGCCACGCAGGAGGATCGTCGCGGCCAGATCGACGCCCGGCAGCGAGACGCGCAGCCAGCCCCATTCCCACAGCGGCGGCGTCTTCGTCAGCAAGAGCGGCAGCGGCCCGGCGAGCAGGGCAAGGACCAGGGCCACGGGCGCGAGGCGGCGCAGCAGCCAGCCGGGAGGCACCCGGCCGAGCAGGGCCAGCAGACCGACAACGAGCCAGGCCAGACCGAGTGCCGGCAGGGAACGCGTCAGGCCGACCGCCAGGATCAGACCGAGAAAGCCGGCCAGCTTCCAGCGCGGATCGAACCACACCAACGGCGAAGACTGCGGTCGCGGTAGATCGAATGCCAGGGTCATGCTCGCCTCGGAAAAGCGACGGGTCTTCGGCCACTCTCGTCTACAATAGCAGGACGTGCAAGCGACCGGGCGGAATCTGTTCCTGATACCTCGTCGAGGCGAGTCCACGGAGAACCTGGCATGAAGCGGATTCGACTTCTGCTCGTCTGCCCGATCCTCGCTCTTGGCGTCGCCCTCACGGCTCTGGCGCGGATTCCGCCTCCGTTTCCGCCAGAGGACAGACCTCCTGCCAGCATGCCGCTCTGGCCGAAACTGGAACTGCCGACCGATCGCGAATTGCTGAAACGGCTCGAAGCGGCACGCGACTACCTGCGAACCGGAGACTATCCACTCGCCGTTCGCCAGGTGCAGCACGTCCTCGACACGCCGGAGGATCTGCTCGTCAAACCGAAGGGGAACCGGGCGAGCTGGCAGAGCATCCGTCTGCTGGCCGAGCAGGTGCTGGAGGAGGCCGACCCGAAAGCCCGCGACGCCTACCGCACCCTGTACGAACCCTCGGCCCGCGAGGTCCTGGCCCGGGCTCGCCGGCATGGCGATCCGCACATCCTGACCGACGCCGTCCGACGCTATCGCTACACTCCATCGGGCGAGACGGCTCTCGTCCTCCTGGCCGGCTACCACCTCGATCGCGGCCAGGTCCACCCGGCGGCACGATGCTACGAGGATCTGCTGCGTCTCACGCCGGCAAGCCGGCAGCCGGTGGGCGTCCTCGTCCAGGCGACGATGGCCTTCCGATGTGCCGGCCGCAAATCGGCCGCCGAGACGGTCTGGAAGACGCTCCAGGTTCACGCCACCGGCGGCAAGATCCAGCTCGGCCAGCACGAGTTCACCCTGGCGGACCTCGATCGAAATCTCAGCAGGGGCGTGGTTCCGCCGCCTGCCCTGGCCGACACGCGCGTCTATCGAGGCGATGAGAGCCGCAACCAAAGCCAGGTCGCCCGGCCGCCCTTGCTCGAACCGTTCGTCCGGATCGAGACGAGCCCATCGGCCCTGGCGAAGTCCCTGCTCAGCCGGGCGCAGAAGGCCAGCACGCCGGACGGCCCCGCTCCCATCGCTCTGCCGGGGACGCACCCGCTCGCCGTCGGCCAGCGCATCCTGTGCCGGACGCCGCTCGGCGTCGCCGCCCTGGACAGCGTCACGGGGCAGCGCCTGTGGGAGACGCCGCTCGAACTGAGCCTGGAGAGCCTGCTCCGCGATCCGGCCCGAAAGCAGCAACTGCTGCGCTGGTTCACCTGCTACCGGGACGGTCTGCAAAGCCTCGTCTTCGAGAACACGATCAACGGCACGCTCTCGGCGGATGGTCAGCGCGTCTACGCCGTCGAGGACACCGCCCTGACCGTGCCGCCGTTCATGCTCTGGGAGATGGCCAACGGTCGCAAACACTACTTCAGCACCCTGAAGCCCTGGCTCGCCTGCAATCGGCTGCGGGCCTTCGACCTGGCGACCGGCAAGCCGACCTGGCAACTCGGCGGCCCGGCCGCCATGACGCCGGGCGAGTTCGCCGACGTCCTCTTTCTCGGCCCACCGCTGCCGCTGGAGGGGCAGCTCTGGGTGCCGGTCGAGAAGCAGATGAAGCTGATGCTCTACGCCCTCGACCCAGCCACGGGCGCGGTGCGTTCCAGCCAGAGTCTGGGTGGTCTCAGCGACAAGATCCAGATGAACCTCTCACGGCGGTGCAGCGCCTTGCACCTGGCCGCGGCTGAGGGACTGCTCGTCGTCCCGACGCATCACGGCGGCCTCGTCGCCTTCGACCCGCTGGCCCGCCGCATCGTCTGGGCGCGCACCTACGCCGATCGACCGACGATCAACTGGGAGGTCGCCTCGTCGGAAATGCACGAGGGACGCGAGCAATGGCGCAACGGCATCAAGGGCGGAGCCCCGCTGATCGCCAGCGGCCGGGTCGTGCTGACCGGCCCGGATTCTCAGTCGATCCGCTGCCTGCGCCTGGAGGACGGTCAGCCAGTCTGGATTGACGAGATGCAGACTGGCGAGGATGAGTACGTCGCCGCGATCCACGGCGGGGTCGTCCTGGTTGTCGGCCGATCGAGTTGCCGGGCTCTCAACCTCGCGGACGGCAAGGTTCGCTGGACCTTCTCGACGCCGTCACCATCGGGCCAGGGCGTTCTCTGTGGCTCGACGTACTGGCTGCCGGTGCGCGAGGGGGGCCTGCTGGCCCTCGATCTGGAGTCGAGCAAGCCGCCGGTTCGGCTCGGCACGCCGTCGAGTCCGGTTCTCGGAAACCTGATCGTTCACCAGGGGGCGTTCTGGTCGCAGGACGCTCTCGTCGTGGCCGCCTATCCCGACGTCGGCAAGCGTCTGCTGGCCCTGAACGATCTGCTCGACCTCGCTCCCGGGAACCACGGTGCCCGGCTGGAGCGGGCTCAGATGCGGCTGAGTCAGGGCCTGCCGCGCGAGGCGGTGGACGATCTCCGGCTGGTGCTGGCGGCGACGGATCTTCCCGACCTCCAGCGTGGCCGGGCTCGCGACCTGCTCTTCACCAGCCTGACGCAACTCCTGGCGCGCGATCCGGCCCGGGCCGAACCGTTCCTGACGGAGTACCTCGCCCTGGCGGCTGCGCCGGCGTCCACACCGGGCGGCCAGACGACCGAGGCGCGAGCCGAGCGGACTCGACGGCACTTGCAGGCCAGGTTGCTCGTGGCACGCAGCCACGCCGCGCTCGGCCGACATCGCGAGGCGGCCGAGTTGCTCCTGGGCGTGCTTCGCTCCGGGACGATGGAATGGGTGCCGAGCCCGGAGGATCGTGCCGTCGAGATCCGGGCCGACGTGCAGATCGAATCGACATGGCGTGAGATGCTCCGGACGGCGTCGCCAGGAGGCCAGCAGATGCTGCGTGCCGCCCTGGCGCAGGCCGGCCGACAGCCGACCGGAGCCGGTGGCGGCGAAACGCTGCTGCGTCTGGCCCGGCTCTCGGACCTGCTCGATACCGCCGACCGCCTCGCCTTGCTGAAACGACTCCTCGCACTGAATCTACCGACGAGCCGAGTGCTGCTACTGCTCGAATCGCTGGAGACGCGGTTGAGTCGCCCCGAGGGCGTGGCCGGACTCCTTGAACTGCGAGCCGCAGTCCTGGTGCGTGCAGGTCTGAGCCAGGACGCCGCCGACTGCTACCGCCGACTGGGACGCGACTTCGCCAGCGTCGTCGTCCGTGACGGCCTGACCGGGGCGCACTTTCTGGAACAGGCCCGACAGGACAAGCGGCTGCTGGCCGACTTCGAGGGACCGGGAGTCTGGAGTGCTTCTCGCTACGTCGTTCGGGAAGAGCGGGTGTCCACGCCAGCGTCGAGCCTGCCGCTGTTGAACCTGGCGGACGACCACGGCTTCGGCAGCAATCCCCGCGCCGGCGACATCACGCGTCGAGAGCCCGTTCGACGCGATCGTTCGCCATCGTCCCTGGCCCAGACCGTTCGCGTTGCCTTCGATCCGGGCCACCGCAAGATCGTGGTTCAGGATCAGGCGGACAACGTCCTCTGGACAGCTGCCACCCAGGCGTCACCGCTGGATCCTCTCATCACGTCCGAGCTGCCCGGTGGCTACCTGATCCTCGGATCGATGGCCCTGGTCCACGTCAAGAACCACCTGTACGGCCTGGATCTGCTCGAACGCCGGCTGTGCTGGTCGCTGCGGCTCCTCCACCTGGATCGTGATCGGAACGTCCATCCGGGGCTGGCGTTCACGAGTCAAGGGCAACTCCTGGCGTTCAGGCCGGACGGTATGCGTCCGTCGCTGTGCGTCGGTCTGGGCGGCCCGGCCCGACCGGATCGGGTTCTGCTCACACTCCATGACAGTCTGGTGGCACTCGATCCGGCAACCGGACAGTTTCTCTGGCGACGTGGCGACGTCCCGCCAGTCGAGTTGACGGGCAATGCCGAGACCGTTCTGCTGATGGAGAGCGATCCGACCGAGGCGGCCAGCAAGCCGGTTCGGGCGATTCGGCCTGAGGATGGCCGGCTTGTGCGTCTGGCTCCGGGCCTCAAGAATCTTCTCGCCAACCATCAGCGGCTGCGTTTCCTCGGCCCGGACCTGCTCCTCTGGCAGACGCACGCCAGCGATGGCAAACGCCTGCTTCGTCGTCATGATCCGGTGACCGGAAGGGATCGCTGGAAGGTGGCTCTGCCGGCAACGACGACCTGGCTCGACAGTCCTCTGCC
>CAYYJM010000153.1:7410-8109 GCA_964471755.1 uncultured Alcaligenaceae bacterium
CTGCCGACGACGCTCGGTCTGTCGCATGAACCCGGCACGATTCGCCTACTCGATCTGAACACCGGCAAGGAGAGTGCCGTCACGCTGTCACTGGGCAAGGGCAGGCTCGATGCGAACTGTCAGCACGTCCTGCTGGCAGACGAGCGACGCTGGTACGTCGTCGCCCGGTCGCCGCTCGGCGACGAGGGGCTGCAAACCGAACCGGCCCGGCATCTGGCCGAGACGGTTCCGATGCTGATGGCACACGGCAAGTTGTTCGCCTTCGATCGTGAGACAGGCCGGCTTGCCTGGGCCGCTCCGATGCCGGGGCAGGTTCTGGTGCGCGATCCGCTCGAAGGGGTGCCGTTCCTTCTCACGGCGTCGATGGTCTACCGAGAAACGATGCCGGGCAGCGACAGGACGCGGATTGAGGTGCGCGTTCGCGTTCTCGACAAGCGATCCGGCAAGCTCCTGTTCGCGCACGAGGAAATGGTGCCGAAGAACTCCTCCGACGAGGACCGTGTGCCGTACCTGAGCCCATTCTACACGCCGCGTCTGGACCCACTGGGCAACTGGCTGGAACTGTCCGGCCCGGCGGTTCGTATCCGGATCGAGGGGAGATAATCCATTCAATCCGCACAATCCTTCCAGATTCGCCCGACCACGGGTCGATAAAGAGGAGGGCGCGGGAGTCGTCGTGCGAGCCGGCGTGGCCGCACT
>CAYYJM010000153.1:8202-15096 GCA_964471755.1 uncultured Alcaligenaceae bacterium
CATGCCGGCGAAATCTGCTTTCCGGCCTTCTGGAAGGCCACCCAGGGCTACTTCCATCTGGTGCCCTTTCTGCTGGTTCTGTTCATGCTGGTGAGTGGGTTCGTCATTCCCGCCAGCCTCGAACGTCGCGGTTCGGTCGGTGGGTTCTGGATCAGTCGGGTCTTTCGTCTCTATCCGCTTTACTGGTTCAGTCTGGCTCTCCTGTTCGGGGTCTACCTGATCGCCCCGCCGCTGACGGCGTTCGACCCGCGGAGCGGTTGGTCCTGGCTGGCCAACGCCACGATGTTCCAGGATGTCCTGCGCGTTCCGCACGCCAATCCGGTGTTCTGGACGTTGACCATCGAGATGGCGTTTTACCTGCTCTGCTCGGGGCTCTTCGCTCTGGACCTGCTCGGGCGATCCTGCGGGGTCGCCTGGCTGGGGTTGGCCGCGCTGGGTCTGCTCGGAACGGTCCTTCCTCTGGTTCTCGGCATTCGCTTTCCGGCCGGCTATGCCTTCCTGCTCCTTTCGGCCCAGTTCGGGGCGGTGTTCTACCACGTCGCCGAGGGGCGGACGAGTTGGCGTCAACTCGCCCCGCTGCTCGCCGCATTACTGGTCGTCAGCGCCGGCGTGGCCTACACCAATTTCGCGTTTCTTTCTCGGGCCGAGGGGCGGTTCTCGTTCCTGAGCGTCTTCACGGCCTGGGTGGCCGCGTTCGTCGTCTTTCTCGTCCTCCTCGGCCTGCGACCGCGCATCCCCCGCCTGCTTCTCGGCCTGGGGACCATCAGTTACTCGGTCTATCTACTGCATCCACTGGTGCTGCGATTGCTGCCGGGCCACCTCCCGCCGACGCTGTTCCTGACCCTGGCGTTCGGAATCACCCTGGCGGTGGCGTCGATGACCTATGTGTTCATCGAGCGTCCCTTTGTTCGCCTGGGCACGTTTCTGTCTCGGCATGCCGATGCGCCTGCCCGCGTGGTCACCGTGCCAGCGGTCCGCGCCGCGGCGTAGCCCTGTCAGCGGTCATCGACCTGCATGGCGGGCGATCGTCTCGCTCTTGACGCCGAGCAGAGCGACGACGCGCTGGACGAACGGTTTCTGCTCCCTGGGGACGCTGAAGTACCAGTTTTCGAGGTAGCTCTCAAAACTGTTGGTCGGGTCGGGTCGGCCCAGGTTGAGGTAGCGGAAGGCTTCCCAGTGGTGCGGGTCTCGTTCGAGAAGCCGGACCAGGTGGACGGCAACGACCTGGTTCCGATCGCGCAGGTACGGATCGGCTCGCAGAGCGGGACGGTTCCTCGCAAACCATGCGGGTATTCGCTCCTCGGCCGGAGCTTCGACTCCGCGGATTCGTCGGTCGGCGTAGTCGGCCAGAGCCGGGGCGTAGGACTTCCAGTTGGAGTAGGGCGGCTTCACCTTCCACGTCTCGGCCATGCGCTTCAGTACGAACAGCGAGGCCGCCTCGCCGACGGACTCATCGAACCACTGATTCTCGTTGCCGATCTTGTTATCGCTCCGGCGATCGTAGTGCGTGACGATGTGGCCAAGTTCGTGGGCGAACTGGAAGGCGAACTGAGCCCAGTGCCGACCGCGGACGGCGAGTCGGACGGTAAACTCGCCACTCGCCGCCCGGCGATAATCGACCTGGGGCGCGTCGCCAGTCGAGATGACCCGGATGTGGATAGGGCGCGCTGGCGGAACAACCTGGAGAAGTTCCCGACCGGCCGATTGCAGGACCGCCTGGATGTTGTCCTTGTCGGCGTCACCCCAGTCGTCGCCCTCGATGCGGATCACGAGTTGTTCCGCTGCCGACAAGGGAGTTCCGGCGAGGCCCATGACCAGCACGAGCAGAAGACGGCCGAACGACCCCATACGTTGCCTCTCGATCGGGCGATTGTCTAGAAATCCGGGCGGGGATCACTTCTTGCGCCGTTTCTTCTACCACCATCAACATCCGCTCGCAAGTACCGAACCCGACGCCGGGCTCGTGTGGAAGTCGGCAAGAATTCGTGACGAAAAGGATTGACAGAGGTCAGGTGGCCGGCTCACCTTCATGGTTCTGGTCGAATGACGTGACGCCGTGGAGGAATGAGCCATGAGAGGCGTTCTCGTATTGTTGATGGCCGTGAGCTGGGCTGCCTCGGGGCACGCGGACAACTGGCCCGCCTGGCGCGGCGTCAACGGAGCCGGCGTGTCGTCGGAGCAGAAACTTCCGTTGAAGTGGAGCCCCACGGAGAACGTCCGCTGGAAGGTGAAGCTGCCCTCGGCCGGCAACTCGACGCCGATCATCTGGGGCGATCGTGTCTTCATCACCCAGGCCAACGACGTGACCCTCTGGCCGCCCAAGGTGCCCGGCAACTTCGCCGGCGGCTCCTCGGCCGGCGGACATGCCGTCGCCGAGAAGCGCTCCGTCCTCTGCTTCCAGCGTTCCGACGGCAAGCTGCTCTGGCAACGCGATGTCATCTACAAGGAGAAGGAGATCACGCACCCGACAAATCCCTTCTGTTCCGCGTCGCCGGTCACCGACGGTGAGCGTGTCATCGCCAGCCACGGCTCGGCCGGCCTGGTCTGCTACGACTTCGACGGCAAGGAACTATGGCGCTACGATGTCGGCAAGATCGAGCATCTCTGGGGCACCGCCTCATCGCCGATCATTTATGGCGACCTGTGCATTCAGTGGTGTGGCCCCGGCGAGCGGCAGTTCCTCCTGGCCGTGGACAAGCGGACGGGCAAGAAGGTGTGGGAGACGCACGAACCGGGCGGCGACACCGGCATCACCAGCCGGAAGTTCCTCGGCTCGTGGAGTACGCCGATCATCATCCGCGTCGGCAACGAGGATCAGTTGCTGTTCGCCGTGCCGCACAAGCTCAAGGGCTACGACCCGAAGACGGGCAAGGAACTCTGGTCGTGCGATGGGCCGGGCAGCTACTGCTACTCGTCGCCGCTGTTCGTCGATGGCCTCGCCGTGTTCGGGCAGACCCTCGTCAAGGTCGGCGGCACCGGCGACATCAGCAAGCAGCGCCTCCGACACCGGGTCGGTTCGATGTACATCAGCACGGCCGCGATCGTGGGCGATTACCTCTACACGTACAACGGCGCGGGTGTCGCCAACTGTTACGAGTGGAAGACGGGCAAGGAACTGTGGAAGGACCAGATCGAGGGCCGGCCGGGCGGCGGAGCCGCCTGGGGCTCGCCGGTCCACGCGGCCGGCCGGATCTACATCACCGATCAGCAGGGGACGACCTTCGTGTTCGCGGCCGGCCCGAAGTACGCGCTCCTGGCGACCAACCCGCTGAAGGAACACTGCAACGCCTCAATCGCTGTCTCCCAGGGTGATCTGTTCATCCGCACGCACAAGCATCTGTGGTGCATCGGTGAGGCGAAGCAACCGTAACGGACAGGAGGCTGTCATGTTCATTGCACCCTGGCGTTGGGCTCCCCTGCTCCTCTTCGTCGCCGGCATCGCGCTGGCGGTGTCCAGCGTCGCGCCGGCCGAGCCGGGCAAGGTCGAGGTCGCCGGCATCCGGGCGATCCACCGGCACGGCCAGACCTTCGTGACGTGGAAGGATGTCGCCGAGGGCGATGCCGGCGCGGGCTATCGCTACAGCCTCTACCGTTCCGATCGGCCGATCACGGCCGACAACCTGGCGAAGGCGGAGCTGTGCTACCACGGCGTCCTCTACAATTCGGCCCGGCTCTACGGCACGGCGTTCAACAAGAAGGACCGCCTCGACGCCATGAAGGAGTACAGCATTCTCGCCGAGGGTGGCGAGCCGTTACCGGCCTGGAGCGGCCTGGCGGTCTGCACCACGAAGAAAGCCGGCAAGACCTACTACGCCGTCGTCGCCACCGATGAGAAGCTACGCCCGGTCAGTGCGGTCGTGCCGGGCCAGAGTGCCACGGTGCAGGCCGTGGACGAGAAACCAGGGCCGATCCAGGCGATCAAGCTCCACGACTCGAAGAAGCGGAAGGGGCCTTCCGTCGCCAACACCAGCATCACCGGTACGAAGGGCCTACCGCTGCATCTGACGCTGCACGGCAGTCAGGGAACCGGCGGCGGAGCCGGGACGTATGGCGACTACTATCTCTTCTTCGGCACGCCGGAGATGGGCTACCGCGATGGCCTGGCTGGCGTCTTCTCCGTCGAGGAACACCGTCGCAAGGAAGGCAACCGCCTGCTGCTGCGCGTGCGTGATGCGGTGGAGCATCCGAGCGGCTTGCGAGCGATGGAGACGTACTGGTTCGGCTACCTCTGTGTGCCGCAGGGGGCCAGCCATGCCGAGCCGCGCGTCTATCCGTTCACCGAGAACCAGCTGCTGTGGATCACGCGCTGGGCGGTCGAGCGGTACGGAGCCGACCCGGAACGCGTGACCGTTGGTGGTACTTCCTCCGGTGGCGTGGGCTCGAACAACGTCGGCTTTCGGCATCCCGAACGGTTCGCCGCCGCCTATCCGGTCGTGGGGCGAGTGCGGCGTGTGCCGGCCATCGCGCTGGACGGCAAGTTCGATCGGATGAAGGGCGCGCTGATGGCCGACGGCAAGACGGCGTACTACGACCATGTCGATGGCCCGAAGTTCGCGGCCGAGCATCACGAGGATCTGCCCTTCCTGGCCTGGGCGTGTGGCCGACATGATGGCTACGCCACCTGGCCGGAACACATCGACATGGTGAAGGCCCTGACCGCGTCGCACCACGGCTTCGCGTTCTCGTGGAACAACGGCGGCCACAGCGAGGGCGGCCGGGCCATGACGGCGATCCACCGCGACTACCCGGCCGAGAAGTTCGCCCGCAACCGGAGCTATCCCGCCTTCGGCAACAGCTCGATCGACCACAACATGGGCCACGGCGACCCGAAGGACGGCGACCTGGAAGGCGGCATCAACCTCGGCTTCGACTGGAAAGACGTCATCGACGAGCCGGGGCGATGGTCCGTGACGCTCTCCAACGCCCTGGCGAAGGAAGAGATGACGGTCGATGTCACGCCACGGCGATGTCAGAAGTTCAAGCCGCGTCCTGGCGACCGGTTCCGGTGGATGTCGTCCGCCGGGACGACCGGCATGGTCACGGCCGACAAGTTCGGCCTGGTGACGGTGGCGAAGGTGGTTCTCAAGCCGAGAGCGAGTACGACGGTGACGATACGGTTGGTTGCTGTTGGCGAACCTTGACAGGAGAAGCCGATTCGCAGGCGTGTGGCGCAGGCTGACTTCAACCCGTCACAACGGCTCCAGGTGTATCGCTTTCTGAGGCGGCGTCGAGCGACTTGACCCGGAGCGACACGATCTTGCCACCGCCGGCCGTCTGGCGTGCGACCTCCACGAATCCCAGGCGGTCGTGAAATGCCAGCGACACGGGGTTGGGCGGAACCACGTCCACCTCGGCCACCAGCCATGCCAGCCCGGCCTCTCGCGCGTACCGCTCGGCCAGCCGGTAGAATCGGCTGCCGATCCCGGCTCCGCGGTACGTCGGGTCCAGCGTCACCCGGTCGATGTACAGAAATCGCTTGAACCGGGCCGCGAACCAGCGGTAGTTGACGCTGTCGTACTCTCGACCATCGGCGAACGCCAGGAGGAAGCCGACCACCTGCCCGGCCGCGTCCGCAACACGGAGCAGGTCGGCCATCGCGGCCAGCGATCGGAAGCGGAGATCATCCATCGGACTGAGTACCGCGACGGACTCGGCGTTGAGCCGCACCACGGCAGCGGCGTCCGATTCCGTGTACTCCCGCAGTACCACTTCCATTCGCGCTGCCCTCCTTCGGCAACGATTCGCCCCACCCGCCTCGCGATGGGTTCTACCACCCCCGACCGGCCTTCGCAAGGATCGACCGCCTCTCGGGAGCCGCTTGCGCTGTCCAGGCTGCCCTCGCCACAAGGGTTTACGGCGACGGTTTTTGGGCCTTACCCCAGCAGCATCTTGTTTTGCAAGGGTTCTGGAAGCGGCCGGAAGGATTTTAGCGATTTTTACCCCAGCAGGGGGTTTGTTGGGGTTTCGTTTGCGCTGTAATCCTCCTGTATTCCATCAGGAGGTCCCATCCATGCGCATTCACGCTGCTCAACCGCTGTTCGCCTGGGGACAACTGGAAGACTGCCCTTTCCTGAACACCATCCGCGATTGCCTCCTGGCCGTCCCCGACCAGAACCTCCTGGATGACCTACGCCAGGCTCGCGGGAAGGGACGCAACGACTACGCCATCGAAGCCCTTTGGGGCGTCGTCTTGTTGACCGTCCTGCTACGCCACACCCACTTCAACGACTGCCTGGCCGAACTCCATCGCAATCCACCGTTGTGCCGCTTGATCGGCATCACCTGCGAAGAGCAAATCTCCAACGAACACAACCTGTCGCGTTTCCTCGACACCCTGGGACAGCAGCCCCACCTGCAACACCTGCGCGACATCTTCGACGTCCTGGTTGGGCGACTGGGCCAGGCCATCCCTCACCTGGGACGAAAGACCGCTGGCGACGCCACGGGTCTGTCGGCTCGCGCCAAGAAATCCCTCGACGGCGTGGCAGAGGAGGTCAAGGCCGGCTTGCCGCAACCGACCGGTGGCCGCAAGGAATACCGCGACGACGACGGCCGAGTGACCGAAGTGGTGGAGTGGTTCGGCTACAAGTTGCACCTGCTGGTCGACGTCGAACACGAGGTGGTGCTGGCTTACCACGTCAGCGACACCAAAGCTGGCGACAACGAGTGGATAGCCGATCTGCTGAAGCAGGCGGAAGCCGACCTCGGGGCGGGATGCATCCAGACGCTGGCCTACGACAAGGCCGCCGACGACGGAGCCGTCCACGAGGAGTTGGCCCGTCGTGGCATCCGGCCTTTGATCCAGATCCGCACCCTGTGGAAGGAGGAACCGGAGCGAGCCTTTATCCCATGTTAGGAAAGTAATGCACGGGGAAGCGGGAGTTCAGAAGCATG
>CAYYJM010000154.1:0-13580 GCA_964471755.1 uncultured Alcaligenaceae bacterium
CCGGATCCGGAGGGGGAGATCTTTCTCCCCTCTCCCTCGGTACTCCGGGGGAGAGGGGGCGGGGGTGAGGGGGTGTCTGCCTTCACGGACCAGGCCAGCACCCCCTCACCCCAACCCCTCTCCCCCGGAGTACCAGGGGAGAGGGGCTTCTCTGAGCCAGGAGATCGCGTTCGATGAAGCACCCCGGGACGGGCCGGATCATCGTCATCGGCGGCGGCCTCGGCGGCCTGGCCGCTGCCTGCACCCTGGCGGCGCGAGGCCACGGCGTCACCCTCTTTGACAAAAACCCCTGGCTCGGCGGAAAGGCAGCCGTCCTGCACCAGAATGGCTTCCGCTTCGACATGGGACCGACCATCTTGACGCTGCCATCGGTGCTACGGCGTGTCTTCGCCGAGGCGGGACGAAAGCTCGAAGATCACGTCCCGATGGTCCGCCTCGATCCGCAGTGGCGTTGCTTCTACAGCGACGGCTCCGTCCTCGACCTGGTCGAGAACGTCGAGCAGATGAAACAGGCTCTGCGCGATTACAGCCCCCAGACGAACTCGGACGAGGGCTATGAGAAGTTCCTCGCCTTCGCTCGACGGCTCCACACCATCTCGGATCGCTTCTACTTCTGGCGCTCGATCGGCTCGATCTGGGACATGATGAACTGGCGCAGCCTGTTCCAGCCGGCGATGCTCGCCGACGTGCTGGCCATGCGCATGGGCAGCACCGTGGGCGAGTGCGTCCGGTCGCACGTCTCCGATCGGCGCGTCGCGCAGATGCTCGACCACTTCACGCAGTACGTCGGCTCGTGTCCGGACTCGTCTCCAGCGGTGCTGTGCGGCATCGCCCACATGCAGACCGATGAGGGCATCTGGTATCCGAAGGGAGGCACCGGAGCCGTGCCGCAGGCGCTGCTCAAGCTGGCGGGCGAGCTGGGCGTCGAGATTCACGCCGGCACCGGCATCCGGCGCATCCTGCTCGACGATCGCGGTGCGGTCGCCGGCGTCGAGACGGAAGCCGGCGAGACGGTCGAGGCGGCCGCGGTCGTCTCGAACTGCGACAGCGTCCGGACCCACCGCGACCTGCTCGCCGGAAGCAAGGCGGCACGGTCGTTCGAGAAGCGGCGAAAGTACGAACCGGCCTGCTCGGGCGTGGTTTTCTACCTTGGCCTGAACCGGGCCTATGAACATCTGCTGCATCACAACTTCGTCTTCTCGAAAGATCCGGAGGTCGAGTTCGAGGAGATCTACCAGGAGGGCGAACCGGCCCGCGATCCGACGGCCTATGTCTGTGCCCCGGCACGCACCGAGCCCGAGGTCGCACCGCCGGGAGGCGAGGCTCTTTACATCCTGGTCCACACGCCGTATCTTCGGCCCCATCACGACTGGAACACACTACTTCCGGAGTATCGCCGGACGATCTTCCAGAAGCTGGCGGCCACGGCCGGGATGAAGGACCTGGAGAGCCGAATCGTCTGCGAAAGCGTTCTGACGCCGCAGGACATCCACGAGCGCTACCACGTCCTCGACGGCGCGATCTACGGCCTGGCGAGTCATGGCCGCTATTTCGGGGCGTTCAAGCCGGGCAACCGCAGCCCCGATGTACCGGGTCTCTACCTCGCCGGCGGAGCGGCCCATCCGGGACCGGGCATGCCGATGGTCCTGATGTCCGGCTGGATCGCTGCCGACACCCTGGATCAGGATCGCGTGGTGGCTCGGTAATCGAGAGAAGGTCGCGATGTCCACACCGCAACTACCGCAGCGATCGTACTTCTACTGGAGCTGGTTCCTCTGGTACGTTCGTCGCTACCTGCGCAAGAATTTCCACGCCGTCCGCCTGTCGCGCGGCTCCTCGGTGACTGACCTGGCCGGCCAGCCGCTCCTGATCGTGGCGAATCACCCGTCCTGGTGGGATCCGCTCGTCTGCGCGCAGTTGACCACGCTCTTTCCCCGGCGAATCAGCTACGCTCCATTCGATGCCGAGGCCCTGAAGAAGTATCCGATCTTCCCGAAGCTCGGCTTCTATCCGATCGAAGCGGACACGAATCAGGGTGCGATTCAGTTCCTGCGCGTGACGCTCGGCTTGCTGGAGAAGCCGGACAGCGCCGTCTGGATCACGGCTCAGGGCCGGTTCGCCGACGTGCGTGAACGACCGGTTCTGCTCAAGCCGGGCGTGGGCCATCTGGCCGCGAAGTTGACCAGCGGCGTCATCCTGCCGCTGGCCCTGGAGTACACCTACTGGGAAGAACGCTTCCCCGAGGCCCTGGCGCGATTCGGGCCGCCCCTGTTTCTTCGCGAAGGTCGCGACCGATCCGCCGACGAGTGGACACGGACCATCGCCGCGGCCCTGGAGGCGACCCAGGACGCCCTGCGCGATGACGCCCTGAGCCGCAATCCGGGCCGCTTCGATACGCTCCTCGGCGGCAGCGTCGGCATCGGCGGTCTGTACGACTGGTTTCGTCGCGGCACGGCCTGGTTTCGCGGCGAACGCTTCGGCGCGGGCCACGGCAAGGAGAACACGAAGTGATCGGCTGGATTCTCGCCAGCCTTGCCCTGGTCTTCGCCGCCCTGCCGGCGTTCGTCTTTCTGCGCAATCTGCGATGGTACACGACGCCGGCTCTTCATTTAGCCGCCGGCTTGCCGGCGGTCTGCGCTGCGAAATACCCGCCGGCAAGCCGGCGGCTAAATGAAGAACCCTCCGTCTCCCTCCTCATCCCCGCCCGCAACGAGGAAGGGGCGATCGCCGCCGCTGTCGAGGCAGCCCTGGCCAGCCAGGGTATCGACCTGGAGGTGATCGTCCTCGACGATCATTCCGAGGATCGCACGGCCGAGATCGTCCGGGCAATCGCCGCTCGAGATGGCCGCGTTCGGCTGGAGTCGGCCCCGCCCCTGCCGGCCGGCTGGTGTGGCAAGCAGCACGCCTGCTGGGTGCTGGCCCAGTTGGCGACGAAGCCCCTGCTGCTGTTCCAGGACGCCGACGTTCGCCTCGCCCCGGATGGCGTCGCTCGCCTGGTCGCCTGCCTGCACGAACTGGACACGGACCTCCTCAGCGGCGTCCCCTGTCAGGAGACGGGCACGTTCCTGGAGGTGCTGCTCATTCCGCTGATTCACTGGGTTCTGCTCGGCTTTCTGCCGATGGACCGGATGCGAGCCAGTCGGCATCCGGCGTACGCGGCCGGCTGCGGTCAACTCTTCCTGGCCCGGCGAGAGAGCTACGCGAAGATGGGCGGCCATGCTGTCATTCGATCGTCACTGCACGATGGCATCACCCTGCCGCGAGCCTTCCGCAGTGCTGGTCTGCACACCGACCTTTGCGATGCGACCGAGGTGGCTCGCTGTCGAATGTATCGCAGTGCGGCCGAGGTGTGGAACGGCCTGACGAGAAACGCCACCGAGGGGCTCGCACGGCCGGTGCTGCTGCCGATCGTGACGCTGCTGTTCCTGTTCGGCCAGGTTCTGCCGCTGGTGCTGCTGGCGACGGCTGGCCTGTGGGACTGGCCCGTGATCGTCCTGGCGGGGCTGGCGACGTTGCTCTTGTATCTCCCACGATGGATCGGTATCAGCCGCTTTCGGCAGCCGGTCCTGGGGGCCGTGCTGCATCCGGTCGGCGTGGTGCTGCTGCTGGTGATGCAGTGGTACGCGCTTGGACGTGCCACCCTGGGCAGGCCCTCGGCCTGGAAGGGCCGGCGCTATCAACCCGTCCACGAACCCGGCGGCCACGCCAACCCTGCACCCTGAAACCTCCTCCTGAAGACCGGGCGGCCTGGCCCCATCTCCTCCTGTGGAGGTTTGAGGATGATCATGCTCCGCCGCTTGTTCGCGCTGGCCCTCGTACTTGGCTGCCTGATACCGAGCCTGGCCTCGGCTCAGAAGCACGCTCCGCTGGAGCCTCCGTTGCCAATCCCGGCCGTGGTTCACTGGCAGCAGTGGAACGACCAGCTGGTGCCCGTCCTGGCCGCCGCTGCGGTTCCGCTGCCCGACCCGATTCTGATGCCGGAGGAGTGTGTCCCCGCCCAGGTGGCGATGCCCGCGATGTCGCCGATGCTGGCGAACGTGCCCGTCTCGGTTCGCAAGCAGCTCGTCGGCTGTCTACTGTTCGGCGCGCATCCGCTGATGTCGCTGGCTCCGCTTGGCAAGGCACTGGATCAACCCTGTGACCATCCAGTGTCACCGACCGTCGTGCGGGTTGGTATCAACTTCACCGAGGGCGTTCTCGTCGTCACCCAGGTCGAAAGCCCGGCGGGCTCGCCCTGCTGCGCGAAGGAGTGCTGCCAGAAGGAGTGCTGCCCGAAGGGGTGCTGCTCGAAGGGATGTTGCGCGAAAGAGTGCTGTCCGAAGGAGTGCTGCGCGAAGGAGTGCTGCGCGAAGGAGTGCTGCGCGAAGGAGTCATGCCCGAAGGGGTGCTGCGCGAAGGAGTCCTGCCCGAAGGAGTGCTGCGCGAAGGAGTCATGCCCGAAGGGGTGCTGCGCGAAGGAGTCCTGCCCGAAGGGATGTTGCGCTGCCGCCTGCTGCTCGAAGGGATGTTGCGCTGCCGCCTGCTGCCCGAAGGGGTGCTGCTCGAAAGAAAGCTGTCCGGTCGCCTGCTGCCCGAAGGGCTGCTGCGCTAAGGAGTGCTGCCCGGCCGCCTGCTGTCCGAAGACCTGCTGCCCGGCCGCGTGCTGCCCGGTCGCCTGCTGTCCGGCAACGGGATCGTGTCGGGTGGCCCTCCCCGAGGTAGACATCACCCGGAGCGTTCTCCAGAACCTGAACAAGCTGCTGGAGGCCGACGACCTGTATGCTCAGGGCGAGAAGCACCTCGACGCTGGCCGCCTGGCCGACGCCCTGGACTGCTTCGCTCGCGCTGCTGAATGCTGTCCGGGAAGCCCCTCGTCGCTCATGGCCCAGGCCGCCACGTATCGCGTCTTTGCTCGCATCTACCGCGCCAGCAGTGGTGCCGTCGAAGAAGCGGAACCGCGTTCGTCGGCCGAGCCCGAGAAGAAGCCGAGCAAGCGCCACAAGCGAAAGAAGCAGCCCCGCCGCAAGACGACCCGGATCGAAACGGTGATCAACGGCATCGCCCTGAAACCGAGCGCTGACGAGGGTTCGATCCAGCTGGCCGTGCCGGTGGTGCCGCTCACCTTGAAGATCGAGGAGCAGACGCCGCCGCCGGATCGGGTCGGCGGCACAGAGGAAGCCGAGGAGCCGTCCTGGTTTCTGCCCTGGCACGAGGATTGGACCGGCCCCGGTAAGACAGCGAGCCTGCTGCAATCGCTGCTGGAGGGAGTCTGCCTCGACGCTGCTCAGGGCTTGATGGGCTGGCGTTATCAGGCGCAGATCGATCTCGGGCCCACGATCTGGCGCATCCACGGCGATGCTCATTCCGTCAGCGTATCGCTGCAAGTGCGCTGATCATGAGGCTGTCCGCGTCCGAGCGAGGGCTTTCCTCGCTCGGACGTGTTTCAGGACGGGAACCGATCACCCGTTTCGCGAATCAGGCCCGTCTTGCGAAGCAGCAACTGATGGACCGCATGGAGCCGTTCCATGGCTTTCTCAAATCGTTCGACGCAGGCGTCGAGCTGGGAGCGCGGCGTGTCGGGATAGAGCAGCGCCGTCGAAAGCTGCTTCAGGGCCTGTTCGAGTTCGCGTTCCAGGATCGAGATCATCTGTCGGCCGATTTCCTCCACCTCGCCGGCCGCGTTACGCAGATCGACCAGATACTGACCATGCCGCTCCGGGTCGATCACCCTGTCGCGGAATTTCTCATCGCGCGACATTTCCGGCTTGACTACCGGGGCGGCAGTCGGCGTCGGCGCTTTGCCACCAGCGAGGGCGGCCTCGGCGTGGGCCAGGCCGTCGGCGGCCTTTTCCCAGTCGGGCCGGATCTTGAGCGCCTCGCGGTAATATTCGACGGCCTGTCGCCACTGCTGACGTTCGGCACACAGATTGCCAAGATTCAGGTGCGCGTCTGCCATGCGCGGGTTGAGCTTGATCGCCTCCCGGTACGCCTGGATGGCCAGGTCGAACTTTCCCTGAAGACGGTAGATGACGCCGAGGTTGTAGTAGCCCTCGGTGCGCTGCGGGTCGAGCTGGAGCCCGCGCCGCAGGGCGGCAATGGCATCATCGTACTGCTCGAGAACCTTCAGGACGGCTCCCAGGCTGATAAAGCCGGCGGCCCGCAACGGGTCGAGGCGTGTGACCTCGCGAAAGTGATGCGCGGCACTGGTCAACTCGCGGGTCTGGAAATAGACCGTGGCCAGGCCGTAGTGGATGTCGGGCAGATCGGACTGGAGCCCGAGTGCTTGAAGGTAGGCCTGCTTGGCTCGCGGCCAGTCGCGTTCGGCAATCGCCTGACGTGCCAGCAGGAGCAACTTTTCAATTTTGGCGACGCTCATGCACGCGCTCCCGGGCAGAAGCCCGCGAGGAGAGAGGAACCGGGACTGCGAGCCGGTTCGAGTCTGGAGAGGGGCGATGTCCGCCGGGGCTCCCCGCTCATCTGCGCGGTTGACGACGGAGCTTGAAGAAGATTGTACCCCATCCCGAGAGGAACCTACAAGGGACAAACGGCCACCTTCTCGACTTCTTCGGTCCCACAATCGCACCAATCTTTGTGGATTCCCTGATGCGAGGATTCCGTCCCAAAGGCTATAATGCGGCAGTGGTTCTGATATCCCGGAACCGCTCCAGTGGGCGGCACGTCTCGGTTTCTTCCACAAGCATCGGGGACCAGTTCTCCCCAGGAACCGCGCCGCCCGGTCGAGATCACGCGCGTCAAGGTCGCCGAACGTGGGTGGATCATGAAGGACTGGAACGTTTCGCTCAAGCTCCTGGGCCTGGTGGGCCTCTCCGTCATCGCCTTCGCCGGCCTGGGAGCCTACGGTCTTTTCAACACGACCTCGGCGTTTACCTGGGTCGGCGCGGTCTACCATACGGCGGTGGATTTCCGCGAGGCCCGGCAGAAGATCTCCGCTCCGCTGAGCGAGTTGCGCCAACTCTCGCTGCTGATCGTGATGACGCCCGATCCGCAGCTACAGCAGGCGTACCGCGATCGGCAGCAGAGCCTGACGCAGAACCTGGATCAGGCCCTGCGGGAGTGGTCCGTGGCCCGGGAAGACCCTCAAGAGGCCGCCACCTTCGCCCCCTTCCTGGCCAGCTGGAAGAACTACCAGCAGGTGAACCAGGCCACCGTGGAGAAGGCGCTCCAGGACCAGTGGGAGGACGCCTTCCTCAACGCCACCGGCCCGGAACGGGAGCAATTCGATGCCGTCGTCGCCGACCTCGCCCAGTGGATGGACACCAAGATCGAACAGGCCGAACGAACCCATCGCGACGCCAATGCACAGTATCGCCAGGTCCTCTGGGTGTCCACCCTCGTGATCCTCCTGATGACCCTGATCGTCGGCGCGTTCGGCCTGCGGATCGCGCAGAGCATCGTTCGGCCGATCCAGGTTCTCAAGCAGGCGGCCGCCCGGATCGCCGACCGACAGCCGATCACGGAGATCGCCGTCACCTCGCGGGACGAACTGGGCAGCCTGGCTCGCGACATGGAACGCATGGCCCGGGCGATCCAGACCGACACCTCCCGTCAGCAGGCAGCGGAGGCCGAGGTGCGCAGCCTGAACGCCAGTCTGGAACAGCGCGTCAGGGAACGCACGACCGAACTGGAGGAACTGACCGACACCCTGCGCCAGGCGAAGCGCGAGGCGGAGAAGAACGCCGCCTGGGCACGCCGGGTCGTCGAGACGGCCTTCGATGCCTTCGTGGTCATGGACGCCACCGGCCACATCCGTGACTGGAACCCCCGGGCCGAGGCCGTCTTCGGCTGGTCGCGCCAGGAGGCCATCGGCCGGCTCCTGGCCGAGACCATCATCCCGGTCGAGTACCGCGACCCGCACACGCGCGGCCTGGCCCATTTCCTGGCCACCGACGAGGGCCCCGCTCTCAACCAGCGGCTGGAGATGCCGGCATTGCACCGCGATGGACACTGCTTCCCGGTCGAGCTGACCATCGTCCCGCTGCGTCTGGGGCAGGAATACGTCTTCACCGCCTTCCTGCACGACATCAGCGATCGCAAGCGGGCCGAGGAGGAACTGCGCGAGGCGAAGGAAGCCGCCGAGGCCGCCAACCGGGCCAAGAGCGAGTTCCTGGCCAACATGAGCCACGAGATCCGCACGCCGATGAACGGCGTTCTCGGCATGACCGAGTTGGCCCTCGACACGCAGTTGACCCCCGAGCAGCGTGAGTTCCTCGAGGCGGCCAAGATGTCGGCCGACTATCTGCTCGTCGTCATCAACGACATCCTCGAGGCCGGCAAGCTCGATCTCGACCCGATCTATTTCGACCTCCGCGATCACCTCGATGAATCGGTCTCGACCGTTGCCCTGAAGGCCCACATCAAGGGCCTGGAACTGGTCGTCGATGTCCAGGATGACGTTCCCGACACGCTCGTCGGCGATCCGGGTCGGCTACGGCAAATCCTCGTCAACCTGATCGGCAATGCGGTCAAGTTCACTCCGGTGGGCGAGGTGGTTCTCTCCGTCGAGAAGGAAGCCGAGACGGCGACGGAGGTCCGGTTGCACTTCGCCATTCGCGACACCGGCATCGGCATTCCGGCGTCCAAGGTGGACCTGCTGTTCAAGGCCTTCTCTCAGGTCGATAGCTCGACGACGCGAAAGTTCGGCGGCACCGGCCTGGGTCTGGCCATCTCGTCGCAGCTGGTCCGCCTGATGGACGGCCGGATCTGGGTCGAGAGCGCGGAGGGCAAGGGGAGTACGTTCCACTTCACGGCGACGTTCGGCCTGGGTCGAGGGCCGATCCCACCCCGACCGGCTCCGGACCTGACGCGGGTGAAGGATCTGCCGGTTCTCGTCGTCGATGACAACGGCACGAACCGGCGCATCCTGCGCGAGCTGCTTCGCAACTGGGGGATGCGACCGACGGCCGTGGCCAGCGGCACCGAGGCGCTGGCCGCTCTGAAGCAGGCGGCGGGCGAAAGCCGGCCCTTTGCGATGGTGCTGCTCGATCACATGATGCCGGAGATGGATGGGCTGATGCTCGCCGAGGAAATCCAGCGTCATCCCGAGTTGGCCAGCTCGGTCCTGATGATGCTGTCGTCGTCGGATCGACGCGAGAAGGCTGCCCGCTGCCGGGAACTGGGTTTGACCGCCTACCTGAGCAAGCCGATTCGCCGATCGGAACTCCTCGACGGCATCATGGCGATGGTGTCGCCGCCGACCGCGACACAGCCGGCCGAGGCGCGTCGGCGCGAGTTCGGCCGCTGTGACCGATCGCTGCGTCTGGTCCTGGCCGAGGACAATCTGATCAACCAGAAGCTGGCCATTCGTCTGCTGGAGAAGCGTGGCCACAAGATCGAGGTGGTCAACAACGGCAAGGAGCTGCTCGACGTGCTGGAGCGCGGCAGGTATGACCTGATTCTCATGGACGTGATGATGCCGGAGATGGACGGCCTGGAAGCGACGCTGGCGATCCGGGCGCGGGAGGCTGAGACGGGCGGCCACATTCCGATCGTGGCCATGACGGCTCACGCCATGAAGGGCGATCGCGAGCGCTGCCTGGAAGTGGGCATGGATGGCTACCTCGCCAAGCCGTTGCAGCCGGGCGAACTGTTCGAGACGATCGAGAGCCTGGTCGGAGCGCCCTGATCGAGTGCGGTGTGGGCGCATCCCCGAAGTTACGGCCAAAACGTAGGGTGGGCAGGAGCGCCACCGACGCCTAATCGTTTCGGAAGACCGTCACAGCGCAGGCCCACCGATTCTCCGACGGGAGCGCAGCGACACCGATCCTGATCATTCGCAGATTTTGAGCTGGTGTAACGTGTGGTTCCTTCTCGTATCTTGCAGGAAATGACATGGCTGCGTCATCACCGCCGAAAGGCCTTGAATCGGTCAATCGAGTACACGGCATTCAGAAAACCGCTAGAAACGAATGCTCCAGGGTGGCCGAAATCTGCGAAAGTTCAGATCCTGGAGCTTCTGCCATGCACCCGACCCGTCGCCAGATTCTTGCCGCCGGCCTGGCACTGAGCCTGTCGCCGTTTCTCCGTGCCGACGCGCTCCCCACGACCGGCGACGACGACGACGCTCTCAAGCCGTTCGGCTTCCTCGATCAACACAAGGTGCCAGGGGCGGCCCTCGCCGTGACGCGCCACGGCAAACTCGTCCACGCTCGCGGCTACGGTTTCGCCGACCTCGACCGCAAGACGCCGGTCGAGCCGAACGCTCTGTTCCGCATCGCCAGCGTTTCCAAGCCGTTGACCGCTGTCGCCGTGATGAAGCTCGTCGAGCAGGGCAAGATCGGCCTGGACGACAAGATCCTCGACCGCATCCCGGCCCTGACGCCGGCGGCCGGCAAGCAGATGGACCCGCGCTGGAAGAAGATCACCCTGCGTCATTGCCTGCAACACACCGGCGGCTGGGATCGCGGCAAATCGGCCGATCCGATCGGCCGCTTTCAGGACATCGCCCGGACCTTCGGCACGACGACGCCAGTGTCGCCGGAACTGGTCATCCGCTACACGATGGGCTTCCCGCTCGACTTCGATCCGGGCACGCGCCACGTCTACGCCAACGTCGATTACCTGCTCCTGGGCCGGGCCATCGAGAAGGCCACCGGGCAGAAGTACGAGGCGTTCGTCAAGAAGGAAGTCCTCGCGCCGCTCGGCGTCACCGCGCCGCGCCTGGGCCGGGCTCTGCCGGAGAACCGGGCCGGCGGCGAGGTGAGCTACTACGACCACCAACGCCGTCAGGGGACGTGCATCTATCCGCCGCGTCGGGGCAGGAAGGTGCCGATCCCGGACGGGGCGGAGAACTTCGAGGGCTACGAGGCCCACGGCGGCTGGATCGCCTCGGCCATCGACCTGGTGCGCTTTGCCAGCGCGTTCGACGATCCGAAGACGTGTCCGCTGCTGAAAGAAGCGACGATCAACACGATGTGGCAGCGCCCAGCCGGCGATGCCGGCCATGAGAGCGACGGCAAGCCGAAGGCGGCGTACTACGGCTGCGGCTGGAACTTCCGGCCGATGCGCGATGGTCGAGGGAACGCCTGGCACGGCGGCCTCATCTCCGGCACCTCGACACTGCTCGTCCGCCGCTGGGACAATCTGTGCTGGGCCGTGTTGTTCAACACGGATCGCAACCCGAAGGGCACGATGCTGTCAAGGCTGATCGATGGCCCGCTGCACGAGGCTGCGGCGAAGGTGAAGACCTGGCCGGAGAAGGATCTCTTCGCGAAGTATCTGCGGTAGATCGACCGCGACGAAAAAATCGCCAGATATCGCCCCTCCGAGGTGGAAAGCGACCGACCGAGGTCTTATGCTGTCGGCGGTAGATCTCCATTCCTCAGTCGGGTCCGCACCGATGGCCAAGAAAGCCGCCGAAGTTTCTCCCGCGTCGTCCACCAGCGGCGCGGCCAACACCGACAACGTCCTGCGCCGACCGGCCGAGGTCGAGTACGCGCACGAACTGAAGGCCCTGGAAGCGGCCGACAAGGAGCCACGGCCGGAGGGCTGGCACCTGTCGCCGAAGGCCGTCCGGACCTACGTTCTCGGCGGCAAGGTCGGCGGCGTGGACATCCGTCCGAAGTATCTCGGCAATCAGCGTCTCGTCGAGATCGCCATCGCCACGCTGGCCACCGATCGGGCCCTGCTACTGACCGGCGAACCGGGCACGGCCAAGAGCTGGCTGTCCGAGCATCTGACCGCCGCGATCTGTGGCGACAGTCTGCTCGTCGTTCAAGGCACGGCTGGCACGACCGAGGAGCAGGTGCGTTACAGCTGGAACTACGCCCTGCTGCTGACCGAAGGGCCGAGCCCGAAGGCGCTGGTGCCGAGCCCGATCTACCGGGCCATGGTCGAGGGCAAGATTGTCCGCTTCGAGGAGATCAGCCGGGTGCCGAGCGAGATCCAGGATTCGCTGATCACGATCCTGTCCGAGAAGATGATGTCCGTGCCGGAACTGGGCTTCCACGTCGCGGCCAAGCGCGGCTTCAGCGTCATCGCGACGGCCAACTCGCGCGATCGCGGTGTCAACGACATGTCGTCGGCCCTCACTCGCCGGTTCAACAAGGTCGTCCTGCCGGTGCCGGCCGACCTGGAGACGGAGGTCGAGATCGTCCGCAAGCGCGTCGCCGAGATCGGCACGGGCCTGAAGCTACCCGCTCCGCCGCCGGCCGAGGAGGCGGTGCGCAAGGTCATCCAGATCTTCCAGGAGCTGCGCAAGGGTCAGACGTCCGACGGCAAGCAGAAGCTGAAGTCGCCGTCGGGCGTACTCTCGACAGCCGAGGCGATCAGTCTGATGGGCAACAGCATGTCCCTGGCCGGCCACTTCGGCACGGGCAAGGTGACCGACGCCGACATCGCCGCCGGCCTGCACGGCGTCATCGTCAAGGAGGAGAATCGCGACGCGGCCGTGTGGATCGAGTATCTGGAGAACGTGATGAAGAAACGCGGCGCGGAGTGGCGCGACCTGTACAACGCGTGCAAGGAACTGGCATGAGAGCCCAGGCGAGCCCCGGTGCGTCCAGGCGAGCCCCCCACGAAAGTGGGGGGAGTTCACGCCCTGCAAACTCCCCCCACTTTCGTGGGGGGCTCGCCAGCCGCCGGGGCCCGACACGGTAACTCCCCCCACTTTCGTGGGGGGCTCGCCAGCCGCCGGAACTTCGAGAAGATCCATGAACCTCGACACACTCTTCCACTGCGCCGATGGGACGACGCCGCTCGCACGCATCTACGGCGTGCGGCACCTGTCGCCGGCCGGGGCGATCCATCTGCGCACCGTCCTCGAGGCGATGAAGCCGACGGCCGTCCTCGTCGAGGGGCCGGCCGACGCCACCGAGCAGCTCATCCACCTCGCTCACAAGGACGCACGGCCGCCAGTCGCTGTCCTGGCCTACACCCGGGAACGGCCCGTCCGCTCGATCCTCTATCCGCTGGCGGCCTACTCGCCGGAATGGGTCGCCCTGACCTGGGGCCTCAAGAACAAGGCCTTCGTCCGGTTCATCGATCTGCCGGCCGAGGTGTTCCTGCAACTGCACCACGTCGAGCCGACGCCGGAGGACGCCGAGCCGCAGCCGCCGCCGTCGCCGGAGGAGCCGCGGCCGGCCAGCGACCACACGCGGGCCTACCTCGGTGATCCGTTCGAGGACATCGCCCGCCTCGCCGGTGAGCCGGACCACGAAACGTGGTGGGAACGCCACTTCGAGCATACCGTCGATCCGGCCGCGTACGTCCAGCAGATCTTCCACTTCGGCCATCAGCTGCGCGAACTGCGTCAGCTCGACGCCAGGGACGAGAACCTGGTCCGCGAGGCGTACATGCGCCGCGAGATCCAGCAGGTCCTCGACAAGGGCCACAAGCCGGAGAAGGTTCTCGTCGTCTGCGGGGCGTTCCACTCGTCGGCCCTGGTGCGCGACCTGCCGGCGATGACCGACAGGGAGGTGAAGGCCCTGCCGCGGGCGAAGTGCAGTCTGACGCTGATGCCGTACAGTTTCGTTCGGCTCTCGTCGCAGTCCGGCTACGGTGCCGGCAACCACGCTCCGGGCTACTTCCAGCGGCTTTACCAGGCCCGGGCCGACGGCCAGCCAGATCGACTGGTGCCGGCGTTT
>CAYYJM010000154.1:13590-15035 GCA_964471755.1 uncultured Alcaligenaceae bacterium
CGGACTCAGGGCCAGGTGCGCTCGGCGGCCGAGGTCATCGAGGCGGTCCGCCTCGCCTGTACCCTGGCCTCGCTGAACGACTCGCCGGCCCCGGTCCTGCGTGATCTGCGCGACGCCGCCCTGACCTGTCTCGGTCGGGGCGAGAAGGAGGTGATCGCGAAGGCACTGCAAGAGGTCGAGATCGGCCACGCCGTCGGTCGGCTGCCGAAGGGCACCCTCCGCACGGCAATCCAGGACGACTTCTACCGACTGATCGATGAACTCTACCTGGAGAAGTACCAGACCGAGAAGGCGGGCGAACTCGAGCTGGACCTGCGCGAGGACCGGCACGCGAAGAGCGCCGAGTCGGCCTTCCGCGATCGGAACCGGAGCACGTTCCTGCACCGGCTCGAGGTCCTCGGCATCGACTTCGCGAAGAAGCAGAAGTCCGGCCAGACCCAGGCGACGTGGAAGGAAACCTGGGCGGTGAGGTGGACGCCCGACTGCGAGATCCAGCTCGTCGAGAACGCCCTGATCGGCGAGACGATCGAGATGGCCTGTGCCATCCGGCTGTCACAGAAGCTGGCCGCGACGGACCACATCGACCTGGCGGCCCAGGTCGTCAAGGAAGCGGTGCTGTGCGAACTGGCCGACGCCCTGGAGAACGCTCGCCGTCGACTCCAGGCGATGGCCGTCGAGGAGACCGGCTTCATCCAGCTGTCGAAGGCCGTGGCGGAACTCGCCGAGGTCATCTCGTACGGCTCCGTCCGCAAGTTCGATCCGGAGCCGCTCCGGCCGCTACTGGCCCAGCTCTTTCTGCGGGCGACGCTCGCTCTCAAGGACGCCTGCCGCTGCGACGACGCCGCGGCTCGTGATCACATCCGACCGGCGATCGTCCGCCTGCACGACGTGGCCGAGACGGGGGCCCTGGCCGAGATCGTCGATGCCGAGCGCTGGCAGGCCGAGCTGGACCGGATCGTGACGATCGACTCGCTCAACGCTTACCTGTCCGGCTTCGTCCTGTCGCTGATCCTGCCGCGCGTGCCGGAGGAGGCGTTATCGCTGGAACTGCAACGCCGTCTGTCGCTGGGTGTGCCGCCGGACATCGCCGGAGCCTGGGTCGAGGGGCTGATGCAGTACAACCACGAGGTTCTGTTCAACCGCGAGGCCGTCTGGCGAACCCTGGACGAGTACGTCCTGTCGCTGGACGATGCTGGCTTCCGTCAGGCACTGGTGCCATTACGGCGAGCCCTGGGCACGTTCGAGCCGGCCGAGGTGCGGCGTATCTGCGGCCTGCTCATCACCCTGAGCGAGACCGGCGCGGACGACATCCGCGAGGTGACCAATCGCGCCCTGGACGAGGAAGAGGCGAAGCAGTTGCAGGACCAGCTGGGGGATCTGGAGTTTTAACGGCGAGCGGCGCGGCGTCAGCCCAATGCCTGTAACTTAAGGGGGTGCTGCGGGTA
>CAYYJM010000155.1:0-15026 GCA_964471755.1 uncultured Alcaligenaceae bacterium
CCCAATCTTCCATATCCTACCCGCAGCACCCCCTTAAGTTACAGGCATTGGGCGTTAGCCCGCCGGTTCTTCCCGTTCGCCTGTCGGAACCGAGGAGACCGATCATGTTCGTTGCCGCGTCACGGTTGGCGGGCCGCATCGCCCGGTGGTGTCTCCTCGTTGCCCTGCTGGCGAACCTGGCTCATCCGCAGGACGCTCCGCCCGCCAAGGGGCCGCCGCCTTCCCAGCAGATCGAGATTCACAAGATCGCCAGTGCGGACCTGCTCAAGCTCGCGCTCGGCACCCTCGACCGGGGCCGAGCCTCCTACCTGGCCCAGCGGCGCGAGGTGGCGACCCTCGAACTGGCCAGCGACCGCGCGCGGAAGCACACCGATACGCTCCCCGCACCGATCGAGGAGCCCGCCCCGGAGAAGGGCCCCCCGCTCGAACAGGCCAAGGCCGGGCTGGAACGGGCTCGCGTCCGGCTGGAGGCATTCAAGAAACGGCTCGAAGCGATCACGGCCGAGAAGACCCTTGGCGAACGCCTGGTCGGCAGCGTTGACGCGAGCAGCTCAGCGGCCCAGGCGTTCGTGAATCTGCTCGACGATCTGGAGACGTTCGCCCTGGAGGTTCGGCTCCGCGTCCAGGATCGCACCCTGCCGGCCGATGCCGTGCCGGCCAGCCTGGAGAAGGACAGTCTGAGCCAGCAGCGCCGCGAGCTGACCACCGAGCAGGAGCAATGGCGACAGAAAAAGGAGACGGCCCAGAAGGAGCTTCAGGCGACCGGCCAGCGTCTGGAGGCGGCCCGGAAGAAGATGCTGGAGGCCGAGGCCGGCTTCACCCAGGCCGGTCGAAAGTACGCCCAGGAACAGAAGCACCAGGCGTACGAGAAGGAGTACGCCGGCCGACCGCTCGCCGAACTGCTCGGCGAGGTGGGACCACTGCACGACGAGGAAGCCGGCCTGACCGGAGCGTTCAACCTGGCCGTGAGCCGGTTCCGTTCGCGTGAGGCCGCCGTCGCCCAGCGGCGCTGGGAACTGAAGGCGTTGACGGCTCCTCAGGGCAAGGAGGCCGCCCCCGGTGACGACGTCAACGCCGCGATCGCAGCGGCCCGCGTTCGGCAGAAGTTCGTTGCCCAGAAGGTGCAGACGCTGGAGGCTCTGCACTCGGCGTTGCAGGGCCGCAGTCAGCAGGCCGGCCAGCTCGAAGGCGAGGCGGCGGTCCTGGCCGATCATCTGTTCCGCCTTCAGGTCCTTCTCGGTGCGATCGCGAAGGAGGCCGCGAAGGAGAACAAGAGGCCGGAACTGCCCAAGGCGCTCGCTCCGCCCCTGGTCGCCGCCCGGCTGAAGACCGTCAACGAGGCGGCCAGCACCGCCCTGGCCGCGATCGAGAAGGATCGCGTCGAGCTGGAGGAACTCAAGCGTGCCACCCGGGAGGCGCGGACGGCGGAGACCGAGGTCGGCAAGCGGCTGACGGATCTGACCCAGACCCAGGAGGCCGCCCAGCGCGTCCTCGAGTTCGAGAAAGCCCTCCGCCAGCTGGCCGCCGCCCGGGTGGTCGCCGAACTGACGAAATCGACCAAGGCCCTGGAGGAGAAGTCGGCCGCGTTGAAGAAGCAGGCCGAGATCTACAAGCGCACGCAGGAGAAGGTGGCCGAGTTGCACAAGAAGCGGCAGACGCTCCAAGATCCGTTCGTCCGCCTGGCCGAGGCCGAGGCGCAGACCGATCGGGAACGTCTGCTCGACGAACTGAAGAAGACGGCCGGCCTGGATCGCGCTCCGGGAGCCGGCATGAATAGCATGATGAGCCAGACGCCCGGCATGGTGCGGATGCCGACCGGCATGGAAGGTCCCCCCGAGATAAAGGGGAACGAGAAGGGCAAGACCCGGGACAAGGGCAAGGCGGAGGAGCCGGCGAAGGTCGATCCGCTGTCGCTGCGTGGCTTTCAGCAACTGCTCGCCACGCGCGTCCAGGTGGTCGAGGAGCAGGCGGAGAAGGACGCGGAGCTGAAGCGGGCCCTGGTGGAGCTGGAGAAGTCGGGCGAGACGTACGCGGCCGCTCTGAGTGCGGTGCGCGAGGCCGGCCTGCGCCGCTACGCCGTGGCGGTCGATCTGAAGAAGCGACTGGGCCGCGGCGAACTCAAGGCCGAGGAGGTTCCCGAGGAGGTGACCCAGGCGCTCAAGCGGGAAGGGCTGGCCGAGCTGGAGACGACGGCGTCGAACCTCGTCACGGCTCAGGCCCGGACGCGGCTGGAGCAGAGCCAGGTCGGCCGGGGTGAACTGGGGAACGCGGACCTGCACAAGCTCGTCCACGCGGTTCTGGCCCTGGCCACGCAGCGGCTCGATCTGCTGGCCGATCTCGACCGTCTGGAGAAGGAGTCGCGGCGCGAGAAGAAGGATCGGCCCGAGTCGGAGACGAAGCGAATCGAACAGTCCGCCCTGGAACGACAGGGCTCGGAGGACAGCTGGCTCGACGACTTCCTGGGTCTGGACGCCTCGCCTCAGGCTCGGGCCCTGGCCGAGGTTCTGCAAACGTACTACCGCGAGGCGATCGCTCTGGAAGAACAGCAGGGCCTGCTCGCGCAGAGCAAGGAGAAGGCTCACCGGCTGGTCGAGTTGGCTCAGAAGGAGGTGGCGTTGCTGGGTCAGGCCCGGCCGCTGCTGCGCGAGTCGGTGACCCGGCTCGAACAGCAGCGTGAGGAGGAAACGCTCCTGGCGAAGGCCCGGCTCAATCCCGAGACGGCCGACGAGTTGCTGCGCGGCTATCAGCTGAAGACCGGCAAGCAGCTCGCGCGGCCGATGCCGGTGCCGGACAGGGAGCGTGCCGAGGCGGTCGAGGAAGCCGGCACGGCCCTGTTCAATCGTCTGTTGCAGGTCGAGGCGGCCCGGCGCTGGGATCGTCTGGTGGAAGCCCGCCTGTCCTCGCCGGGTCTGCCGGCGGAACTGGGGCTCTACCAGGATCGGCGCGGGGCTTTGTCTGCCGCGCACGCGACCAATGTCCGCCGGCTGTCCGCTCTGGGAGGCAAGGTCGAGCCAGCCGACGCCGCCGCGAACGTGACCGAGGAGCCGCCCGCGACGACGGAGATCGCCCGGGCCCGGCAGGAGCTTTTCATCGTTCGGCGGGATGGCATCGGCTGGATCATCGGCAAGATTCTGCTCGTGCTGCTGCTGGCCTGGCTACTGCCGCCAGTGCTGACGAGCCTGCTGGAGCGGGCGACCCTGCGCGGAGCCCGCGCCGATGGTCAGGTTCACGGCAAACTGGTCGTCGCGTTCCTGCAAGCCTTCCTGAAGCTGATCGTCTACACGATCGCGCTGGTGGTGGTCCTGAGCATTCTCGGGTTCGACATCACGGCGATCCTGGCCGGCCTGGGCATCGGCGGTCTGGCCATCGGCCTGGCGGCCCAGCACGCCATTTCCGACATACTCGGTGGCCTGATCATCTTCCTGGAACGGCCCTTCTCGATTGGCGACACGGTCAAGATCGGCGAGGCGGAGCCGGCCCAGGTTGTCGGTCTGACGTGGCGCATCACCCGACTGCGTGATCCGGACGGGATCGCGATCAACATCCCCAACCGGCATGTGACCGAAGCGCCGGTCGTCAACCTGACTCGCGAGGGCAAGACGTACGACGCCGTGCCGATCCTGGTGCCGGCCAGCTACTCGGTTCCGGAGGTGGTCCGCTGGATCAATCAGGCCCTGAGCGAATGCCAGATCCCACTCCGTGGCGCGGAGCGCGCCGTGGACGTTGAGGAGATGACCGTGTCGATGATGATGGGCGGCTACTATCTGCGCTATGTGGCCTCCTACTACATCACCGATCTGACCCGACGCGACGACGCGCGATGTGAGGTCCTGGGCCGTGTGGCAGCTCTGCTGGCGGAGAAGGGAGTCATCGTTCCGCCGCCGATCGGGTAGGTTGGATCGTCCGGTTCGAGTCGCCTTTCCTGGCGCGTTCTTCACACTTCGCAAGATCATTTCGGCTGTCACCTGAATCCGATGCCAGCGCTGCCGGCCGCGGCGTTGGCATGGGCTCATTTTGGGTCATGTTCGTCATGTTGAGACGATTGCATCGATTGCGAGGTTTGCCACGACTCTAACGACTCTAACGACAAAAAACCCTCGCCGAGCCTGTTGGATCACTGGACAACGCGAGAACCACGTTCATGGCAGACGATATATGTTCCGTCAAACCCGAGTATGCGGGCAAGAGACGAAAAATCTTCAGGCAACCTGATATTCTTGTCTTGCGGCTCTTGCAATAGTTTGCGTAATCTAGGAAAAGTAGGCTGGAACCCCGGAATGAGCTGGAAATCCCCCATGGCACGACCTCGCCGAAATCGAACTGAGTCGGTCCAGTCCCCACTGGAAACGTATCTTCGCGAGATTAACGAAACACCTCTGCTCAACGCCGAAGAAGAAAAGCTACTCGCTTATCGGGTGAGAGGAGGGGACCTCGAGGCACGCGACCGGATGGTCCGGGCTAACTTGCGCCTGGTAGTCAACATTGCCCGAGCCTACACCGGCAAGGGCCTTGGGTTACAGGATCTCATTGAAGAAGGGAATCTCGGCTTACTCCGAGCTGTCGAAGGCTTCGATCCGGGGATGAACACCCGGTTCAGCACCTACGCCAGTTACTGGATCAAGCAATCGATCAAGCGGGCTCTGGTCAACACCGGCAAGACGATCCGCATCCCGGCCTACATGGTCGAACTGCTGGCCAAATGGCGTCGGGCGACGGCGAAATTGCAGGAAGAACTCGGTCGCGCTCCCACCCAGGAGGAGGTGGCCAACGTCCTCGAATTGCCGAAGAAGAAAATCAACATCATCAAGAAGGCCATTCGCATCCAGAATTCCGCGCCGCAATCCGATCAGGCCGACTCGGGCTGGTCGCTGGAAGAAATGTTGATGGATGGTGGCACCAAGACACCGGACGCCGAGATGGTCGAGGCCGACGATCTCCATCACGTTCTCGATTTGCTCTCCCGGATGGACAAACGCGAGGCGACCGTCCTGCGCATGCGCTTCGGCCTGGACGATGAAGAACCCAAAACGCTGAAGCAGATCGGCGAACGACTCGGTTTGACGCGTGAACGCGTTCGGCAGATCGAGAGCGAGGCGCTGGCCAAGCTCAGCGAGAACATGCAGGTCGAGTGAATCTCGTTGGTACGTTGCCTTTCTTGTTGAAACGACCCGCCTCGGCGGGTCGTTTTCGTTTTCCCCCTTTTCGCTGAATCCGCCACTTCGCGCCGTTCGATACATTCAACACATTCCGCCGTTTCCCTCCTTCGCGGAGATTCCGTCCCATGCGTGCATTCCGTCACTGGATTCCGGTTATCGTAATCTGCTCCCTGCTTCCTCTCGCGGCCGAGCCGACCGGAGAATCGGCGTCGGCAGAGCAACTCTGGCAACTGGGACAGGATGCCATGTTGGTTGAGCAGCCCGATCGGGCGATCACCTTCTACACCGCGAGTTTGCGGGCTGATCCAACACTGGCTCGCAACTTCCTCAGCCTGGCCGCTGCCCATCTTCAGAAGGGGGAGGAGGACAGTGCCGCATCATGGCTGGCCCGGTATGTCGCCGTCCAGCCGGACCACGTCGTCGTTCGGTCGCACTACGCCGAACTGCTCGGTAAGCTGGGCAAGTACGATTCGGCCGAGGTGCAGTGGCACCGCTACGTCGCTGACGTGCAGAAGAGCGTCAAGCAGCCGGTGGCGCAGCTGCTCCAGGCTCACACCCGACTCATGGAGATCGCCGCACGGCGGAAGGACACCCACGGTGAGCAGCTGCATCGCGGAATCGGTCTGTACTGGCTGGCCTGGCTGAAGGCCGAGCGCGGCACCGAAGAAGAAGGTTCGCCGGAGAGCCTGCTCTGTCAGGCCACGGTTCATCTGATGCAAGCCCGGCGAGCCCGACCGGAAAGTGCCCGGACGTGCTGGTATCTCCAGCGGGTCTGGGAGAAGCTCGGCCAGCAGGCGACCGCGCGGAAGTGGCTGCACGAGGCGTCCCAGGCAGCGGCCATGCCAGGGCATGATCTGACCGCAGGCGAGTTGCACGATCTGGAACTGGCGCGAGCCCGGGACGGGGAGCGAAGCCGGCCGTGAGCAACGACTTCGACATGCCCTGCCGACGGATGGTCAAGGCATCGCCCGAAGCGTTTCTCGCCTGGCTGGTTCACGACCCCACCATGGTAACCCGTCCAGTCGGCCGGGTCGATACACGGCGGATCGCCTTCCCCGGTCGGCCGGACCAGACCGGCGACCGGGTCTTTGAACTGGAAGCAATGACCTCGCCGCAGCCGCTGTGGGCTCTGGTTCTGACTCTGGAGTTCCAGGTCGAACCGGACGCGGCGCGGATGTCTGCTTCGTCAGCTACGGTCGTCTGCCGAAGGGGCCGGTGCCGTTCTGCCCGGCTTCGCCGTCAAGGTGAGCCGATTGTTCGAGTGACTGTGTCCTGTCACTTCGTGTCTCAGCGCAGGCTATTCTGGTGTCTCTGCGGGATGTGAAGATTCCCCGGTCGGCCCTTCCCTGGTCGTCGGCCGGCGGGTAGACTGCCGGGCGTACCCTCCCCGGAGACTTCCTCATGAACCGCATCGCTGTCCTGACTCTTCTCCTCGTCGCCGGTCCTCTGGCGGCCGAACCGGACGTCATCCTGCACAACGGCAAGATCGTGACGGCCGATGGTCAGTTCCGCATCGCCGAGGCCATCGCCCTGGAGAAGGAGAAGATCGCCGCCGTCGGCGAGAACGCCGCCATCCTCAAGCTGCGCGGCCCGAAGACCCGGGTGATCGACCTCGGCGGCAAGATGGTCCTGCCCGGCCTGATCGACTCGCACACGCACCCGGCCGGGGCGGCCATGTACGAGTTCGACCACCCGATCCCGGACATGGAAACGATCGCCGACGTGCTGGCCTACATCAAGGCACGGGCCAAAGTCCTGCCCGAGGGCGAGTGGATCGTCGTCCGTCAGGTGTTCATCACCCGCCTCAAGGAACAACGATACCCGACGCGCCAGGAACTGGACGAGGTCGCCCCGAAGCACCCCGTCTTCTACTCGACGGGACCGGACGCGTCGCTGTCCAGCTCGGCCCTCAAGGCGAGCGGCATCGTCAAGGGCTGGAAGCCGAACGACGGCGGCTCCGGCTTTGCCGAGATGGATCCGAAGACTGGCGAGCCGACCGGCATCCTGCGGAACTGTTCGCGATTCGTCAAGGCGCACGCGCCGAGCGGTCGTCAGGCGACCGAGATGGACAACCTCCAGCGACTCGGCGAACTGTTCGCGGATTACAACCGGGTCGGCATCACCGGCATCATCGACCGCGCGGCCAGTTCCGGTTCGCTCGCCCGGTTCAAGAAGCTTCGCGATGCGGGCAAACTGACCGTCCGGGTTCGGGCGTCCTACTCGATCGGCACCGGCGGCGCGACGGAGAAGGTGCAGGAGTCGATCAAGAAGCTGGCCGACCACGCGCTCCGCAAGCCGGACGACTGGGTTCGCATCATCGGCGTGAAGATCTTCCTCGATGGCGGCATGCTGACCGGCAGCGCCTACATGCGGAAGCCCTGGGGCGTGAGCAAGATTTATTCGATCACCGATCCACAGTATCGCGGCGTGCTGTTCGTTTCGCCCGAGAAGCTGGCTGCCATCGTCGGCACCACGGTCGAGGCGGGGTTGCAGTTCACGGCCCACTCGGTCGGCGACGGAGCGGTACACGCCCTGCTCGACGCCTACCAGACGGTCAACAAGACGACGCCGGTGCGGCCGACCCGACCGTGCCTGACGCACTCGAACTTCATGAGCAAGGAGGCGGTCGAGTTGCTGCCGAAACTCGGCGTTTCCATCGACGTTCAGCCGGCCTGGCTCTACCTGGATGCGCACACGCTCAACGCCCAGTTCGGCGAGGAGCGGTTGCGTTACTTCCAGCCGCTGCGGAGCATCTTCGCGACGGGCGGCATCGCCGGCGGCGGCTCCGATCACATGCAGAAGATCGGCTCACTGCGATCGGTGAACCCGTACGATCCCTGGCTCGGCATCTGGACGACGATCACGCGCAAGGGCAGGTCGTTCGACAAGCCGCTGCACCCGGAAGAAGCTCTGACACGCGAGCAGGCGATCCGGCTCTACACGACGAACAATGCGTACCTGATGTTCCTGGAGGATAAAGTCGGCTCGCTGGAGGCGGGGAAACTGGCCGATCTGATCGTGATCGACCGGAACCTGCTGACCTGCCCGGTGGACGACATTCGCGGAACGAAGGTGCTGCGAACCTACGTCGGCGGCAAACTCGTCCACGAGGCGAAGTGAGACCGAATCATCCGCCCGGTTCAGCGGGTGGAGGAAGGCGTGCCTCCAGTTCGCGGAGGCGTTCTTCCAGACGCTGACGCTCCAGGCGTTCCCGGGCCAGATCGGTTTCGGTTCGGCGAAGATCGGTTTCGGTTCGGCGAAGATCAGTTTCGGTTCGCTGGAGTGCGGCCTCGGCTTCCCGCCGGGAGGCAGCTTCGTGCCGGCGTAGATCGATCTCCTGTTCGAGTTGGGATTCCAACTCACGCAGACGCTGCTCGGCGGCCTCGATCTGCGCATGCAGTTCGGGGGCCTCTTCCAGCCGTACGCCATCGCGGTCGAAGACCCAGACACAGCCATCCTCGATGCCCAGCGAGAGAGTCAGCTGAGGCAGTCGAGCCCGGCCGCGCTGATCCTTCGGTTGCAGTCGATATCCCTGACCATCCAGCCGGAATACGAGCAGAGCAACCTGGTCGCCCAGGTCACCGGCCTGGCGATCAACGACGACGTAGACCGGCACCCCGGCCCGTTCGTAGAGGGCACGCTTGACCTCGAGGTCATTGCGGCGTGTGTCGGGCGAGGTGATCTCGACCACGAGAAGGGGTCGGCCACGCTCGGCCAGAAAGAGCGTGCCCTGCGTTCCATCCCAATCAGGGACCTCGTCGATGAGCGCGACATCCGGCCCGAGCGGTTCGACGCCTCGCAGGTTGAAGTCGATGCGATGATCGGCAAAAACGTGGACTGCCGGGCGGTGGCGAAGAAACGTACGAAAAGCCTCGCGGAGGTAGAGCGTGTCGCGGAGGTGGGGATCACGCTGCACGACGAAGTCCTCCTCCTGAGGAAACAGCAGATCCCGCTCGGTCAGGGGCACCTTCCGTGTCGTTTCCTGTCCATCTGGACCGACTTCGCGAAGGTATCGCCAGCCGAGCCGAAACGGATCGTTCAGTAGGGCCACATCACCGGGTGGGCCGTGGTCACTCATCCCAGCTCCTCCTGCGCCTGGGCGAGGTGGCATTCTACAGCAACCCGTATTCGGTCACCAGATCAATGACGCGCCCGGTCCTCGCCGTTGCCCAGCCGGAGATTCGAGAACTCGTTCCCCCTGCCTCCGATAACTCGCAACGACGGCGCAGGCTTGCGCTCGGCCCGGTCGTCACGGATGACGGTGTTGCTCAGCGTGCAGTCGGTGCAGGTCTTGACGAGCAAACCAACGCCATCACAATCGAGAATCGTGCATCCCGTCAGGTGCAACCGCCGGCAGTGATCGAGAACCAACGCGGCCGGCTCCTGGCGAACCCCGGCCAGGTGCAGGCCGGTGAGCGTGCAATCCTCACAGTTTCGGAAGACAACGCCGTTCTTCGCCTCCTTGCTGTTCCCATAATCGTAGCGGGGGTTGCGGTCGAGGTTATTCGGGCCGACGACCAGGTGCGTGCAATCCTCGGCGATCAGGTTGTGCGTGAAGGCCATCCAGAAGGTGTTGCCGGTGAGGGTCGCTCCGCGAACATCCTTGAGGGAAATGTTGTCCTGCACGTCGCTCAGGACGTTGCCGGTGATCGTGACGTGTCCCTCGCGGACGACCGGCTGCGTCTTGCTGGCCTTGCTCCGGCCGATGTAGCGGATGTTGGCCGAACCGGGCGATTGATTGTGCTGGATGGTGCAGCCCGTGATCGCCACCTCGGCGGTGCCCAGGACGCTATCCGAGCAGTCGATCAACACGTTGGCCGTCGGCGGTCCCTCCTTCGTCATGTTGCTTTCGATGTCGCAGGTGCCGACGTGCAGATTGCGGACGTTGCCTTTCCGACTCACGATACCGCCACCGGCGTTGTAACTGATGTGAGATCCAACGACGTTGATCTGATGCAAATCCACGTCGTCGAGATAGAGGCCGATGCCGGCGTTCTCGTAGAAATGACAGTCCGAGACGATCACGTTTCGATTGCGTTCGACGAGATGGACCGCGTGCAGGGCCTTGCGGATGACCAGGCGAGTGAGCGTCAGTTGCATCGTGCCGACCGCCCGGATGCCGACCGCCTCCGGGTGCGTCCCGACGATCTCCAGGCCATCGATCATCGGCGAACGTTGCCGTTCCCAGACGTTGGGCTGGAACGATTTCGGATCGGCCGTGCCCTTCATGTGCGTGCCGATGAAGTGGAACGCCGGCCCGGCTCCGGCCATGACGATCCGGGCGGTGCCGTCGCCGGACAGCGACACCGGACCGACCTTGTCGAGATCGATGACGATCGACCGTGTCAGCTTGTAGGTGCCGCGTGGGAACCGACCGACGCCGGCGTTGATGGCCCGCTGGATGGCGGCGGTGTCGTCGGCCTGGCCATCGCCGACGGCTCCGGCGGCCCGCACGTCGGCCGGGGCGCGGATTGGTTCCGCCTCACGCTCGGCCCGGATCAGGCCGAGCAGAGCGAGCAGACTCGCGCCGAGAGCAACCCCGAGGAGAAGCCGGCCGCCCGAGGGGATCATCGTCGGTCTCCCGGTTCAGGACTCAGCCAAGGAACCAGACCTGGACCGCGCCGGCCATGTCGGCGGCGGCGATCCAGCGGCCGTCTGGTGAAATCGCCAGAGCGTGGAGCCAGTCCTTGAACTGACCGCCACGCGATTTGCCGAGTTCCTTGACCAGCTTGCCATCGGCGATGTTCCAGACCTTGACCACTGTATCGCGTCCGGTCGAAAGCAGGTGTTTGCCGTCGGGGTGGAAGGCGAGGTCCGTCGCGCCGCCCTGGTGACCGGCCGACGACTCCCGCAACTTCTTGCCGGTGGCCGGGTCGAGGAAGGTGACCTTGCCTGTGTCGGTTTCGCCGCCGCGAGCCACGGCCAGGATCTTACCATCGGGTGAGAAACCGGCCGCCTCGATGTACTGCTTCTTGAACAGATCCTTCAGATCGAACCGCATCGTTCCGGAGGTGGCGTCCCAGATCTTGACGCCGGTATGACTACCCGAATCGAAGACGAGTGGCAGGCGTTCGGTCACCAGGGCCTGCTTGCCATCGGGCGACAGGGCCAGGGCCTGCACCCAGGTCGCCACGGTCCACCGGCGAATCTCCTTGCTGGCGGGTCGATCCCACAGAATCACCTGCCCCTGGTCGTCGCCGCTGAGGAGCAGGCCGTCATCGCTGCTGAGAGACAGGCCAGACACCCAGTCCTTGTGGCCCTCGATGGTCCCAGTGCTGGCGACGGTCTTCACCTTCGCCGTGACGGCCGGCGGTAGCTTCGAGGAACCGCGGCGCTTGAGGTCGGCTCGCGTCTCGGCGTTCAGTTCGACCGTCTCCTCCGGACCCGCAGCGGCTTGCAGATCCCAGATGCGAATGGCGTGGTCGTAGCTGGACGAGAGCAGCGTCCGGCCGTCGCGCAGGGCGCGGAGCCGGGTGATGACATTCGTATGTCCGGCCAGCCGCAAGGTCGGTGACGGGACCGGGTCGGTGGCCTTTTCCGGCATGGGCCAGGCGAGCAGGTCGCCACGGTTGTTGCCGGCCACGATGGTTCGGCCGACGAAGGCGACGCTGGTGACCCAATCGACGTCCCAGGGCAACGTCCACGCGAGGCTGGCCTTGTTGAAGTCGGTCGGCATGTCAGTCTCCAGGGCGAGCGACGATGGTTCACAGCAACGCGGCGATCGGCTCCGCCCCTTCGGGCGTCGCCCACACCGGACGCAGGCCGACGTGGTGCTTCGTCCGTGGGCTGATGCCCAGGGCCGTGTAAATCGTCGCGAACAGATCGCCCTCGGTGACGGGATTGTCCTTCACGTTCTTGCCGTCTTCATCGGTCGTCCCGTAGACGACGCCACCCTTGATGCCGCCGCCGGCCAGGACGATGGTCCAGGCGCGAATGAAATGATCGCGACCGGCCCGGTTGTTGATCGACGGCGTCCGGCCGACCTCGCCCATCCAGACGACGAGTGTGCTGTCGAGCAGACCACGGTTCTCCAGATCGAGCAGCAGCGACGACCAGGCCGGATCGAGAACGCCCATGTTGGCCTTGTGGCAGACGAAGTTGTCGGCGTGACTGTCGTAGTTTTCCTGGCCGACCTCGACGAACGCCACGCCGGCCTCGGCCAGACGCAGGGCCATGAAGCAGGCCTGGCCGAATTCCGTCTCGCCATAGCGACCCTTGGCCGTCTCCCACTCCTTCTTGACATCGAAGAGTTGGCGGGCCCGGAGCAGCCGCCAGGCCCGCTCCTTGGCGACACGATGGGCCTGGAACGGATCGGCCTTGTGTTCGACGCCGAACTCGGTGTCGAGCGAGCGCAGCAGATCGGCCCGTCGGGTTTCCGCCTCGCCCTTCGCGTACGGATCGGTGAACGACGGCAGTCGGCCATCGCGGCCGATGTGGAATGGATCATACGCCGGGCCGAGATAGCCGGCTCCGCCATTGCCGGTCGAGCCCATGCGGATGAAGCTGGGCAGGTCGGCCGCCGGATCGCCGAGGAAGCGTGCGATCATGGCCCCGATCTCGGGGTGCGGCATCCGCTCCGACATCTTGTAGCAGGTGTGCATGTGGTAGATGCCGTCGGGATGGTCCGGCGACTGCGTCCGCATCGAGCGGATGATGCCGAGCTTGTCGACCAGGCCGGCCATCTTCGGCAGATACTCGCACACCTGATAGCCGGGCAGCTTCGTGCTGATCGGCCGGAACGGGCCGCCGGTCGGTCGGCCGGGCTTCATGTCGAACGTGTCGATCTGGCTGGCTCCGCCGTTCATCCAGAGAAGGATGCAGCGTTTGCCGGTCTTCTTCGCCGTCTCGGCTGCGGCGTGCGTGTGGGTCAGGCCGCCCCAGTTGGGCACGACCATGCCGGCCGTCGTGCCGAGCGCACCGGTCAGGAAAGTACGACGATTCAGGTGGTTCATGATCGTCCCTCTTCATTCAGCGGCGGGGCTGTCCGCCGTGCGACGAAGGCCGCCGGGAGGCCGGCGGCGCAATGGGTCAATGGTTGAAGCGAAATTCCGCAGTGTTCAGCAGGGCCCAGATCGCCTCCTCGGCGAGGGCCTCTGGCTTGACGTTCGGCGTGCTCAGGTGCTTGCCGAGGATCTCGCGTTCCTTCGGCGTCGGCCGACGGGTCAGGACCGTCACGAAGAGGCGGTCAACACGCTCGTTGAGTGGCGTCTTCGCGTTGTTCAGGGCCTCGGCCAGGCTTGCCTTGCGCGAGGTGATCATCTGCCGGATGTGCGAGGCGTTGTTGAGGAACAGGTGTTCGCCGAGGCCCGGCTGGAAGTCGCCCAGACCGTTGGTCGGCTCACCGAAGTAGCGGATCACGTATTCCGTCATGGTGGAAGGGAGCTTCGCTTCGGTCCAGCCGGTGGCGACCCGCAGGACGTTGAGCAGTTCCTCGGCCGACAACGGCCGAACGCGGGCCCGCTCGAACCATTCGGGCAACGCCAGGTGGCCGGGACCCTTGCTCGAGAGTTGGTACGCCTCGCTGGAGACGATCTCACGGATGAGCCACCTCAGGTCGTAGTTGTGAGCAACAAACCCGGCGGTGAGGGCGTTGAACAGGGCCGGATGGCTCGGTTCGTTCGACTCGGCCAGATCGTCCACGGGATGGATGAAGCCGCGCCCCATGAACTGGCCCCAGACGCGATTGACGATGGCACGAGCGAACCAGGGATTGTCCTTCGCCGTGACCCACTCGGCCAGCCGGTCCTTGCGCGAGAAGGCCGGCTTCGGCGGCAGTGCGCCGTTCTTGAGCGTCGGTTCCTTGAAGCCCTTCGGCACCGCCGGCTCGTCGAGGACGACGCCGCCCAGGAATTTCGGCTTGATCGGTTCGCCCTTCTTGCCCGCCTTCTGATCGCTGGCCGGCCCGGTAAACAGCACGTCGCCGGAGGACTTTTCGCCGATCGCGTACATCTTCTTGGCACCGCTACCCTTCTCGCCCACGACGACGCGGATGAGGAAGCCGGTCATGCCGTAGAAGTCCTTCTGCGTCCACTTCTCGTAGGGGTGATCGTGACAGCGAGCGCACTGGAGCTGCATGCCGAGGAAGGTACGCGTGATGGCGACGGTCGCCTCCTCCGCCTGATTGCGAAACTGCGTGAGGTAGAGTTCGCTGCCGGGCTTCTCTCCCTTGAGCAGATCCTCGACCCAGCGGTCATACGGGACCCCCTTGGCGAACTGCTCGGCGAGCCAGGTGGTGAAGCTGTCCCGGGTTCGAGTCGCATCGATGTTACCCGGATGTCGGCCGAACAGGACCAGATCCCAGACGTGGGCCTGCTCCGTGTTGAAACGCGGATCGGCGAGCAACTTCTCGATCAGCTTGTCGCGTTTCTTCGGGTCGGCGTCATCGAGGAAGGCCGTCGCCTCGTCATAGCTGGGAATGGTGCCGACGAGGTCGAGGTAGATCCGGCGGAGGAACTCGGCATCACCGGCCGGCGTCGTGGGGGTGACCTTTTCACGCGTCCAGCCGGCGCGGACGGCGGTATCGATCTGCTGGCGCGGCTGGGCGTCCTGAGCGGTCAGGGGCATCGTGAACAACCCGACGGTCGCAAGGCTCAGGTAGCCGAGAAGGTGGAAGCGAACCATGATGATCTCTCGTTCGCGGAGGGAAGGTTCGAGGTCCAGGCAGGCATTAGGTAGTTTACCACGATGATTGGGCGAGGATAATCAGGAAAATCCGTTGTGCGGCGGAGCGGCAGAGGTGACGGTCAGAAAGACAGAGTGAAGAAGTTGCTCGGGCCGTCGGAATGCAGGACGCACGTCCGCAGGATGTCCTGGCCGATGAGCATGTCGAGTTGCTGGGGCAGCGGCGTCGGCGAACCCATCACGTAGATC
>CAYYJM010000156.1:0-14662 GCA_964471755.1 uncultured Alcaligenaceae bacterium
ATACCGCTGCAAACATCAGGCCAAGCGTGCATTACTTTCCTTACTGCCGATAGCCCCCGGCTTGCCGGCGGCTAAATGATCTGCCGCAGGAAGCCGACGCCGTGCGCAACATCGGTCGCCTTCGATCCGCCCGTCTCGCGTTCGACGACCATCCAGCCGGCATACTCGACCTCGGCGAGCGTGGCCAGGTAATGGATCCAGTCGATGTCGCCGTGGCCGAGCGGCACCTCCTGGGCCAGGCGGTTGGCCGTCGCCGAGCGCGCATCCTTGGCGTGCGTGTGGACAAGGAGCCGATGCAGAGCCCGGATGGCGGCCGTCAGATCATGGCCGTGCATGATCAGGTTGCCCGGATCGAGATTGACGCCCAGGCCGCCGGTATCGAGTCGGGTGAGGAAGTCCGCCAGGCGCGGCCCCGGCTCCAGGCCCGTTTCCAGGGCGAGGCGGACACCCGTACGGTCACCGTGCGTGCCGAGCAGGAGCAGAGCCTCGCGCAGACGGCCGGCCCGTGGATCGTCGTCCTTCTCGGGCACGCCGCCAGCCTGGACGATGACGATCTTCGTGCCAAGATCCCAGGCGAGGGCCATCACCTGGCGGACGTGTTCCAGCCGGCCCTGCTGCTGCTCGACGACATCGAGACCGCGACGCAGCGGACAGCCCAGAGCGGTCAGGTCCAGGTTGTAGCTCCGCAGTAGATGGCGGATCTCGCGCCGGCCGGTCTGCGACAGAACGCCCGGAGCGAGTTCGCCGACCGGGTCGAACTGCACGCCAGCGACGCCGAGCTGGGCGGACACGGCCAGGGCCCGGCGAAAGGACGTCTCCAGCGATTCCAGACGGACGCCGATCTTGATGCGGTTCATGGCGTTATCCAGCACTCCCGTTCCCGGGCATTGGCCAGAACGTCATCCGACTCGCCGAGAAAGGCCGAGACCGGCTGAACGATCCGGGCGTAGTCCTGCCGGCCGAGATCGACCGTACCCCACTTCGGACTGCGGGCCCGCATCCGCTCCCGGTACACCTCGACGGCCACCGCCCGGAAGAGGTACTGCCGATCCTGGTAGTGCCACAGATCGGGCGTCTCCTCGGGCAGACACACCTCGGGCAGGATGTGATACACGAAGACGAGCAGGCCGACGAAGTCGTCGCCGAGCAGGCCAGCCCAGCGGGCCAGACCATTGATGTCGGCCATGGTGGACCAGCACTCCCAGACATGACGACGTCTCCCGGGTGGCCCGCTGGGATAGCGTCGCCCCTTGACGTCCACGGCCAGGCGAATGTCGTTCGCGCCGAGAAGGAGAAAGTCCGGGCTCTTGAGAGGGGCGTCGTCGAGGGTGCAGCGCTGGGCCTCGTCCACGCCGAGCGAGAGGACGCCACTCGACCGCGCGAAGGCGTCGAAGGCCCGCTCGTAATGGTTGTGGCGATCCATGCGACAATCCCCGAGAATCCTCATGGGGCTGACGCCCCACGCTCGCCTTACCCCAGCACCGCCCGTACCGCCTCGACGATGCCCGTCTCGGGGGCGGTCGTTTCCTGACGCCGGGCCAGATCCTTCACCTTCCAGACGCCCTGGGCGAATTCGTCCGGGCCGGCGATCAGGGCGACCTTGACGCCGCGCGACTCGGCGTACTTCAGCTGGGCTCCCATCTTCTTCGCCTCGGGATAGACCTCCGTGTTGATCCCGGCCCGGCGCAGAATCTGGGCCACCCGGGCGTAACCGGCGAGATGCTCCTCGGCGAACAGAACGACCAGGACCGGAGCCGGCGTCGAGACGCCTCCGATCAGGCCCAGTTCCTCCATCGCGGCGAGCAGACGATCGACGCCGAGCGACGCACCGACACCGGGCAGAGCCTGCTTCGTGTAGAGGCCGGCGAGGTTGTCGTACCGGCCACCGGAACAGACGCTGCCGATGTCCGGCTTGTCGAGCAGGAACGTCTCGTAAATCGTACCTGTATAATAGTCCAGGCCACGAGCGATGGACAGATCGAGCCGCAGGTTTTCCTCGGGGATACCCGCAGCACGGGCCACGTCGAGGAGTTGACTCAGCCGGGCGATGCCGTCGGCCGCCTTCGCGTTGCTGGCGTAGTCGGCCCGGAGTCGGTCGAGGATCGCGCCGTTGGCTCCACGCAGGGCGGCCAGATCGAGGATGCTGTCGGCTTGCGTGGGGCTGATGCCGCCGGTCTGAACCATCTCGGCGGCGACCTTCTCCCGGCCGATCTTGAGCAGCTTGTCCAGCGCCCGCAGCACCGGAACGGCCCGGTCGCCCGCGCCGAACTGTTCGAGCAGGCCGTTGAGCAGGAGCCGATTGTTGACGCGCACCTCGAATCGCTCGAAGCCGAGGGCCCGCATCAGTTCGCAGATGACGATGGCCGTCTCGGTGTCGCTGGCGTTCGAGGTGGTGCCGATCGTGTCGAAGTCGCACTGCCAGAACTCGCGATAGCGACCGTGGGCCGTGTTCTCGCCGCGCCAGACGGGACCCATCGCGTAGCGTCGGAAGGGCGTGCCGAGCTTGCCGATGTTCTGGGCCGCGAACCGGGCGAACGGCACGGTCAGATCGAAGCGCAGGGCCACGTCGCGGTCGCCATGATCCTGGAAGCGGTAGATGAGCCGATCGGATTCGTCGCCACCCTTGCCGAGGAGGATCTCGGCGTACTCCAGGGCGGGCGTGTCGATTGGGGCGAAGCCGAAGGAGCGGTAGACGCGACGGGCCGTCTCCAGCAGACGTTCACGCGGGATCATCAATTCGGGGAGGTAATCGCGGAAGCCCTTGAGCGTTCGCGGTTCGATCAGGCCGGACATGTCGATCCCTTCGTGACGGGCGCGTTCACGAGCGCCGGTTGCGGAGCCGTTCGCTGACACGCTTCATGAAACGGCGTTCTTCCTCGGTCAGCGAGCCGAGGCCCGCGCGCTGGACCTTCTCGAGCAACTCGTCCATGCGGCGTTCGTCCGCCTCGCGCTGCTCGGCCTCGCGCTTCGCCTTGCGTTCGGCACGCTGCTGAACCCAGCGCTGCCACCAACTTTGACGCGGCGGCCGGGGGGTCGGGTTCGCCTCCTGATCGCGTTCCAGACTGGTGTAGCCCTGGGAGAAGTCGTAGCCGAGCATCGTCTCGTCGCCGTTCTGCAACTGATACTGTTGCAGATAGCAGGCCATGCCGACGAAGAGGGCCAGGGCCAGGACGAGCGTCTCGTTCAGGGCCAGGGCGGCGATACCCAGGACGAAGATGGCGACGATGTAACCACAGTACACGACGAACAGGGTCGCCTGCCGGTAGCCGAGTCGCGGCCAGAGCGATGCCTGCAACATGCGGCCGGCATCGAGCGGAAAGCCGACCAGGATCATGTTCAGCAGAAAGCCCATCCAGTTGACCCAGAAGAACCAGTTGAGCAGCGAGGCGGTTCCGAGCGGAGCGACCATGGCCTTACCGCCCGCCCAGGTGGCCATCTCCAGTTCGGTCGGAGTCACCCGACCGGGGTAGCCCAGCGGGTTGAACGAGGGCATCAGGTAGGGTTCCTGCACCAGGAGCAAGGCAAGCGCCGCTCCTGCGGCGAGAAAGGCGTTGACGGCCGGCCCGGCGAAGGCGGTCCAGAAATGGGCCCGCGGTTGCTGCGGCAACTCGACGTTGGCCAGGCCGCCCAGCGGCCAGAGCAGCACATCGGTCGCCTCGCCGCCGACGTTGCGAGCGGTGAAGCAGTGGCCCAGTTCGTGCAGCAGGACCGAGAGAAAGAGCAGGCCGAGAACAACGGAAGCGTCGATCCAGGCTCCGGTGACGGCGTCCTTCTGCGAGGCGGCCCGGAGGATCATCCCGATGGCAAAGACCGGGAAGAGCCAGTGAATCCGGATCGTGATGCCGAACAGGCGTCCCAGCGGGATCGACCAGCTGAACGGATCGCGCATCGCCATTCGCCTCTGGATGAAGGAACCGGGAGCCAGACTTCTCGAATTCTACCACTTCGCCGACAGGCAAGCAATCGCCTGTCGATCTCTTCCTTTAGCCGGCGGCTTGTCGGCTGCTAAATGATGACGGCTCGCTTTCCGTCGGTTAAGATAGCACCAGTCCCATCCTCAGGGAGCCCTGACCATGCCGAGCGTGGCGACACCACTGGAACAACGGCTATCCGAAACACGCTGGCGGCTCCTGGTCCAGGAACTGCTCGAGAACCTCGTCGCTGCCTGGCTGGCTGCCCTGGTCGTCGCCGGCGTCTGGTTCCTGCTCCAGCCCTGGGTGTTACCGTATTCGCCCAGTGCCGGTCGGACGACCGTTCTGGGAACGCTATTCGGAATGGCCACCGTGGCCGCCCTCGTCCGGACCTGGCGACGCCGGCCGACGCCGATCCGGGCCGCCCTGGAAGTCGATGCCCGCTACCGGCTTCAGGAGCGCGTCGTCACCGGTTTTCTGCTCTCGCCGGAGGAGGCCGGCACTCCCGCCGGTCAGGCACTGCTCGCCGACGTCAATCAGCGAGTCCAGCCCCTGCGAATGAGCGAGCAGTTTCCGGTTCGACTTCCGACGACGGCGTGGTTCCTGCCCGTCGGCGCACTCGTCGTCGCCCTGCTTCTTCTGCTCTATCGACCGCAGCCGTCGCAGGCGGTGGCGGCGACCGAGGATCACCCCCTGGCCGTCGAGGATCGTCTGCTGGCCCAGATCGAGGAGAAGAAGAAGGAACTGATCCGCAAGAAAGATCCGGAGAAGGGCCATGAGAAGGTGTCGGCGGAGTTGCAGAAGATCCGCGAGCAGGCCGAGCAGATCGGTCGGCGTTCGACCGAGACCCGCGAGCAGGCCCGCGACGCCCTCCAGGAGATCGGCCAACTCGAAGAGGAGATTCAGAAACGACAGAAGGAACTGGCTCGCAAGCAGGACGCCTTCGCGAAGCAGCTGGAAGAGGTCGCCCGGGACGCCGAGAAGAAGGACCCCGAACGGCTCCGGAAGAAGAACCCGAAGCAAGACCCGGCCGCCGATCTGAACCGAGCCATCCAGCAGGGCGATCTCGACCAGGCTCGCGACGAGGCCGACCGCCTCTTTCGCAAGGTCGATCCGGACGAGGCCCGTCAGGCCGCCCAGCGTGAGGCCGACCTGGCCCGCCGTGAGGGCGAGTTGCAACGCGAACTGGAACAGCCCAACCTGCCTCCCGAGGATCGGGAAAAGCTCAAGAAAGAATGGGAGAAACTCCGTCAGGAGCAGCAGGATCTCGCTGACCAGAAGCTGACACCGGAGCAACGTCGCGAGCTGCAAAAGACCCTGGAGGACATCGCCCGGGATCTGAAGACCCTGGCCGAGGAGCAGGAGAAGAAGAACCTGGAACTGGCGCAGCAGCAGAAGGAACTGGAAGAAAAGCTGGCCCAGGCCCAGACTCCGGAGGAGAAGGATCGGCTCCGGCAGCAACTCGACCAGGTCGAGCAGAAGCGGCAGGAGTGCCTGGACGGCGAGGGCTGCAAGGACGCTCGGAACCTGGCGAAGAAGTTCGACGAGGCGAAGAAGGCCCTGGAGCAGGGCAACGACGGCGAGGCGGCGAAGAAATTGCAGGAGGCCGCCGACCAGATGGCAAAGATGGGAGCCGGAGCGGAGCGGAAGGAGTTGGCCGATCAGAAGGGCAAGGCGGGTCAGGCTCGGCGGGCGCTCGCCCTGGCCCTCGACGCCGACGGCAAGCAGCCAGGCCAGGGCGGCCCGAACAGCCGGCCCGGCCCGGGAGGCCCGGCGACCGGCGCACGGGCGGAGTCCAAGACCGGCGTGACGCAGGAGAAGGAGCAGCGTTCCCGTTCGCAGTTGAGCAAGGGTCGGCAGTCGATCCTGGACTTCGTTCCGGGCGAAGGGCTGAAGGAGCCGTTCAATCCGGGGGCCCACGTCGAGGTCATTCGCCAGGCCGCCCGGGAGGCCCCCGAGGCGATCGACCGCCAGCAGTTGCCACGCGGGGCCAGCGACATGGTCCGCCGCTACTTCGAGAAGTTCCGCGTTCCGGAGAAGGGAAAGGACCCGCCGATGAAGTGAGCGGCCTGCGGCTCTTCATTTAGCCGCCGGCTTGCCGGCGGTCTTCGGCGCGAATACCCGGCGGCTAAATGAAGAGGCTGCGTGTGGATTTGTCGCGCGGTTCCGGGTAGGCTGGTGATGTCTTCCGTCCTTGCCTTCCCGCTGAATGCCGCTGCAGAGGAACCCTCCCATGCGCTGTGCGCTCGTCCTCCTCCTGGCCTTGCTCGCGCTGCCGGTCCATGCCGCCGAGAAACCGGTCGCCGTGACGATCGAGCCCGGCTCGCTCCTCCTGGCCGGTCGCGATGCCGGCCGACAGCTCCTGATCACCGCCAGGGATGCCGGCGGCAAGGTCTTCGACGCCACACGCCAGGCCACGTTCACCACCAGTCCCAGCGGCATCGTCGCGATCGATACCACGGGATACGTCACGTCCCTCAAGGAAGGGACGACGACGATCACGGCAACCGTTGGCGGCGTCAAGGCCAGCGCGACGATCAAGGCGGAGCGGATCGTCGAGGACGTGTCGATCGACTTCGCCAACCAGGTGGTGCCGATCTTCACGAAGTTCGGCTGCAATGCCGGCGGCTGTCATGGCAAGGCCGACGGGCAGAACGGCTTCAAGCTGTCGCTGCTCGGGTTCGAGCCGGCGGAGGACTACGAGTTCCTCGTTCGCGAGAGTCGCGGCCGACGAATCTACCGGCCCGCTCCGGAATACAGCCTGCTCCTGCGCAAGGCGGTCGGAGCGATGCCGCACGGCGGCGGCAAGAAACTCACGGAGACGTCGCCCTTCTACCGCATCCTGCGCCGCTGGGTCGAGCAGGGAGCGGTGTACCAGGACACGCCGGCGACTGCCGTGGTCCGGATCGAGGTGCTGCCTCGCGAACGCCTCCTGGAGCGGAAGGCGACGCAGCAACTCGTCGTGCTGGCCCATCACGCGGACGGCTCGATCACTGACGCCACCCGCCTGGCCCAGTTCGAGGCCAATCAACCGGACCTGGGCGAGGTGACCGAGACGGGCCTGGTCACGGTCAAGGAGATTCCCGGCAGCGTCGCCGTCATGGTTCGGTTCCAGTCGCAGGTGGACGTCTTCCGGGCGACGGTGCCGCTGGGCGCGCCGGTGACGAACCTGCCCGCCTCCGAGTCGTTCATCGACCGCCTGGTCTTCGCGCGGCTCAGGGAACTCGGCGTGCCGCCATCGGCCCTGTGCGACGACGGCACCTTCCTGCGCCGGGTCACCCTCGACGTTGCCGGCCGACTGCCAACGCTGGAGGAGACGAAGACGTTCCTGGCCGACTCCGCGAAGGACAAACGCGAGAAGTTGGTCGATCGGCTGCTCGCCTCGGGTGCGTACGCCGACTACTTCGCCCTCAAGTGGGGGGCGGTGCTGCGGAACCGGCGAAGGGGTGCGAACGATCCGGCGGAACCGACAGCGGCATTCCATCACTGGATTCGCCAGAGCCTGGCCGACAACAAGCCGTTCGACCAGTTCGTGCGGGAGATCCTGACGACCACGGGGGCGGAGATCGAGACGCCGGCCGTCATCTGGTATCGCGAACTGAAGGAACCGACGGCGATCATGGAAGACGCCGCCCAGCTGTTCCTGGGCCAGCGGTTGGGATGCGCGAAGTGTCATCATCATCCGTTCGAGAAGTGGAGCCAGCAGGACTACTGGAGCTTCGCGGCCTTCTTCAATGCCGTGGACGTGAAGGACGCCAGGCCGGGCAAGCGGAACAACAAGACGAAGAAGATCGAGGGCGGCGAACCGGCCCGGGTGCTGCTCAAGGCGAAAGTTGCGCCGCTGAAGCATCCGCGTTCCGGCCAGGCGGTCGAGCCGACCGGCCTGGGCGGCGCGACGCCGATGACCCTGGCGGCGGGCGAGGATCCCCGACAGAAACTGGCCGCGTGGATGACCGAGCCGGCCAACCCGTTCTTCGCGAAGACCCTGGTCAACCGCTACTGGAAGCACTTCTTCAGTCGGGGCCTGGTCGATCCGGAAGACGACATGCGGGCGACGAATCCGGCGTCGAACCCCGCCCTGCTCGACGGCCTGGCGAAATCGTTCGTCGAGAGCAAGTACGATCTGAAGAAACTGGTGCGTGCGATCTGCACGTCGAAGGCGTATCAACTGAGCGCCGTGCCGAACGAACACAACACGAACGATCGACAGAATTTCTCCCGTTTCCTGCCGCGTCGGCTTCATGCCGAGGTGCTGCTCGACTCGATCGATGACGTGACGCTGTCACGGACGAGGTTCAAGAACGCTCCGGCGGACACGCGCGCGGTGCAGTTGCCGGACAACCTGGCCGACTCGTACTTCCTGAGCGTCTTCGGCAAGCCGGATTCGGCCAGCGCGTGCGAGTGCGAGCGGAATTCTGATGCGAGCCTGGCTCAGGCGCTGCACCTGTTCAACTCGCAGGAATTGCTGACGAAGGTGGCCGGCCCACGTGCCCAGGCCCTGAGCCGCGACAAACGGCCGATCGAGGAGCGCTTGACCGAACTCTATCTGGTGGCTCTGTGTCGGGAACCGTCTCGGGAGGAACTGGCGGCTCTGAAGGCACACGTCGAGAAGAAGAAGGGAGCCCAGGCGGCGTTCGAGGACGTCCTCTGGGCGCTGGTGAACACGAAGGAGTTTCTGTTCAACCATTGAGTTGTCTTCGGCGAGCCGGGATCCGTCAAGCCGCCTGGTTCTCGGCGCTGGACTCTTCCGGCTCGCCTTCGCCCATCAGGTTCATCGCCACCCGGTCCAGTTCGGCTCGCAGCAGTTCGACCTGACGCTCGGCCCGTGCGCGGTCTGCTTCCAGTTGCTGCCAGCGTGTCTGCTGCTCGATTCGACGTCGGCCGCGCTCCGCTGCTCGGTCTCGGCGTTGCTGCCCCTTCGCCATCCGCAGACAGACCTCTTGCAGCCGGTCGGCCAACTCGACCAGACTCTCCCGCGCGAGCTGATTGAGCAGACCACGCTCGCGGTCCAGGGATTGCCATTCGGCCTTCAGGTCGGTCTCTTCCCGGACCCAGAGGGCGGCACACTCCTTCTCCAGACGGTCGAGCTTCCGCTCGGCGACGGCCACGTTGACCGCTCGGGCCAGGATCTCGTGCCGCATCTTCTCCAGGGCCAGCCGCTGCCGGGCGATCTCCTGCTGCGTCAGAACCCGCTCACGGCGTTCGTCCTGGTGTTCCTGCCAGAGCCGGGAACACTCGGCATGGAGCTTCTCGAATTGCTCCCCGGCACGGACCAGACGACGGATTGCCTTGCGCGAACGGCGACGCTCGGCCTGGACCTGATCACGAGCCTGGTTCACGAGATCCTGACTGGCCTGCTCCCGGCCAGCCACCTCGGCCAGGATGCGCGACTGCTCGATGGTCTGGTCCGCCTGCTGAATCCGCAGACGAAGCTCCAGCGCCTCCAGACGTGCTTGCCGCTGATCGAGAATGCTTTCCCTCCGCTCGGCGACCTCGCTCCGTTCGAGCAACTCCGTTTCCCGACGAACCAGCGAAGTGGTCGTCTCCTCCAGATTGGTCAACAGGGCCGCTCGATCCGCTTCCCATTCCTGCTGCTGGGTGACCAGACGCTGCCACTGCTCGGCCAGGTGCAGACGCTGATCCGAGAGATGGGCCGCCAGTTCGACCAGTTCGTGCGGCGCAGGAGGCGAAACCACCGGAGACGGCGGCGCGATCGTCGTCAAGGCCAGGGCCGTTGATCCGACCAGGGCCGGTTCTCGTCGGGTCAACTCGCGTTCCATGGCCGTGAGCCGGGCTCGCTGGCCTTGCACGCGGTTTTCCAGGCCACGCAGTTCCTTCTGAGCGTTGACCTGGGCCTTTCGCATGCGATGTTGCTCGGCCGCGAAGGCTTCCTGACGACGAACCAGGTTCTCCTCGCGTTCGGTCAACTCGCGGGCCTTCCGCCGGCGCTCCTGTTCCTCCTCGTGAAGGAGGACTTCCCAGCGCTGCTGTTCGAGGTGCAACTTCTCCCACTCGGCCCGGAGTTGGCGTTTGCCGAGTTCCATCTCGGTGTTCAGACGCAGCCGGATCTGCTCGACCGCCTGTCGGTCCGTGGTCAGCTGCGGGCGATCCGCTTCGAGTCGCTGACGCTCGGCCGTCAGCTGTGCTTCGCGATGGTTCAGGGCTTCCAGGGCCACACGAGTCTTTTCCTGGAGCGCGGCGGCTTCCTGAGCCAGGCGGCGTTCCTCACCGTCGAGTTGTTCGCTCCGAAGTGTCAACTCCGTCCGCACGCGGGCCAACTCGGCCTCCTCGGACTCGCGTTGTTGACGCCACTGCTGACGTTCTTCCTTGACCTGCTGCTGATAGGTCTCCAGCCGACCGTGTCGGTCTTCCAGGTGGCTGATGAGCTGCTTTTCCTGGGTTTCCAGGGCGACCCGACGTTGCTCCAGGCGGTTTTCCAGTTCGGTCAGCCGGACCTGTTCCGCGGCCACGGCCGCGACCTGAACGCGCAGACCCTCCTCGGACAGGCCCTGGGGTGGCAGGTAGCCCATCTCGGGAGGAAGACTCAACTCGAACTGAAACGGACCCATCGTGAGAACGTCACCGTCGTGGAGCAGACGGTTATCGACCCCGCGACCATTGACCAGAAGTTCGCCCTGTCCGGAAAGATCGCGCAGGACCGGGCCAGCGGGCCCCTGGACCAGGGCGACGTGAAAGGGGGCAACGCCATCGAGGTTGAGCCGGACGTCGCAGGCAGGATCACGTCCAATGAGCGTCAACGGAAACCGCAGCGGACAGCGATTTCCTTTCTGGCGTCCGTTCAGGACGATCAACTCGGCGACGGGCTGGGTCGCGTCAGGGGATACCATCCTCGCGCTCCTGTCTCGATTCGAGAAGACGCCAGCATGTCATCGGCAGGGGACGCGCGTCAACTTCAACTTTAAGCGGCGAAGAGGGGAAGAAACCGCGAGCGTCGGGAAGCCGGCGCTCGCGGCGAGGAGGATTGGGAAAACTGAAACGGCTGCGACACCGAGGCGGTCACGCCTCCAGCGCGCGGTTGATCATCTTGACGAACTCCGCCTCGGGACGGTTTCCCACCACGCGATCGGAAGGTTCGGCTCCACCCGTGAAGAGCAGGACGGCCGGGATCGACGAGATCGCGTAGCGGACGGCGATGTCCTGGTTATCGTCGGTATTCAACTTGCCGACCTTGATCTTGCCGGCAAATTGTTGCGCCAGCCGATCGATCGTCGGCGCGAGGGCGCGGCACGGCATGCACCAGGTCGCCCAGAAATCGACCAGGACCGGGATGGAGCTGTTGACCACCTCCTGCTCCCAGTTGGCCGACGTCAGTTCCACCACATGCGAACTCGCCATGAGTACCTCTCCTGAGGAAGGGATTCGTTCTCCACTCCGGTATTATAACCGGGCTGCCCCAGCCTGCCAGCGAGACGCCATCAGCGCGGATAATCCCGGTGATAAGTCCACCCCGGCGCGATGGCTCCTCCGCTCGGGACAATCGGCAAAAACGGCCGGTTCGCGGCAACCTGGAGAGCGGACCGGGCCGACCCGACTTGCCAGGCTCGCTCCGGTTCTCGACAATGCACCTTCGGAGCGACCGTGAATCCCTGCCGCGTCCGGGGTGGTTGGCTCCGGGCCGACCACCAGGGTAGGGACCATGCAACTGGCCCGCAATCTCCGCGTGGAGTCCGTGTCGCGTTTGCGGCCAACGCCCGCCTGCCGGGTGGAGCCGCAGCAGACCATCGGCGATGTCGTCGCCCGGATGCGTCAGGAACGTGTGGGCTGCGTCCTGGTCTGCGAGGGAGACCAGCTGATTGGCCTGTTCACCGAACGCGATCTGCTCCGGCGCGTTCTGGCGGTCGGCCTGGCCCTGACCACGCCGGTACGCGAGTGCATGACGCCCGACCCGGTGGTCGTCCGCCCCAGCGAATCCATCGGTGCGGCCCTGCGACGCATGGAAGAAGGCGGCTACCGTCACCTTCCCGTGATCGATGAGGTCGGCCGACCGGTGGGCGTGCTTTCGGTCAAGCGAATTGTTCACTACCTCGTAGAACACTTTCCAGGGACGATCTATAACCAGCCGCCGAACCCGAACTCCTACCCCCGCAAGCCCGAGGGGGCCTGACCTTCCGAAACGATGAACGAGGAACGATGAACGAGGAATGAAACGCAAACGGAACGCCGTTCATCGGTCCTCGTTGTTGAGATGCCTATGACCAGGCCGCCTTCTCGCCGTTCTTCCTCCGCGTCCGGAGCGCCATTGCCGGTCGTCGAGGTTCCGTCGGCTGTCATCGGCCTGGCGGGGGATGCGGGCGATGGCATCGCCCTGATCGCCGCCCAGTTCAGCCGGACGGCGGCCCTGTTCGGCAATGATCTGCGCATGCTGTCCGAGCCGTCGGCCGAGATCCGCGCCCCGGTCGGCTCCGTGGCCAATGTCGTCGCCGTGCAGATTCAGATCGGTAGCGTCCCGGTTCACACGCCGGGCGACCGCCTGAACACCCTGGTCGCTCTGAATCCCGCCGCCCTCCGAACGCACCTCCCGTTGCTGGAACCGGGCGGCATCCTGATCGTCAACCGCGACGCCTTCGACGCGGGCGACCTCGGCCGAGCCGGCTACACCGCCTGCCCGCTGACCGACGGCTCGCTGGACGGCTACCGCCTCCTGAGCGTGCCGATCACGTCGCTCAATCGGGGGGCCGTCGCCGGCAAGGGCAACGCCGACTTCCTCAGCCAGCGCGAGGTCGATCGATGCAAGAACTTCTTCGCCCTCGGTCTGGTCTACTGGCTCTACGATCGACCACTGGAGGCGACCCTGCGATGGATCGCCGAGAAGCACGCCGCCAGCCCCGGCATCTGCGAGGCCGAGAAGCGCGCCCTGAAGGCGGGCTACCACTTTGGCGAGACGATCGGCATCCTGCCGGCTCACTACCGGATCGAGCCGGCACGTCTGCCGGCGGGCAAGTACCGCAGGCTGACCGGCAACGAGGGTCTGGCTCTGGGTCTGCTGGCCGGGGCCGGTCGTGCCGGACTGCCGCTCGTCTTCGCCGGCTACCCGATCCTGCCAGCCTCCGACATCCTCCACATCCTGGCCGAGCGTGCGTATCAGCAGGCCACCGTCTTTCAGGCCGAGGATGCCATCGCGGCCGTCTGTGCGGCCCTGGGTGCGTCGTACGGTGGTGCCCTGGGAGCCACCGCGACGAGCGGCCCCGGTCTGAGCCTGGCGTCGGAGACGCTCGGTCTTGCCGTCGCCACCGAGTTGCCCCTGGTCGTCGTCGATGTGCAGCGTGCCGGCCCGAGTACCGGCCTGCCGACCAAGACCGATCAGGCCGATCTGCTCCTGAGTCTGTTCGGCCGACACGGCGAGTGCCCACTGGTCGTACTGGCGGCCGCATCGCCGGCCGACTGCTTCGGCATGGCCGTCGAGGCCGTCCGTCTCGCCGTCGAACACATGACGCCCGTCCTGCTGCTTTCCGATGGTTCCCTCGCCAACGGGGTGGAGCCCTGGCGCATTCCTCCTCTGAGCGAACTGCCGAGCATTCGACCGCCCGTCGCTCTGCGGCCCAACGCGGGGCAGGTGTTCCACCCCTACGCGCGGGACGGACTCGGCGTCCGCCCCTGGGCGGTGCCCGGCATCCCCGGCCTGGAACATCACCTGGGCGGTCTGGAAAAGGAGCCGCTCACTGGCCACGTATCCTACGACCCGGCGCATCACGAGACGATGGTGCAGCAGCGTGCCGCGAAGATCGCCGCCATCGCCACCCGGATTCCGCCACTGCGCGTGCAGGGCGCGGAGCAGGGTAACCTGCTCGTTCTGGGCTGGGGCAGTACGTTCGGCAGCCTGGCCGCAGCCGTCGAGCGCTGCCAGGTTCGCGGTCTGCGGGTGGCGCACGCTCACCTGCGCTACTTGAATCCGCTGCCGACCAACCTTGCCGAGGTGGTCGCTCGCTACAATAACGTCCTCGTGGCGGAGACGAATTCCGGACAACTGCGTCTGGTTCTGCAAGCCGTCCTGGGGCGGAGCCTGGAGGGATTGAACAAGGTCCAGGGTCGGCCGTTTACCGTTGAAGAGGTCGAGATCCGTATCACGCAGCTGGCGGGTCAGGCATGACGAGCGAATCCAACAATCCGGGCGCGACGCCACCGCACGGCCCCACGAGCGCCAGCGATCAGCGAGCGCTCGCGACGGTGCCGGGAGCCGGCGTGGCCAACCCGGCGACCACGCTGCCGGTCCTCCATGCCAAGGATCTCTCCAGTGATCAGGAGGTCCGCTGGTGTCCGGGCTGCGGTGACTTCTCCCTGCTGGCCGCCTTCAAGAAGGTGCTGGCCAGCTGTGGCGTTCCACGCGAGAAGATCGTCGTCGTGTCTGGGATGGGCTGCTCCAGTCGTCTGCCGTACTACCTGAACACCTACGGTTTCCAGACGATCCACGGTCGGGCCCCGGCCATCGCCACCGGTCTGAAGCTGGCCCGGCCGGACCTGCACGTCTGGGTCGTCACCGGCGACGGCGACGGCCTGTCGGCAGGGGTGTCTCATCTTCTGCACACGCTGCGCCGCAACGTGGACGTCAAGATCCTGCTCGTCGATAACGAGACGCTCGGTCAGTCGCGCGGCCAGTTCTCGCCGACCTCGCGGCCCGGCACGCGTTCGCGCTCCAGTCCGCTCGGCTCGAACGAGGAGCCGTTTCAGCCGCTGCCCCTGGCCCTGGAGTCTCAGGCGACCTTCGTCGCGCGCAGCATCGATGTCGATGTCGA
>CAYYJM010000157.1:0-6297 GCA_964471755.1 uncultured Alcaligenaceae bacterium
GCTGTTCCGGATCAAGATGCGGATCGGGCGGCGGTGGCGCTCCCGCCCACCCTACATTCGGATCGGTGTCGCTGCGCTCCCGTCGGAGCATCGGTGGGCCTGCGCTGTTCCGGATCAAGATGCGGATCGGGCGGCGGTGGCGCTCCCGCCCACCCTACTTTTCGCATCGACGGGGATGCACCCCGCGGTCGGTCGCGGATCGGAGCCGGGCATTTTCCTTGTCCGGGCCATACCGCCTGGTCATAATGTAGCCGTGCCATCTCAGATGCTCCCGAGGGGAGTCCGCATCGTGGAGAAGACGCCCGCCAGTCTGCTCGACCGGGTGCGATCCGCCAGCGACCGGATTGCGTGGGAGCGCTTCGTTCGCCTCTACACGCCGCTGGTCCTGAGCTGGTCGCACCGCCTGGGTTTGCAGGACGCCGACGCGACCGATCTCGTGCAGGATGTCTTCGTCACTCTGATTCGGCTGCTGCCGACGTTCCACTACCAGGCTGGCGGCAGCTTCCGCCGCTGGCTCGGCAAGATCACTCTCAGCCGGTTGCGCGATCGGCAGCGCAAATCGCGGCCGACGCCGGTCGCCGACGATGGGCCGATCCTGGCCGAGGCCGAGGTGGACGACCCGATCCGGGAGTTCGATCAGGCCGAGTACAATGCCGTGCTGATTGGCCGAGCCCTGGCCCTGGTCCAGCCGGAGTTCTCCCCGACGATGTGGGCGGCCTTCCAGGCCACGGTGATCGACGAGGTCGCGCCGGCCGAGGCGGCCCGAACCCTGGGCGTGACGCCGAATCTCGTCTATCTGGCTCGTTCACGAGTGCTGCGTCGCTTGCGGGAGGTGCTGACCGGGCTCCTGGAATAGGCCGAGCATTTTTTGACAGAACCGGTTCGGTCACCTCGTATCACCTGGAGACGATCCCAACTCCCGATCCGGAGGCCTGGCCGTGCAGCCCGATACCGACACGCTACGTCGCTTCGTCCAGGGGCAGTTGAGCGCCGACGAGTCGGCCGCCGTGGAAGGCTGGCTCCAGGACCATCCCGAGGCGCTCGACACTCTGCAACAACTGGCTGGTAACGACGACACCCTGATCAACGCCCTGCGCGGAAACCCAGCGCAGGAGGCCGATTCTCCCTCGGTCGAACATCTGATCACCCGGGTCGCCGGTCTCCGGGATGCGGAACACTCGCCACCCGAAGCAGCGGCGGCAGTCGGGATGGAAACCGAGGTCGGCCCGCTCCAGCTGGGCGGCTTCCGCATCGGCAAACTGCTCGGTGCCGGCGGCATGGGTCAGGTCTACGAGGCGTTCGACGATCGCCTCGAACGACGGGTCGCCGTCAAGATCATCCATCCGCAGATCGCGGCCGACCCGAAGGCCAAGGCCCGCTTTCTGCGTGAGGCGAGGGCCGCTGCCGCGGTCGAACACGATCACATCATCCCCATCCTGCAAGTCGGCGAGGCCAACGGCTGCCTCTACCTGGCCATGCCGTATCTGAGGGGCGAGACACTGCACGACCGGCTGCAGCGGCCCGAGCCGCTCTCGCTGGCCGACGTGCTGAAGATCGGTCGGGAGGTGGCTGCTGGTCTGGCGGCCGCTCACGAGCGCGGCCTGGTCCACCGTGACATCAAGCCGGCGAACCTCTGGCTGGAGACGCTGCCCGATGGCGGCTGGCGGATCAAGATCCTCGACTTCGGTCTGGCCCGCGTCGAGGGCCACGGCGGCGAGGCGCTCTCCGAGGCCGGGGCGATCCTCGGCACGCCGGCGTTCATGGCGCCCGAGCAGGCGCACGGCGACAAGGTCGATGCCCGTGCCGATCTGTTCAGCCTCGGGGCCGTCCTCTACCGCCTGGCCACCGGCCAGCAACCGTTTCCCGGCGAATCGACCATGTCGATCCTGGTCGCTCTCGCCGTGGACACGCCGAAGCCGCCCTGCGAACTGAACCCGGACCTTCCGGAGCGGCTGGGCAGGCTGATCACCCGGCTCCTGGCCAAGGCAGCGGAAGACCGCCCGGCCTCGGCGGTCGAGGTCATTAACGAGCTGCGTGCGATCGAGCAGGAGGCCGACCGCACCGAGGTCATCCGGCCGGAGCCCCTGCCGACGCCGACTCCGGTTCAGCGTCGGCCCGCGCGGGGTCCGCTGGTGGCGATCGCGGTGGTGATCTTCGTCCTGCTCGCCGGGGCGGCCCTGGCGGCGTACAAGTTCGTGATCGACACGCCGCAGGGCAAGCTCGTCGTCGAGATCAGCGATCCGGAGATCGAGACACGCTTCAAGAACGGCGAACTGCTCATCTATGGGGCCGACGGCAAGCTGCGGTACACGCTCAAGCCGAACACTCGGGACGGAGCCTTGCCGCCGGGCGAATACCGCATCGAGGTCGCCGGGGCCGATGGCCTCCGACTGATCTCCGATGAGTTCACGATCACGAAGGGCAACGAGACGATCGTTCGCGTCCGCCTGGAGAAGCCGGACGCCGTGGTGCAGAACCCGCCGCCGGCGGTCGTCCACCCGGACGCCGGCAAGCCGTTCGTGCTGCTGCGTGACGGCAAGTCAGCGGGGGCGTTCAAGACCTTCGCCGGCGTGTGGGCGGATTTCAAGCCCGGCGACGCGATCGTCGTCCACGGCAATGGGCCGTTCCCGCTGGGGCACGTGGAAGTCAAGGAGCGCCTGCTGGTGTTGAAGGCGGCAGCCGGGTTCCGGCCGATCTTCGTGCCGCATGCGACGCTCTTCGAGAAGCCGGACCAGCCGTGGTTCAGGCTGGACAGGGCGGGGCTGGACGCCGAGGGCTGCGAGTTCCACATGCGCGGCATGCCGGTTTCCAGGCCTGGCGCGCATCCGCCGCCCCTGACCCTGAAGGGCGGACTGCCGTGTACCCTGCGCCGCTGCACCCTGCTCGGGTTCTCGCAGCTGTTCCGGGACTTCCAGTCCCCCTCGCTCACGGTCGAGGACTGCCTGTTCATCGGCGGTATCATCGCTAACCTGTACGTCGGCTGTGAGGTGCGGCTGACCAACAACCTGCTGTTCTCGTCGTGGCCCCTCGTTCAGAGTTGGGCACCAAAGGGGACCGAGCACAAGATTTACCTGACGCGCAACACGCTCGTCGCCTGCTTCGCCCATAGCTCCCTCGGATTTTTCCTGCCAGAAAACGACACCATGACCGTGATCGCCGAGGGGAACGTGGTGGACTTCGCCGGTTGGAAGTCCTGGCCTGTCGCGAAAAAGGTGCAGGCTGGCGTTCGCTGGCAGGGCCAGGGGAACGCCTACGCCAACCTCCATGAGGGCCTGGCCGGCTGGAACGCCAGCCTGGCGCAGCCGGAGACGGACAGCCGCGAGATTCCGGCGTTGCCGTTCGGCTGGCGCGTGGACCCGCCCGGCGAGTTGGCCCTGGCCGTGCCCTGGTGGCAGGAACGCCTGGCGCAGACACGCCGCGACACGGGCCTGGGCGACCTCGGCCCCGATCTCTCGCTGGTCGGTCCGGGTGCCGCCTGGCTGCGCGGACTGGCGGCCGACGGGAAGCCGGTGCCGAAGGAGCAGCTGCGTCCCGAACCACTGCCGCGCGGGCCTATCGTCCTGCTTCGCCAGGGCAAGGAAGCTCGCGGTTTCGCCAAACTCGACGAGGCCTTCGCCGCCGCCCAGGATGGCGATATCATCGAGCTGCGCACCGACGGCGAGGTGGCCGCAGCCTACCCGCCGGAAAATCGTGGCACGATCACCCTCCGCGCCGCGTTCGGTTACCGGCCTGTGGTCTCCGGCGCGATCTGGGTCCAGGCTGGAACGACCCTGGCTCTCGAAGGCCTCACCTTCTCGGCAAAGGGCTGCCTGGTACACAACTTCCAGTTCCGCCCCTTCGAGAAGCAGGGCCGGATTTCCCGCATGGCGTACTGCACCTTCGAGACCCCTCGAGATCCGCAAGAGGAAGGTCTGTTCCTTGCCTTGTTGGTTCCCGTGGGTGGCTCGACCGAGATCGTCCGCTGCTTCCTTCCCCGGCGGCTCGAATTTTACATACCCCCCGATGCCACCGTGCGCATCCGGGAAAGCGTGCTGGGCCCGATCTCCTACAAGGCCATCGACGACAAGGCGAACGTCGGCGCTCTGGATCTGGAAGCCTGCGTCCTGAGCCATCCGAAGGCGAAGTTCAATGGCCGCCTGTTCGCCTCGCTCGACTACAATCGGACCACTCTGCGCTGCGTCACGCGCCGCTGTCTGTTCGAGTGCGCCACCACGCTCATCGACGGCAACGACCGGCTGGCGAGCTGGAGCGGCACGCGCAATTGTTTCCGGCTCGGCCGCCCGTGGGTGGGGAGCAGCGGAATGGCGGGGCTGACGCAGTGGCGTGCGCACTCGAAGAGCGCGGAGGAAGGCTCGGTCGAGGGGCCGTCGCTGATCGATGACGTGAACCGCTGGCGACTGCGCGGCGACCAGCTCCCGCCGGGCGTCGGTGCGGACGTTGAGCGGATCGGACGCCCGGCCGGATCCACGACGATTCCGCCAACGGTCGGCCAGCCCGACGCCGAGAAGCCATTCGTGCTGCTGCGTGATGGCAAGCCAGCGGGCGAGTTCAAGTCGTTCGCCAGCGTCTGGGAGCAGCACAAGCCCGACGACGAGATCGTCGTCCACGGCAACGGGCCGTTCCCTCTGGGGCACGTGACGGTCAAGGATCGTGCCCTGGTGCTGCGGGCCGCGCCGGGCTTCCGGCCGCTCTTCTATCCCCCCGAGTCCTTCTTCGACAAGGCCAGCGTCTGGATCGACCTGCAACAGGGGTCGCTGACCATCGAGGGCTGCGATGTCGCCATGGGTGGCGCGCCACCGGGAAGCGAACCTCCCTCGCTGATCGGTGGTGAGGGGCCGTGCGCTCTCCGCAATGGCCGCTTCATCGGGTTTCAAAATGGACTCATGCACGTCTACCGGGGCCAGAGCGTGACCATTGAGGATAGCCTGCTGGCTCTCGGCGAAGCTGGCCTGGCGCACTTCCCGCCGCGCTGCCAGGTGACGCTGACCAACAACCTGATCCAGTGTGGAATGCTCTTCGGCTTCGAGAAGCCCGGCGGGCAGACGGTGCGGTTGACGCGCAACGCGATCGTGAACTCTACGGGAAATGGAGTTCATGGTGGGCTCGTGACGCCACTGAAGGGGGCGACCGGCGTGACGATGATCGCCGAGGGCAACCTGATCGATTTCTCGGGTTCATACTCGGGCACGTCGCAGCCCCTGGTATCAGAGGGTTTCCGCCAGCGTGTGCGCTGGCAGGGCAAGGACAACGTCTACCTCGCTCTGCGCGGCACCATCGAGCAATGGAACGCCCAGCTCGCCGAGCCGGAGGTCAACAGCCGCGAGGTGGAGAGCCTGCCCTTCGCCTGGACGCTGTCGCAGTTCCGCGATTCCGAACCGGCGCTGGCCTGGTGGCAGGACCGGCTGGCCCAGGCTCGCCGCGAGAGCAACCTGGCCGATCTCGGCCCGAACCTGGCCCTCGTCGGCGCTGGCCCGGCCTACCTGCGCTCCCGCGAAGCCGACGGGCGGCCGGTGCCGAAGGATCAGTTACGGCCCGAGCCGCTCGCCAGCGGCCGGATCGCCCTGATCCGGGCGGGCAAGGAGGAGCGCGGCTACCACCAACTCCAGGACGCCTTCAACGTGGCCAGGGATGGCGACATCCTGGAGATCCGCACGGACGCCAAACTGCCCGGTGGCGTTACCCCGAAGGACGCCGGGAGCCTGACGCTCCGTGCCGGAGCCGGGTATCGTCCCGTGATCAGCGGAGCAAGCCTGAGTGTCAGTCCAGGGACAGCTCTCGCTCTGGAAGGGGTGACCTTCGCGGCGGACGCATCGCTGCTCACCGGCTGGATCCCGGACGCACCGCTGGCGAAGCAGGGGCGGGTTTCCCGGCTCGTGTCCTGCTCCTTCCCCCCGTCGCGACCCGGATATGATCCCACGAACTGTCTGATCCTGGGAAGCGACGGCCGGCCTGGGGAGGTGACGCGCTGTGTCGTCCTCGGGCGGTTGCACCACGCGGCCGTCGAGGGAGTTCACGTACGCTTTCAAGAATGCGTGTTCCTCCATGCGATCTGTGTCTGGTGGCCGACCGGCACGTTTGGCAAACTCCAGGCTGCCGGCACCTTCGAGATGGACCGCTGCATCGCCTACCTGCCGCGCTCGGTTCTCTACGGTGCGCTGCTCGGTCAATATGCGAATGACTGGAAGCACGGCTATCGCTGGACGGTTCGCAACAGTCTGCTCGAAAGCGCGTCGCACCTGACGCGAGCGCTTCCCAGCGACTGGACCGGGGAGAAGAACCTCATCCGCATCGCGTACT
>CAYYJM010000157.1:6307-13741 GCA_964471755.1 uncultured Alcaligenaceae bacterium
GGATCCAGGAGACGGGCTCGGTGGAGGGCGAGCCGTGGCAGTTCGATCCGCGGTCGTGGGTGCTGCCGGCCGGCACCGTGGCCAGGGGGATCGGCCCCGACCTCAGCCGGATCGCGCGGCCGACCGGCAGGTAGGGCGGGCTCTTTCAGAGCCGCGCACGCAGCGCAGCGGAGTAAGCGGTCCCGCTCGTGCGGTCTTCGCCCCGACCGCTTACTTCGCTCGCCTGGCGGCTCGCTGCGTGCGCGGCTCTGAAAGACCTCCCCAGGTGGGCAGAACCCTGCCTTGCCTCCGGGCCTGGCTGTCTGGTATCTCTGGGGGTGTGCCCATTTCGTGGAGGTCGCCATGCTCTTTGAACCGCCTTACGCACAGACGATTCACTACAGCCAGATTCCGGACTTGCCGACAGAGAACCCCCTCCACGGCGAACTACAAGCGTATCGCCGTGAGATGCCTCGCTTGCTCGCGGCGGGGCTCGAGGGGCGGTGGGTGCTAATTCAGGGTGGGGTCGTCCTGGGCGACTTCGCGACGATGGCGGCGGCTGACGATGCCGGCCTGACTTGCTTCGGAATGAGTTCGTTCCTCGTCAAACGTGTCCTCGAGCACGAACCCGTCTACCGCACTCCCCTGTCACGGGTGGCTTGAAGCATGCCTCTGTGGACCCTACCGCTGGAGCAGGCCGGATTGGTCGTTCCGGTCGTGGCAACTTTGGCTCAACCGCAAATCGCCTCCTTACAGGCGGCCGGGTTGCCCGGACCTTCCATGGCTCCAGGACGGGGGTTGATCGACACTGGGACTGACGTCTGCGCAATCACCCCGGCGATGGTTCGATACCTCGGCCTCACTCCCCACGCTACCAGCCCGACGCAAACCGCAGCGGGGTCCGTACTGGTCCCGTTGTACCGCATCAGCCTCCTGCTTCACGGCCCCGCCGGACCCACCGGGCCACTCCTGGTCCAGTCGGATCTGCTGGTCATGGGCCTCTCTCACGACCTGCCCGACCAGCTCGACGTCCTGATCGGCCGGGACGTTCTCGACGAATCCTTGCTCGTCATCGACTGGCCGGCCAGAACCTTCACCCTCGCCTTCTGACGATCCGTCAATCCACGAACACGAACTCGTTCAGATTCAGGATCACCCGGCAGGCATTGGCCAGGCCGTGTTCCTTCGCATACGCCGTGAGCGCCGCTCGCTCCTTCTCCGACGGCGACCGGCCGACCGCAAGACGGAACGCCGTGGCGATCGGATCGGCGTCCTTCTCGACGCGCCCGGCCAGATGACGGGCCATCGTCAGCATGAAGCCGTTGTTGAACAGGGCCAGGGCCTGCAACGGCGACAACGTCTCCGTTCGCTTCTCGACCTGCATCGACGGATCGGCACAATCGAGGACCGTCATGAACGGCTGCGGCTTCGAGCGGACCAGGAAGCGGTAGACCGCTCGACGGTACGCTCGTGGATCGGCCGGGTCGAACTTGTCATAGCGATAGTGCGGCGAATGTTCCGGCCGCTCGATCACGAAATCCTGGAACGCCGGGCCGCCCATCGTCCGGTCGAGCTTGCCGGCCACGACCAGAGCCGCATCGCGCACCGCCTCGGCCTCCAGTTTGCGACGATTGAACCGCCACAGATAGCCGTTGTTCGTGTCGATCACCTCGGCCTTCGCGTTGCCGGTCGAGACCTGGCGATACGTCGCCGACGTGACGATCCGGCGGTGCAGTGCCTTCAGTGACTGCCCGTTGTCGCGAAACTCGACGGCGAGCCAGTCGAGCAGCTCGGGGTGCGTCGGAAACTGGCCCATCTTGCCGAAGTCGTTCGGCGTGGCGACCAGGCCCGTGCCGAAATGGTGCTGCCAGACCCGGTTGACGATCACCCGCCAGGTGAGCGGGTTCTTCACGTCGGTCAGCCAGCGAGCCAGGGCCTCTCGACGATCGCCCTCGGCGTGGTGCGACGGCAGATCGAATTTCCCGGGCAGAGCGGCGATCACGTCGAGCGCTCCGGGGCCGACCTCGGAGCCGGGGTACTTCACATCGCCGCGCTTGAGGACGTGGATCGGCCGCGGCTTGCCCTCGGGACCGGTGCCGCGAAAGTTGCCGCTGCCGGTGTAAACCGTGCCGGCGAAGACCCGACCTGCCGGCGGCACCTTCGTCAGGTCGGCCTTGACACGGGCCAGGGCCGTCTTCGTCTCGGCCAGTTTCGTCCGCGTTGCGGCATCGACGACCCGCGCGAGCAGGGCCTCACGCTGGCGGCGCAACCCGGCGAGGTCGCCAGCCGGAGCCTGGCCGGGAGCGTAGCCATCGACGAGGTTCGTCCTCCGCCAGCGCACCGGAGCCTCGATCGAATCGAGGGCGGTCACCTTCGCTCCGGCGGCATGGTTCTTGCCGGCCGCGTCGAGGATCTCCACCTCGGCCAGGGCGAAGATGAAATCGTTCTGGCGTGCTGCCAGCTTCGTCGCCGTCACGCGCACGAACCGGGCCGTCTGGCCGATGTCCCGGATGATCCGGGCCGTGACGCCCGGATTGGGCACGTCGCTCGCCGTCTGATCGACAACGACGACCGACTTCACGAACGCCGGGTCATCGCTCACCACGACCTTGAAACGCACCGGGAAGCCGAAGCCGGCTCCGATGTTGTTGAAGGTGTCGTGACAGCCCCATAGCACCAGGCGATCGATCGCCACCGGCTGGCCGAGATCGATCTGCACCCATTTCGTCGAGTCCGCCTTCGCCGCGATCGCACTGTGGTAGCCGTACGCCGGCCTCGCGCCAGCCGGCTTGCTCGCGGCGGCGATTCGACGGTCGAGGTCCGCGAGATCCGGCTCGCCGGCCTGGACGACCTTCGCCTCCAGTTCCAGAAGTGCGTGATGGAGAGTATCCCGTTGCCGGGTCAGTTCGCCGGCACGTTTCGCCGTGGTCGGATCGGCGTGGTACGGCCGATCGGCCCGATCGAGGGCGGCGAAGACAGCCTGGAGGCGGAAGTAATCCGCCTGGCGGATCGGGTCGAACTTGTGGTCGTGGCACTGAGCGCACTGGACCGTCAGGCCGACGAACGTGTTCATCGTGTTGGCGACCATGTCGTCGCGGTCGAGGTGGCGAGCGATCTTGCCGTCGGTCTTCGTTTCGGGCACCTCGGCATGGCCGATGAAGTCCCACGGCCCCGCCGCGATGAACCCCAGGGCGGTGATGCCATCGACCGTCCCCGGAAAGAGAACATCGCCGGCGAGCTGTTCCTGCACGAACCGGGCGTAGGGTTTGTCCTGATTGAAGGCCCGGATGACGTAGTCGCGATAGGGCCAGGCGTTGGGTCGTGGCTTGTCCTTGTCGTAGCCGTGCGTGTCGCCGTAGTGGACGAGGTCGAGCCAGTGCCTGGCCCAGCGTTCGCCGTACGCCGGTGAGGCGAGCAGGCGATCGACGAGACGCTCGTAGGCATCCGGAGCCGGATCGGCGACGAAGGCGGCGATCTCCTCCGGCGTCGGCGGCAGACCGATCAGGTCGAAGGAGAGGCGACGAATCAACGTCCGCCGATCCGCCTCGGGCGACGGTTCCAGGCCCTTCTCGCGCAGCTTCGCCTGGATGAACGCATCGATCGGGTTCCTGGCAAGGGCGGATGGAGTCGTTGGGATGGTCGGCCTCAACAGGGGTCGGAAGGACCACCACGCCCGGCCGTCGTCGTCGGGCCACTTTGCCCCCTGGTCGATCCAGGCGCGGAGGATGCCGATCTGCTCGGCCGTGAGGCGTTCGCCTTTGGGCGGCATGACGCGTTCGGGGTCGGTGCCGACGACCCGATGGATGAGCAGGCTCTCGGCGCTCTTGCCGACGACGAGAGACGGTCCACTGTCACCGCCCTGGAGTGCGGCTCGGGTGTCGAGGCGCAGGCCGCCGCGTTGACGATCGGGTCCGTGGCAGGCGAAGCAGGTCTTGACGAGGATCGGCCGAACCTCACGCTCGAAGTCGATGCGACGATCCACCGGAGCCGGCAACTTCTGCGCCGGGGCCTGAAGCCCAGGGAGGAGGCCGGCGACAAGGGCGAGGTAGATCGCAGTGCGCAGCATGGCGGTCGTTCTCGGCGGGTGGGAGCTTGTCCGGTCGTGGCAGCATTGTACTGCGAGCCGGACGCGATCACATCGCGCAAATCACGCGGAGTGGTTGGCCCGGCGATCCGGTCAGGGTGAATCGCCCTGGAGAGGATCACGGCCCGGAGATACGATGAGAGGTGAGTGTGAAACCGCCAGTCCCCAGTCCAGGAAAGAGGGCCAGTCCATGCTCGGAGCCATCGCTGGTGACGTGATCGGGTCCGTTTACGAGGGGGCCGGGCCGGGCATGATCGGAGCCACCAAGAACCCGCGTTTCCAGCCGCTCTTCCATACCGACTGCCGCCCTACCGATGACAGCGTTCTGACAGTCGCCGTCGCTGACCACCTGCTCACGGACAACGACCTCGTCGATACGCTGAAGATGTGGACGCTGATGTACCCCAACGCCGGCTATGGTGGCTACTACTACGTCTGGTCCGCCTCGACGCGGCGTGAGCCCTACAACAGCTTTGGCAACGGCTCGGCCATGCGTGTCAGCCCGGTCGCCTGGGCCTACGACGACCTCGGCCAGGTTCTCTTCCACGCCGAGCGGACGGCCGCGGTCACGCACAATCATCCCGAGGGGATCAAGGGAGCCCAGGCCACGGCGGCGGCCATCTTCCTCGCTCGCCAGGGGCGCACGAAGGACGCCATCCGCGACTACGTGGAGCAGACCTTCGGCTACAACCTGCACCGCGATTTCGGCTGGCTCCGCTCGGCGTACTCCTTCGATGTGACCTGCCAGGGCTCGGTGCCCGAGGCGATCCTGGCGTTCCTGGTCGCGGAGAGTTTCGAGGAGGCGGTACGCAACGCCATCTCGCTCGGTGGCGACGCCGACACGCAGGCGTGCATCGCCGGCTCGATCGCCCAGGCGATGTGGGGCATCCCCAACGACCTCCGCCGCGAGACGATGGCCCGTCTGGACGGGCCGCTGCGCGACGTCGTCGCCGGCTTCGAGGCGAAGTACGGCGGGAAGTGATCAGATCTCGTCGAGTTTCTCACGCAACCAGTCGCGGAAGATGGCGGCCTCGGCCAGCTTGGGCAGCCCCTGGGACGGGGCCAGGAAGGCGAGGAGGATCGCAGTGCGGAGCATGGCGGTCGTTCTCGGCGGGTGGAAGCGTGTCCGGTCGTGGAGGCATTGTACCGCGAATGGGAAGCGGCCTCATCCTGCAAATCCGAACCCGTGAGCCAGCGGGCCATCTTCAGGGCAGTCTTTCCGAGCCGCGCACGCAGCGAGGCCGCAGGCCGAGCGGAGTAAGCGCACCGCGACCGGCTCGAACCAGTCCGGGGTCATCGCCCCCATGGCCACGCTGCGGATGCGTCCGTCGGTCAGCGACAAGACGAGCGCCGCCCCGCCGCTGTCATCGCCAACCATCAGGGTGCCCCGGGCAGTGCGCCCTCGACTCGGAGGTGTCGTTCCGCTCCACGATGGCGTCCCGACCGTACACTAGCGTCCGGTGGTTGGCCGCGAGGAACGACGCCGCGGTCGCGGCCAGGAACGAGCGGTACGGCTCCGGCAGTGGTTGGCTGAGCCATGCCTCAATCTCTTCCAGCGACTGCACGCCTCGAAACCCTCCGTCGGTCGGGTAAAGAGGCTGAGTTGCCTCAACCTCCTCCCCGGGAAACCGGACGTGCGGTTTTCGTCGAGGCGGTGCGGGATCACCTCGCATTGCCGGGTTGGCCAACGCCTGTACTTCTCCTGGCTTCTGGCTCCGAAGCGACACGGGCTGCTCCAACACGACGTGAACTCCAAACGGCGCGAGCGATTTCTGTTTCTTCGCCTAAACTCTTCCGCATCCGCCCTATCCTTCTGGGCGAGGAGACGGCATGATGAGCGACGCCGGTCACCAGGCCGAGGCCGCACAGCTGCTGATGCAATACCGAACAGCCGACGGAACAGCAGGTTACGTCCTCGGCTCTCTTTTACACAAGTCGTTCCAGATCTACTCGACGCTTCGAATCGCACCAGCGGATGGTTCGGCGCGCACCTCGGACTTGTCTTCGCCTGCCTTCTGTTTGGGGGTCTCGTCGGTGTAGAAGATCAAGTTGCGAACCTTCCGGAACGACAGGAGGGCCAAACAGACAAGTGCGAAGATGTAGCCGGACAGCGGTCGGCGTCCCGAGTTAATGCCTGGGATAGACTGCTCTGCCCAGTTGCCCAGCGCGACGAAGGCGACCAATCCGATGGCCAGGATCAGAAGCCCCACAGGCCGGAAATGCCACGTTCGGTAGTCGTCCGATTTTTGGCTTGCGAGTTCCTTCGTTGTGGGTCGCCTCATGACGTAGACCACGAATCCGCTGATAAAGGTGAGCGGGCCAATGAGAGCCCCGAAGGCCAGTCCAGCAAAAGCAGCTTCGATCGGGACTGCCCCGCCCATCGCTCCAAACATCATTGCGAAGCCCAACAGCGTTAGGCCAAGGCCGACGAGGATCAACGTCAGAAAAAGCCTCATGGGGCGTAGTCCTAATCGCACAAGTACGTTCTCTGGAGCCGAACCGGTGAATTCGGCGCTAGTCGCCATAGCCCGCCATGTGAAGAATACACTCCCAAGCGTTTGGATGGGATAACACAGCCTGAAACGTCGCAGAACTCTCCAGTTCCGTAACAGGCGGGTCCAGCGGCAGGAGCCACTCCTCGCCAGGGACACGACCGTGGTTCTGCTGATCAAGAACAAATCGCTCGGGCAGGGACGTTGTGCGAGGCCAACGAGAGGTCAGTTGGAGAACGACTCCGTAGATGAAGGTCTCTTCACCAGCTCGCCTCGCCAGTTCCACATCACACGTCCGATTCCTGACGTTCCCGTTCCATTCCACCACAACCAGCGCACCGCAGTCGTAGCTGAGGGGTTGACGCAGCCCCTCACGGAAGACATCCCACAGCGCCTGGAACGAGGTGACGGTCACCGGTCGTGCTCCGTCGGACCGTGCCCGGCCAAGCCTGAGGCCCGCTTCCCGCAGTGCCGTAGCAAGCCATTCATAGAACGCATCGATCTCCACTGAATCGTTCCTTCATCTGCCGAACCGGTGAATTACCCAACCAGCCCGACAGGGTATTGCTCGCGCCGGCAGAGTAGTCCGCGCGCCGACTGGGTATTTTGATTCTCTTGATCAGTAGACTACCTCCGCTTCTGTTCGTCAATCGGCATTCTCTCCCGAGTCCACCCGTTGTTGAGGGGACTGGAGCAAGACGAGGCGTTGTTTCTCGAAGGTTCGTTACGAACACGGTCCGTGCGCCGCTGTCGAGGCGGTGCGGGATCACCTTGCGTCGTCGGGGTGGCCAACGCCCGTACTTCTCCTGGCTTCTGGCTCCGATGCGACACGGGCTGCTCCAACACGACGTGAACTCCAAACGGCGCGAGCGATTTCTG
>CAYYJM010000157.1:13841-14631 GCA_964471755.1 uncultured Alcaligenaceae bacterium
TGGGCGAGGAGACGGCATGATGAGCGACGCCGGTCACCAGGCCGAGGCCGCACAGTTGCTGATGCAGCATCGGACGGCACTCTACGGATACATCTACGCCTGCGTGCGCAACCACGCCGACGCCGAGGACATCCTCCAGACCGTCTCCGTCGCCGTCATGCAGTCGTTCGCGCAACTCCAGAGCCCGTCCGGGTTTCTACCCTGGGCTCGGGAGATCGCTCGCCGTCGGGTGCTGGCCCATCGACGCGTCGGCAAACGCGAACAGGCCTTCGATCCCGAACTGGTCCAGCGCCTGGCCGAGGCGGCCGAGACCCTCGACCGGGCCCAGCCAGCCACGGCGCACCATGCCGCCCTACTGGCCTGTCTGGAGAGTCTGCCACCGGAAACGCGACACCTGATCACGCTCCGATACGATGACTCCATCGCGGGAGCCGAGGAACTCGCCACCCGCTTCGGCCGCTCGGTCCAGGCCATCTACGCCCAGATCAAGCGGACCAAGATGGCCCTGCGAGCCTGTGTCGAACGCCGCCTGGCCCTGGAGGATGGCCGATGAACGCCCCCACCGATCTCGATCTCCTGATCGACTACCTCGACGGCAGCCTGTCGCCAGAGGCCGAGTCGCATCTGATCGCACGCCTGAAGGCCGAGCCAGCCCTGGCCCAGGAACTGGTCCGCCTGGCGCGATCCGAGAGCATCCTGCGCGAATGGGCCCGGGCCATGCAGATCGCCTCGGCGGATACCCTGGAGCCCCGAGCCGAGCCGGTAGCGATAGTGCGGCCAGGGCGGCCGT
>CAYYJM010000158.1:0-1727 GCA_964471755.1 uncultured Alcaligenaceae bacterium
AACGCCGAGTGACCTAACCGGGCCACAACCCTACAGTTATTTGCGGGATGGACCACTAAGCATGGTGCTGTGAGCAGCCTTGGTCTTCGCGACCGGGTCGGCCGGCCAGGAGGAGGACGCGCGGGAGAGCCCGCCTGCGCCACCAAGGCAGCAGTCCCGCCCGCAGTTCACTGCCCAGGTCGGCCATACGCGCGGGATCATTTCCGTGGCTTTTGCTCCGGATGGCAAGCACGTCCTGACCGGCAGCGCCGACGGCACCGCAATCCTTTGGGAGGCAGCCACGGGGAAGCAGGTCCACCACCTCAAAGTCGGGCCCCACGGTGTCGGCTCGGTGGCCTTCTCCCACGACGGCAAGGATCTCGCCATCGGTGGCACGCCGGCCATCGTCCATGACGCCGTCACAGGCCAACCGCTCCAACACCTCAAGATTCCGGACCGCATCGTCGATTCGGTGGCTTTCTCCGCCGACGGCAAGCACGTCCTGACGCGCACCAGTGACCAGGCCGCGATCGTCTGGAAGGCGGCCACGGGGAAACAACTCCACCAACTCCGCAGTGTTCGACCGACGCTGCGGCCAGCGACACTGTCGTCACCTTGACGTGGCCCAGGACGGTGTTCGCCTCTTCGTTGCTGCCCGGCTCGGGGTGAACGGCCAGGATCGAATCGCGCGTCACGCCGCGCAGCAGCCCGGCGTCGATGCGGAAGCCACCTTCCCGATCTTTTTGGATGTAAATCTCCGGCTGCTTCGGCCAGGTCTTGATGCCGAGTACCTCGCGGTCGAGGTCGCCCTCGGCGAACGGCGTCGGTGGCCGGGTACCGCGCGACGAGCGGTATCCGGCCGAGACGAGCCGTTGCAGTTGGGCGTAGCTCAGTGGGCTCTGCCGGGTGCGGAGCGTCTGAACAACCGTCCAGGAGAGCATGCCGTAGTAGTACTCCTTGAGGGGTGGCTTATCCTCCGGGAAGGGCAACTCGGGAGCCTCCTCAAACGAACCGGCGGCGAAGAAGGCGACCAGACTCCCCTGCTCCGCGCCACGGGGCTGTTCGCGCGCGACCTCCTCGGCCGGGATGGGCTTGCCGGCCTGCTTCGCCGCCGCGACGGCCTGGGCAGCCCGGCGGATGGCGGCTTCCCTGGCGTCGGCTTTGACGCCGAGCAGCTTGTCGTCGGCGGTGCGGCTGATCTCGCGGATGCCTTCCTGGACCGGGTTGCCGCCACGGGTCATGGTGCCGGAATGGCAGCAGTCGAAGACGATCAGAACGTGGGCACCCTTGTCGCGCAGGCGGTCGAGGAAGCCGCCGATCTGGTCGTCGCGGAGGGCGTTCTTCAGCCCCTCCATCTCGCTCCAGTTCTCGACATCGGCAGGGAGGAACACCTCGTCCAGGCCGTCCGGCTCGGGGTTCTTTGGGTCGAGGGGGGCCTTCTGCGTCGTGGGGATGGGCACCTGGATGCTGTGGCCGCTGAGCAGAATGAAGACCTGGCTGCCGGGTTTCGCCTTCTCGACCTTCTCGATCAGGGTTTCAAAGCCCTTGATGATGTTGGCGCAGGTCGGTTGTTTCTCCTGGTCAGGTTCGGTGCCGACGAGGCGGATGATGTTCTCTCTGGGGAAGGCGAAGCCCTTCGGGTCAGTGAGCAGGTCGGCCCACAACGGGACATCGTTGGCCGGGCCGTAGAGCCGGCGGAGGTGGGGATGATTCGGATAGTCGGTGCAGCCGACCAGGAGAGCGTACTT
>CAYYJM010000158.1:1737-2686 GCA_964471755.1 uncultured Alcaligenaceae bacterium
GGTCCTCGTACGCCGGGGCGCAGCAGGTCACGCTCGGCCCGGACCGTGGCGGCCAGGAGCAGCAGGGGCAGAACCACCAGCAGCCATCGTGGAGAAAACATGGTGCGTCTCCGAGGGTAAGGGATTCATCCCGGTGGTTGCAACTCCCTTTCCATAGGTGAACAACCGGTAATGCCGTTTCTCCAGGCCGCCCAGATCGCAGCAGTGGATGACGACCTGAGAGCGAGCCGTTTTCGGTGGGATGAAGTTGTCGTTGACGCCGTCGGCAAAGTTGCCCATGTACCGCCACGGCCCGGGAGAGCGCCGTGCGGGGTTTCCTGAAGATCGCGCCGCAGGGCAAGCCTCGGAAAGGCTTGCCCTGCTGGGTTGTAAACACCACGCCGCAGAGTCACTCCGGGCGATTTCCGCCGGGCTGGTTCGTGGCTCGGCCCGCGCCCGGGTCAGTTCGTCGTCAGCCGGTATCTTAGCGTTGCCCCCGCCTTGTAGCAGTGAACGATCACGTAGTACCTCGCGTTCTGCTGCGGGTAGAAGCTGACGGATGCATCGTCATCAGAGCGGCGATCGCGGGCGATGATGCGGCCGTTGTCATCCTGCACGTACAGGTCGATGTCGCCGCGGTTGCTGAGGTTGTTGACGATCACGATGGCAGGCTCGCCACCGCGGAATTGGATCGGAAACGTATCGCGACGGTCCCCTGCGGACACCGACCCGTTGATGGTCCGCGGCCCACCGATGGCTCCGCGATTGCGTTCCTTGACTTCGTCCTGAATCATCTTCGCCATCGCCTTGACGGCGTCCGAGTTGTTGGACACTTTGACGGCGTCGTCGATCAGTCGGGTCACTTCCTTTAGCGAATCGAACTCTTCCAGGCCCTCGATCTTGGTTTCCTTGAGGTCGAACTTGGTGAAGTCCGTCTTGCCGATGACGTGGGCGGCCGCCAACAGTGCCG
>CAYYJM010000158.1:2696-14624 GCA_964471755.1 uncultured Alcaligenaceae bacterium
GGCAGCTGCCACGTTCTCCGCCGCCTTGTACTCGTTGGTGATCTTCGGCGCCTCGCCTTCCGGCTTCGGCCGTTCCTGGTCCCGGGCACCGGCAGTCAGTGCGATCACACCCAGCAGCAGGGCCGCGCACAGCAGGGCACGCAGTTTCATGGGCACACCTTTTTCCCGTCCTGGGGCACAGGACCAGCGCGAGGGACGGCAAACCGTGCTGGTGATCTCACTCGGCGTCGCGCCGGCCGCTCCGGTGTGATGTCAGCCGATGAGACCCATGCGGATGTGGGTTCACATTTGGGGGCGTATTCCACCGCGACCTGCGGCGAGGAGCCCCCGCCCCTGTTATAGTTAACGGCCGAGCAACAGTATACCGGACAAAAAAAATCGGAAAACCGATTCCCCGGTCCCCCTCTGAATTCGGCGAACAGTGGCAAAAGGCGACGGGAACAACTGCGAAAGGGGAAAGGAGCCCTGGCGAGGCGTACAATGGGCCTGAAACGGCTCCGAAGCTTGCCCCTTCCGGAGGACGATCATGTCTACGGATACCACTTTCCTCGATCTGGTCCGCCGTGCTTGTGACCGGGACGAGGCCGCCGCCGCCGAACTCGTCCGCCGCTTCGAGCCGGAGTTGTGCCGAGTCATCCGCTTCCTGCTCACCGACCCCGGCCTCCGCCGCCTCCGCCGCCTGCTCGACTCGCTCGACGTGCCCACGACCGGCCGGGCCACCCTCACGTTCCCCAACATCCGCCTGCCCCGCCGCGCCGGTCAGAAAGAAGTCGTGTTCTCCCCATTGTCTAGCGGGCTTTCATCGAGGTCCAGCAGGACGGTGTACTCGCCCTTGCCGATGGCCTTGCCGAGTTGGATCGTCACGTCGTCCCAGCAGGGGAAGGGGGTGTCAGCAACCCCCGCCTGCGAGAACTCCTGCCAGCGGCGCTCCACGGCCTCCCACAGGGCCTCCAGGTGGGCGGTGTTGGCATCGGCCTGTCTGTGGTCGGACCCGAGGTAGAACCGGAACGACCTGCCGTCCTGCCTCTTGCCGATCTATCGGTAGAACTGCCGGGCCGAATTTTTGAGACTGTTGCCTGGTTGGTGCAAAGGTTGGGGTGCCTGGCTCACTTCGGCCTGGAAACGTGGGGGGGGGGCGCGAGCCCGGTATGTTGGACTGCACCAACCAGGCTACAGTCTCGGAAAATCCGGCAAATTGGCGTGTCGGGGACCGGCCTGGACTGAAGCGATGTGCGTAAGCGCATGAAAAAACGCCAGATGCGTCAAATCGCATCTGGCGTTCTAGCGGAGAGGGAGGGATTCGAACCCTCGGTGACGTTACCGCCACATCGGTTTTCGAGACCGACCCAATCGGCCACTCTGGCACCTCTCCGGATCCGCTTCCCCGGTCAGACCCCGTTGCCACCTTGCGTCGCAAACGATCGGACACACAGAGAAGGTTCTTCTCGGTCCACGTTATGAGCTTAGTGGACGACCAACCCCGTAGCAAGGCCAAGACTTCGATCACCAACAAACGAATCGACCGGACCATCGGCCCAGTCGCCAACATCCCCTGCATTCTGGTTGTTCGCACGTTGATAGAGCCGACAGGAGAGGACCGACCTCGCGCCAGGTTACCCCGTTGTGTTCGAGGGGGTGGAAGCGGCAGCTACGTCCGGGCCCGGGAGGTCGGCCTCGGTCGGTCAGTTCACCGAGAAGTTCGGCCGGCTCTGCGTTCGCCAGGTTTGCTCCTGCACACGTTCCCGTGCCAGGCGGTAAACCTCCTGCACGAACTGCTGCTGCTCGGAGGACATCACCAGCGGACAGGCCATAAAGCCGACCGGAATCACCGTTTCAGCCGCCGCGCTCGGGTAGAGGGTTTCGCACGCCTCTCGGAAGCGATGGATCGCCATTCGCTCACCTCATTGACTCAGGGATCGTCGATTCGGATGCCAGATACATTACTAGTATCATCAACTTACCATTCTATGCTTCAGGAATTCTAACCCCGGTCGGGCCAAAGGCAAGGTCCCGAGGTGGTTTTCTTCGCTGTCGGGGTTGTGGAGAGCCCAGAGAAAGAATCCTGACTGGTTCGATCAGGATGGGTCATGGAGGCTCGCTCGCCCTCACCCGGCAATCAGCTCGTTCGCCAACCGGGCGATCTCGTCGGGGAGCGGCATGTTCCGGAAGCGCACGATGCCGGCCGGCAGCCCCTCCAGTTCGCCATCCTCGATGTGCAGACCGTCGGACACCGCGAGCAGAAACCGCTCCCGAACGTATTCCCGCAGAAACGCCAGGTGCCGTTCAGCGCTCGACTTCCGCCAGAAGCCAAGGACCTCCAGCCGGATGATCTCGCCCGAGGCTCCGTGGACCAGCTGGAAGTCCGGCACCCAGAAGCCGGAACCGAGCGGAAATACCTCCGTCTCCTCGACAAGCGTCCAGTCCGTGATCCGCTTGCGGAACAACTCGACGAACATTTCCAACTCGGGCGGCGTGTACGTTCCTCGATCGGTCAGATGCGAAACCAATCGATCGCTCGGAGTCAACGTGAAATTCTTCGGCGTCCGCTTCGGCCCCCAGAGCAGCTCGGCGTTGACTTCGTAATCGCGACAGAAAAGGATCGTCGGCAGAAAGAACGCGAGCTGGCCGCCGTATTTGTTCGTCGAGGAAAACAAACTCAACGGCCCGTCGAGGTGCAGGCGATAACTCTCCGGGCCGACCTTCTCCACGTCGCAGATGAGGCGGTGAAACTTGACCGCCCGCAGGAGCTGGCGATAGCGCGCGGCCGGCTCCCGACGAATCGTCACCGTCACCCGCGTCGAGCGCAGCAGGATCGCCTGGGCCAGACTGACGTTGTAGCGTTCGAGCAGCCGCTCCGGCGAGATGTCCTCGAAGCGGACCAGACGCTGTTCCGTGTACAGGTCGGCGAACAGGGTTGCCTCGACACGCTCGGGGCTCAGGCCCAGATCCGCGGCCACGGCGGCGAGAATGACGCCACGGTCCCACGGCTGCGACAGATCACGACGGACCTCCGCCGCCTTCCGGAACACGGCGGCCCGAAGCTGGTCCGGCGGCACGTCGGCGGCCACCTCGAATGTGCAGCGATCCTCGCACAGCTTGGCCAGCCCCTGATGGATGAGCTGCGAGGGATCGTCGCCGAAGAGGTCCTTGAAGTCGGTTTCCAGCTCGCCGTGCGTGACGCCCTCCCGGCCGCGATAGATCTCCAGCAGGCGCTCGGCCACCTCGATCCAGTCGGCCGAGTGCGTGTCGAGGTAAAGCGGCGTCACCTTGTTCCGGGTCATCTTCACCCGGACGAGCTTACCGGTAAGCATCGTGCTGCCTCCGTCGCTCGCTGGTGAATTCCTCGCCGGTGCCACGCGACACGACCTCGTAAAGTGTCGCCTGCTTGTCACCGTGCTTGCGGAGAAGTCGGCCCAGACGCTGGACGTGTTCGCGGACGGTGCCCGTCCCCGACAGGATGACGCCGACACTGGCCGAGGGCACATCGACGCCCTCGTTCAACACCCGACTCGTGACGACGACAGGGTACTCGCCGCTGGCGAAGCCATCGAGGATCGCCCGCCGTTCCTTCGCCTTGGTCTGGTGCGTGATCGCCGGCACGAGGTAACGCCGGGCGATCTCGTAGACCGTGGCGTTGTCGTGGGTGAAGACCAGCGTCCGGTCGCCGCGATGGCGGCTGAGCAGGTCGGCGAGAATGTCCAGTTTCGCCGGTGCGGCCAGGGCGAGCCGGCGCTGCTCACGGTACGCCTGGAACGCGATTCGGCCCTCCCGACTCCGGCTCGTCTCCTGAATGAATCGCTGCCAGCCGTGCTGGCCGCCCATGCTGATGCCGTTCCGATCGACAAACGCCCGGTACTCCTCGCGGGCCTTGCGGTAGCGTTCCTGCTCCTCGGCGGACAGCTCGACGTAGATCCGCTCGACGTGGTAGTCGGCCAGGTAGTCGCCGGCCAGTTCCTGAATCTCACGCCGGTAGACGATCGGCCCGATCAGACCCGGCAGGAGAGCCTCGCCACCGTCGTTGCGCTCCGGCGTCGCCGTCAGGCCGAGCCGGTACGGAGCCAGCGCTCCGACGGTGATGAGCTGATACGTCGGCCCGGGCAGGTGGTGACACTCGTCTAGCACCAGGAGCGTGAAGCGATCGCTCCAGCGTTCCAGGTGAATGTGGGCCGAGTCGTACGTCGTCACGGTCAGGGGCTGGATGTCATGATCGCCGCCGCCCATCAGGCCGATCGGTACGCCGAATGCCAGGTGCAGTTCCCCGTACCACTGGTGGAGCAGATCGATCGTCGGCGTGACGACGAGGGCCGGCCGATTCAGCTTCTGGATGGCCAGCACGGCGAGGAACGTCTTGCCGGTCCCGGTCGGAAGGACGACAACGCCGCGACCGCCGGTCTTCCACCAGGTGTCGAGGGCCTCGCGCTGATGCGGAAACGGATCGCGGCTGGCCCGGAGTGTCCACGGTGTCGGCTCCCAGTTGCGAGCGGCATCGACGTGCGGAATCTTCTCCTGGCGAAGGAACTCCACGAGCGCGCGATAGTGTCTTCCCTCGGCGCGATAGGTGCCGGTTCGTGGATCGTGTCGGACGTGCGGCAACGTCGCCAGAAACTCGGCATCGTCTCCGGCGATGACGACGGTGCCACCTTCATACCGCAGCTGGATCGTGGGTGCGTCCATGCCGGTATTATGCCAGGGCGACCGGTTTCCGCAAAGGCGAGCGTCCGTCAGAGCCGCGCACGCAGCGAGCCTCCAGGCGAGCGGAGTAAGCGCACCACGACCTGCACATCAGGGCGGCGGAAGCGTGCCACGACCTGCACGTCCGGGCCGCGGTGCGCTTACTTCGCTCGGCCTGCGGCCTCGCTGCGTGCGCGGCTCTGAAGACTGGCCTCCTTCGGTTCTTCCTGTCCGACAACGGCCTGCACCTGCGAACGCACGACCTGGATGAGATGCCGATCCAGGTGCCAGTCTCCGGTCACAAGAGCGGTCCCGACCGCGATCGTCGCGATCAGCGAAACGTAACCGGCAACAACGGCCAGGGTTTGACGGTAGAGAAAACGGACGGCCGATTCCTTCGCCATGAGTCGATCCTCGGGTGGGCCAGCGGGCGGAAGCTCCTCCATTCTACCGAGGAGAAGTCACGTCCCTGCTCCACCCGAAATCGATGATCAGCTGGCGGGCCTCCCTTGCCCATGATTTGTGAGAAGTGCGGATGACTCTGCCGGTTGCATGGCCCGATTCTGACCGGATTAGCACCGAAAGGTCCGTTCACGACCAGTAGCCCGGCGCGAAGGGACACTGCCCGGACGCGCCGACCATCGAGCCGCAAGGGGCGATCCTGACCTCACTGTTGCGGCGGAAGGCGATGGATTTCGCGGAGCAGCGTCCGGTTCTCCGTGAACGGCTGATCGCCACGGTTGGCCCAGACGACATGACCGAATCGATCGATCACGAAGGTGCCGTGGAGTTGATTGCCGTCCTCGCCCTCGTTCTTGCCCGGCGTGAAGGTGTTGTACATCGCCGCGACCTTGTACCCCGGATCTGACAGCACCGGAAAGCCGAACGCTCCGTAGCGCTGAAACCGCTCGCGGGTCACCTCGACCGGGTCGGCGCTGATCGCCACCACCCGGGCTCCGAGTTCGCGAAACCGCTCCAGATCCTTGTCGAGGGCGAAGAGTTGACTGACACAGTGGTTGCAGTGGTAGCCGTAGTAGAAGACCAGGACGATTGGCCCGTGCTTCAGTTCGTCGGCCAGCGACCAGGTCTTGCCGTTCACCTCGGTCAGGGTGAATTCCGGGGCGGCCCTGCCGAGGAGGGGATCGGCCTGCGTCGGAATCGGCGTGTAATCGGTGTCGTTGAGGATGGCCTGGAGCGGCCCGGAGAGCGGGCGGAAGTTCCGTCGTTCCAGGTCGTCGCGGGCTTCCTGAGCGATGTCACGCTGGGGCGTCGCCTCGGCGGGCCGAAGGATGGCGTAGGCCAGGATTCCGCCAGCGATGAGCAGTACGAGGCCCAGCAGCGTCAGAAGCCGGCGGTTCATGTCGAGGTCCCCGGACGGGATCGGATGGCCAGGACGAGCAACGAGACGCCGGCCAGCAGACAGGCGGCCATCGCCGTGAGCGGCAGCCAGCGAAGCCGCGACGCGGGGGTGATCTCCACCTCCGCTTCCGGTCGATAGACGCCGCCACGCGACGGGACCCGACAGCAGGGACGCAGGCCGAAACTGAGCAAGACGTTCGCCGGCACGACGCCCTCGGCCGTGCGCCGCAGGGTGATCAGGTCGGCGCTCCGGCTGCCGACCTTCAACTCGACCAGGAGGGAATCGCCGCGCGGCAGGGGGAAGCTGCCGCGTCCCTCGGCGTCGGTTTCGCCTGAGGCCCACGGCGTGCCCTGTTCGTTGAACACGGCGACGGCGGCCGCTGGCACCGGCTGACCATCCTGTGTCACGGCGAACTGGAGCCAGCCGGACTCGACGCTGAACGCCGCTCGCGGCTCGGCCGCGAGACCGACGGCCGGCAGGCCGAGAGCGATACAAAGGACCAGACATCTCGGCATGGAGGGCTCCCGGTTCTGCGCCGGCCTCGGAGGATTTACACCAACTCGCGCATCGGCTCGACGCCGCCCTCGACGAGGTACTGCGGTCGGCCACTCGGGTCGATCACCGTGGCCTGGCTCAGATCGAGGCCCAGGCAGGTGTACAGCGTCGCGAACACTTCCTGGTGCGTCGTCGGCCGGGCGGTCGCGTGTTCGCCCAGGCGGTTGGTCGCGCCGATGACCTGGCCGGTTCGCATCCCGCCGCCGGCCAGCAGGGCGCACGACACCTGCGGCCAGTGATCGCGGCCCGCCTCCTTGTTGATCCGCGGCGTCCGGCCAAACTCGCCCCAGACGACGACGGCCACGTCGTTGTGCAGACCGCGATCGTGCAGATCGCCGACCAGGGCCGACACCGCCCGGTCGAGCAACGGCATGTCCTTGCGGCCCTCGACGAAGTTCTTGCCATCGCCGCCGTGCCAGTCCCAGCGGCTGAAGTTCATGGTCACGACGCGCGCCCCGGCCTCGACCAGCCGACGCGCGACGCAGAACGTCCGCACCATGCGCGGAGCCCCGTCACGGATGTACGCCGTGCTGTCCTCGCCGTAGCGGGCCAGGACCTTCGGGTCTTCCTTCCCCAGATCGAGAGCATCGACCAGCTTCGACGACGTGAGGATGCCGAGGGCCTGCTGCTGGAAGGTGTTCATGCCATCGACGACACCGCTGGTATCGACGGCGCGGTTCAGGCCATCGAACGCCCCGGTCAGGGCGAGCCGGTCGTTGAGTTGTTCGAGCGTCAGATTCTTCAGAACCATGTTGTCGGCCGGGCCGTTGCCCTGGCCGCGTGGAGCCAGGCCGGGCGTGACGCGGAACGGCGCGTGCGACAGACCGAGGAAGCCGCCGTCGCCGGGGTAGCCCCAGTTCCGCTCGCCGGTGTGGTACATCAGGCTGACGTGCGGCGGCACCGACTTGTCGGCCGGTCCCTGGAGCTTCGAGACGTACGCTCCCAGGGCCGGCCAGTAGCCCATCGTCTGCGTCGATCGCTTGTGGCCGGTCATGCACTGATACGAGGCATGGTCGCCCGACGAGCCGACGATGGAGCGGATGAAGACGAACTTGTCGGCCATCTTCGCGATGTTGGGGAAGTGTTCGCAGATCTCGATGCCGGAGACGTTCGTCTTGATCGGCCTGAACTCGCCGCGAACCCCTTCGGGAGCGTCGGGCTTCAGATCCCACATATCGATGTGTGGCGGCCCACCGGGCAGGAAGACGTTGATGACGGCCTTGTGGCTCGAGGCGCGGGCCTGCGCCTGGGCGGCGAGGATGGTGGGCAGGCCGAGCGCGCCGCCGACGAGAGTGCCGCCGATGGTGAGGAAGTCACGGCGGGAGACGCCGTCGCAGTAGCCGCCCTTGCGGTGGGGTTGGCCGAAGATGGTGAGCATCGGTTCTCCTTGCTCTGCTCGCAAGCCGACGGTGGGGGAGCCGTGGTGGGTGGGATGACGCGGGACGATCCGCACCACCTCAGTCTACCCGCTTCCGGGAGGAAAGGGAAACGGAATGTCAGCGCGAAGAAACGACGCACCCCTCAGATCTGGCCCGCAATGCTGGCCCGCTGTATACTCCAGAAGAGGTCGCCATCGGACGGAGTCGTCATGAGTCGCTCAGTCTTGCGTGTCGGCAACGGTTGTGGCTTCTGGGGCGATAACCTCGATGCCCCGGTCCAGCTCGTCGAGCGCGGCCAGCTCGACGTTCTCACCCTGGAGTACCTCGCCGAGTTGACGCTGTCGATCCTCGCGATCCAGAAGCAGCGTGATCCACAGGCCGGGTACGCCAGCGACTTCCTCGGCGTCCTCGAACGCCTGACGCCGCACCTCGTCGCTCAGCCGAATCTCACCATCGTCACCAACGCCGGCGGCATGAACCCGGTCGGCTGCGCGACGAAGGCCCGTGCCATCCTCGACCGGGCCGGACTCTCACAGAGACGCATCGGCGTCGTCGATGGCGATGACCTGCTTCCCCGACTCGACGAACTCCTCTCCACCGGGCATACGCTCAATCACCTCGACAATGGCGAACCGCTGACGACGATCCGTCAGCGTGTCGTCGGCGCGAACGCCTACCTCGGCAGCGCCGGCATCGTCTCGGCCCTGGAACAGGGAGCGAGCGTCGTCATCACCGGACGAGTCGCTGACGCCTCGCTGACACTGGCTCCGGCGATGCACGCCTTCGGCTGGCGAGCCGACGACTGGGATCGCCTCGCCGGCGGCATCGTCGCCGGTCACCTGATTGAGTGCGGTGCCCAGGCCACGGGCGGCCTCTGGTGCAACGTCGGTCCCGAGTACGACCTTGGTCACGTCGGCTACCCGATCGCCGAGATCGCGGCCGATGGCTCCTGCACGATCACCAAGCCGGCCGGCACTGGCGGAGCGGTCAACCTTGAAACAATCAGCGAGCAGCTCCTCTACGAGGTCGGCGATCCGGCCGCGTACCTGACGCCGGATGTCGTCGCGGACTTCACCAGCGTTCGCCTGGATGAAGTCGGCCCCGATCGCGTGCGCATCACCCGGCCACATGGCCTGCCGGCGACGGACTCGTTCAAGGTGTCGATCGGCTATCGCGATGGCTGGGCGGCGAGTGGCACTCTGGTCCTGGCCGGGCCGGACGCGGCGGCGAAGGCCCGCTGGGCCGGCCGGATTCTGCTCGAACGACTCCAGTCGGCCGGGGCGACGCCAGCGGCGGCGCTCGTCGAGGCGATCGGCGGCGGCGACCTCGTGCCGGGCGTCCTGCCCATCGCGGGCGGTCTGCCCGAGGCGGTCCTGCGCGTCGCCGTGCGTGATCCGAGCAAGGCCGTCGTCGAGCGCTTCAGCAAGGAATTCGCCCCGCTGGTGACGTCGGGACCGCCGGGCGTCACCGGCTACACGACGGGCCGACCGCCCGTCCGCGAGGTGTTCGCCTACTGGCCGGCACTGGTGAGCAAGACCGTGGTCTCGCCTCGGGTGACGATCCTATGACAGCCACATCCGCCATGCCTCGGCTTGCCGACATCGCCCACGGTCGCAGTGGCGACAAGGGCAACCACGGCAACGTCGCCGTGATCGCCTATACGCCGGCCGGCTTTGCCTGGCTGCGCGAGCATCTGACGGCTGAGGTCGTGGCGAACTACTTCGCCTCGCTGGGGCCGTCACGCGTCGTCCGCTTCGAGGCGGCGAATCTGCTCGCGGTGAACTTCCTTCTCTACGACGTGCTGGCCGGCGGTGCGAGCCGATCGCTGCGCACCGACACGCAGGGCAAGACGCTCGCTCTGGCCCTGCTGCAAATGCCCCTGTCGCCCGCGCCCGCCGACCTCGCCGCGATGCTTCGCCCGGGAGGAAGCCGATGAGCGCCGAACTGGTCCTGTACGAGGTGCGGTCGCGCGTGGCCGTGCTGACGATCAACCGTCCCGATCGCCGGAACGCCCTGAGCCGGGCTCTGATCGACGCACTGACAACGGCAGCGCAGCGAGCCCGTGACGACGCCGGGGTTCGCTGCGTCATCCTGACCGGGAGCGGTCCCGCCTTCTGTGCCGGCATGGACCTCGCCGAGTTGGAGGAATCCATCGCCCCGGCCATGCCGGACCACTCTCCCGTCTGGGACGATGCCTGCCATCTCGGCCAGCTCTACGACCTGCTCTACACGCTGCCGAAGCCGACGATCGCCGCGGTCAACGGCGCGGCCGTCGCCGGCGGTGCGGGTCTGGTGACGGTGTGTGACCTGGCGGTGTCAGTGCCCACGGCGAAGTTTGGCTACCCCGAAGTGCGTCGCGGCCTGGTCGCGGCGATGGTGATGCCGCACCTGATGCGCCACGTCGGCGAGCGGATGGCGCGGTATCTACTGCTGACCGGCGACCTGATCGACGGCACCGAGGCGGAACGCTGCGGCCTGGTCAACGCTGTCGCCGCGCCGGAGCGGTTGCTGGAGAAGGCGTTCACCTGGGCGAAGTCGCTGAGCGAGGGCGGCCCACACGCCCTGGCGTTGACGAAGGAACTGCTGCGGCGATTCTCGCATCAGTCGGCGACGGTGACCGAGACGGCCCAGGCGAGCGCTGCTCCGCGACTGACGGAGGAGTGTCGCCAGGGTCTGCGAGCGTTCTTCGAGAAGAAGCCCGCGCCGTGGGCGGAGTGAGCGGCCGGGAGAGAGGCACCATCATCTACGCGAAATCGTAGACGGTCACGGCGACGTCGGCCGCGCAGAGATGCTCCCGGATGAGCGGCTCGACCTTCGACCAGTCGCCGCCGGCCAGACCGCAGCCGATACGCGGCATGTGGACCGACGCGCTCAATTCCTGCACCTTCGCCGCCACCTGGGCCAGGCAGAGGCCGACGGCATCGTAGCGGATCGGTGGGCCGGAACTGCCCGTCCGGGTGCCGTGCTGGGCGATCATGTTCGCCACCCAGATGTATGGCTCGACCGGGACGAACTGAACCGCACCCAGGGCGAACCCGGCCGACTGGCCCTCGGCGTACCAGGCCCGGTAGGCCGCCTCCGGCTCGTCCCAGCGGCGTGACAGGGCCAGGACGAAGCCCTTGCCCCAGCCGCCGCGATCGTTGCAGACGTGGGCGATGATCTTGACGCCCTTCGCCTGCGGGCAAGTGGCGTCTCCCTTGAGGTAGACGATGTCGCGCACGGCCTCTCCTCCGTTCCGGCGATTGAACCGCTCCACTTACCAATTGTCTCGCACATCACCTCACGGTACAACAGGGCTCACCTTCCCCCTCGGCAACCGGGAGCAATCTCCATGACGACCTGGCGACTATTCCTCGTGGCTCTCTGCCTCCTCGTTCCTGGCCTGGCACGGGCGGCAGAAGTTCCGTCACGACCGAACGTGATCTTCATCCTCGCCGACGACCTCGGCCAGGGCGACCTCGGCTGCTACGGCCAGAAGAAGATCAAGACGCCTCGCCTGGACAGGATGGCCGCCGAGGGGATGCGCTTCACTCAGGCCTACAGCGGCACGAGCGTCTGCGCTCCGTCGCGGTCGAGCCTGATCACCGGCCTGCACATGGGCCACTGTCCAATCCGGGCCAACCGCGAGATCAAGCCCGAGGGACAGAAACCGCTCCCGCCGGGTACGTTCACCGTCGCCCGGCTGTTCAAGAGTCACGGCTACGCCACCGACTGCGTCGGCAAGTGGGGCATGGGTCGCTTCGACTCGCCCGGCAGTCCGCTCAAGGTCGGCTTCGATCACTTCTTCGGCTACAACTGCCAGCGCCACGCGCACTCCTACTTCCCGACCTACCTCTATCGCGACGACCAGCGCTTCGACCTCGATGGCAAGACGTACGCCCAGAAGCTCATCGCCGACGACGCGCTCGCCTGGGTCAAGACGAACCGGGAGAAGCCGTTCTTCCTCTACTACGCGACGACGTT
>CAYYJM010000159.1:0-9230 GCA_964471755.1 uncultured Alcaligenaceae bacterium
CTCAAGCCCGAACACGAAGCCCTGATGGAAGTCGTCAGCCCGGATGGTTCCGTGATCGACCACTTCGACGGTCGGCAATTGAACCCCGGTCACGCCATCGAGTGCGCCTGGTTCGTTCTGCACGAAGCGAAACTGCGTGGCGACCCGCGTCTCGTGCAACTCGGCCTGACGATTCTCGACTGGATGTGGAAGCGCGGTTGGGACGAGGACCACGGCGGCATCTTCTACTTCCGCGATCTGCGGGGATTGCCGGTGCAGGATTACTGGCACGACATGAAATTCTGGTGGCCGCACTGCGAGGCCATCATCGCCACGCTGCTCGCCTGGAAACTGACCGGCGACGCCAAGTACGCGCGCTGGCACAAGCAGGTCCACGACTGGAGTTTCACCCACTTCCCCGACCCGGAGTTCGGCGAGTGGTACGGCTATCTGCACCGCGACGGCCGACTTTCCGTGCGCCTGAAAGGAAACCTGTGGAAAGGGCCGTACCACCTGCCCCGGATGCTCTGGTACTGCTGGAAACTGCTCGACGGGTGAAGCCATTTTTCACCCTCACCGACGTGACAGGGCATCAACGATCGGCAGTACCTGCTGATCTTGACGGAAGAGATACGTCCGCAGCAGGGCCAGAAGATCGCCGGTCGCCTGCTGTAACGCCTGGACGTGTTCCTCGCTCACTCCCCCGGAAAGCGTGTGCAGGTGGAACTCCACCTCGTTGACTTGCGCGATCAGACGCTGATGTTCCTCGAGGAGTTGATCGAACTCTTCACGCTGAAACTCCGGCATGGCTGGGTTCATGGTGCCTCCGGTTGTGCCGCACGCTCGGCGATCGTCCAGTCCAGATCCTGAGCCGCCGCCAGTTCCAGGATGGCCAACAGAGTGCAATAGACGCCGGGCAGTCCCTTCTCCGTCGCCTGGCGACAGGCCGTGGCGGTCCAGCGGCAGACGTGGCGGACCAGAAAATCATGCCGAGCCCATGAGGCCGATTCGCTCGCAACCAGATCTCGCTCCAGCAGTTCGTCCAGATGGATCAGGAACGCCAGTTGATAGTGCAGATGGTCCGCCGGAGCCTGGTCGCGATCAGGCCCCGGCAGGGCGAACCGGCGATAGAACAGGAGATGTTCGTGGATCACCTGCGGTGTCGGCTCGCGCTTCTGGTAGTGGCTGGCCAGTAGCGGCACCGGTGGACCCGGCATACCCACCTCGAAGCAGGCCAGGTAGCGGCTCTCATGGTCGGCCAGCGATTCGGGCACCAGTTCGCCCTCGGGAAAATCGACAGCGAACGCCTGCGTCAACTCCTCCAGGGCATGGGCGAAATCCGGGCCGCGCATCCAGGCGTGCTGCTCGGCCGTCGGAAGGGCCAGGGCCGCCCGGAGAAAACGATAGACCGCCTGCCGTGCGAAACGAATCTCATCCACCGCAGGCGCTTGATTTGCGATCATCGATTCCTCCGGTATCGAGTTATTCCAGCACGTACCAGATCGAGAACAGCTTCAGGCCGTCGCGATCCGCCTGTTCTCCATCCCACACGGCGAAGGCGATCGGACTGGGGGTGGCCTGGCCGGGCAGTTCCAGAGTCACGGTCCACTCGCCGTCGGCGTGGTGCGCCTGATGGCGGAAGGTCTTGCCCGACGACTCGACATGAGTCCGGCCCGATGCCGATAACTGGGACGCACCGCGGGAAGCATTCCAGTACGCGATCCGGACTGACTGATGCTTGTCACCCATGACCAGTGCGGGGAAGTCGCCGCCGGGATAGGACTCCGGCACCATGATCGCCACGGCGTCGGCGAAGGCGTTCGTCTGGCCGGTCGGTTGCTTGTTCAGTCGGGCCGGGACGCCTTCGCGGCCTGGCCATCGAGGCGGCGCTGTGGGGGCGTTTCGGGTCGCATCCTTCCAGTTGAGGCGGAAGACCAGGTGGTCCGCTGTTCGCAGAGCCTGAACAGCGAGCGTCATCGGTAGAGCGGGCCGGACCTTCTCCGTCTGGTACACCCGCGGCGTGCGATTGAGCAGCACGTGTGTCGTCTGGGCCGTTTGCCACGGGCCGGCCTTCGGGTCGAGCAGGTCGCCCGGATCTCCCGCGAAGTTGGCCAGGCGGACTCGCAGCTTCTCCGCGGCCACGATCGGTGCGGCCGGAGCGGCGGTCTTCCGCGGCGTCTCGTCTGGCTTCGGGGTGCGGGGTTCACCCAGCCAGACGGCAAGGACTGCCAGTCCGATGACACCGAACAGGAGTACCCCAATGGACCGATTCATCGCGTCTCCTTCGACCGTGACTTCAGCTGTCGTGATGGATGACGCCCACTTGTAGCAGATCCTGGGTCGGTCCCTGCGGGAACGGCTGCATCGTGTGGGCATCGACGATCCGATAGCGGACCGAAGCGTCCCGGCCGATGAGCAGTTGCAGCACTTCGCTCTTCTCGCCGGCCTGGGCGCGTTCCAGTTCCCCTTGCAGGAAGAGCAGCACACGCTCGACGTCCGGGCCGAAGAGGTACTTCAGATATCCCAGCGGGATGCGCGGATCTTGCAGGATGTTCTTGCCGTAGTTCGTCCGCTTCGGCGGATTGAACGGCGGGACGTAGTAGACGTTCGGCCCGGTGCCGCGATCGGGGAACAGGCCCAGGGCGACGCGGTACTTGAGGACGAGTTTGTGCACCGGCGATTCCGGGTCGTCCAACAGGCCGACGAAACGCAGACGTCCGGGGCACTGCTGGGCACAGGCGTTGACCTTGCCCTTCTCCAGCCGGGGATAGCAGAAGATGCACTTCTGGCTCTTGCCGAGTACCTCGTTGAAGTAGATCTTCTTGTACGGGCAGGCAGCGATGCAGTGGCGGTAGCCGCGACAGCGTTCCTGATCGATCAGGACGATGCCGTCCTCCTCGCGCTTGTAGATGGCCTTGCGCGTGCAGGCCTCGACGCAGGCGGGGTGAGTGCAGTGGTTACAGATTCGCGGCAGGTAGAAGAAGTAGTTGTCCGCGCCGTTGAGGTCGCCCTGGTCCTCGTCCCAGTTTGGGCCCCAGTTCAGTTTCGGGTCGTTCGGTTGGACCGATTTCTTGCCGCCCTCGAACAGACGCTCCTCGTAGTTGTACTCCCACGCCTTGCCGTAGTCCTCCGCCGCGGGCAGCGGCGAGGGGGTCAGCTGGCCGTTGCGGTTGAAGCCGCCACCGATCGTGTCCCAGCCGCGCGGATAACCCTTGCCGGGCCGCGTCTCGACGTTGTTCCAGTACATGTACTCCATGCCGTCGTGATCGGTCCACTGCTTCTTGCAGGCCATCGTGCAGGTCTGGCACCCCAGGCACTTGTTGAGGTCCATGACCATCGCGTACTGATGCTTCGACATGGTCGCTCTTCTTTCTCCCCCCTCCCTCGGTACTCCGGGGGAGAGGGGCTGGGGGTGAGGGGGTGTCGGTCTGTCCGCGAAAGGCGAACACCCCCTCACCCCTGCCCCCTCTCCCCCGGAGTACCGAGGGAGAGGGGAACCAAAATCTCACGCCTGATTGGGCGGCTTCCCCTGATACTTCTCGATCTCGACTTTCACGTCACGGTTGTTGCCAGTCGGTCCCCAGTAGTTGAGCTGGAAGCGAACGTGTCCGTAGTTGCCGATCAACTGGGTCGGCTTGATCTTGATGTACGTCAGGCTCTGCCAGCCGCCCTCGGCGAAACCGAGGAACTGCTCCCAGCCGTGGTACATCGTCAGTCGGCCCGGCTTCTCGCCCGGCAGGATACAGCACAGACAGACCGTCGCGCCGATCTGGTTGAAGATTCGCACCCAGTCGCCGTCCACGATGCCGCGTTTCTTCGCGTCCTCGGGATGGAGGTAGACGATCGGAACGCCGCGCTGCAATCGCAGGACGTAGCGGTTGTCGCGCCACGTCGAGTGGATCGACCATCGGCCGTGCGGCGTGTTCCAGAACAGGGGATACTTCTTATCGTCCTCGGGCACCGGCGGCTGATAGCTGGGCAGGGCCTCTTCCAGACGCAGGAACCACTCGTGGTCGATGTAGAACTGCTGCCGACCGACGAGCGTTCGCCAGGGCCGTTTGTCCTTGACCTGGTGCCGGAACGGCGTGTAGGCGACGCCGGGTTCGACGTCACTGTTCCAGATCTCCGGATCGGTCGCCACGAACCGTTGCGGTCGCTCCTGCAAGCTCTTGTAGGTCATGCCCTGCGTCTCGGCCGAATGCGACAGGATGAAGTCGCACGCGGCCTCGTCGGAGGCCAGTCGGCCATCGTCGGACCAGTCGTCGTACAACTTCGTGAAGTCGCGTTCCCAGTCGAGATCCTCGTCACGGAACGGCTTCAGGCCGCGCTGGCGGGCCACCTCGGCCATCTTCCTGGACAGGGCGGCGAAGATGTCCCAGTCGGTGCGGCTCTCGAACAGCGGTTCCAGCGCCTTGCCGAACGGGTGCATGAAGCTGTGGCAGTCCGTCGAGTTGAGATCGGTCTTCTCGTAGTAGCTGGAGGCTGGCAGGACGATGTCACTGTACAGCGCGGTCGTGTCCATGCGGTAGTTGATGTCCACGATCAGGTCGAGCTGCTTCCACAGCGAATCGAAGATGCGCTCGTTCCCCTTGGCCTGGTTGAGGTAGTTCGCACGCCAGATGATCAGGGCCCGAGGCTTGCGCGGCGGATCCTTGAGGTTCTTCAGGTTGCCCCAGTCGTTCTTCGGCCAGAGCGGCATCCACTCGTTGACGACCGACTCGCGAATCCACTCCTCGATGGGCCGACCGCCATACGGGTGCGGATCGTGGTTGCTGGAGTGGATGTAGGTCCACAGGGTCATGTTCTGCCAGCGCTGCTTTTTGGAACCGCGCGGGAAGGCGAGTTCCTTGAAGCCATGCTCCGGCCAGACCCGTTCCTGACCGACGTAGTGATTGAATCCGCCACCGTTGATGCCGACGTTGCCCGTCAGCGCGACGAGCAGAATCAGGGCCCGGTTGGTCGAGTCGTTGTGGAACCAGTGGTTCGTCCCCGCACCGTGAATGATCATGGCCGGCCGGCGCGTGCCCAGGTCGCGGGCCATCGCCTCGATCTCGTGCGCCGGCAATCCCGTCTCGCGGGCCACACGGTCCAGTGGATACTTCTCCAGATCCTGCTTCAGCTTCTCGAAAACGGTCACCACCTCGACCGGCTTGCCGTCCGCGAGAGTGACCGTGAACGTCCCTTCCAGGGCGATCTGATACCCGTCCAGCTTGATGGACTTGCCCCGATCGCCGCCGCGCTGACGCATCCCCTGGCAACCGGGAGCGGGCACCGGCTTGCGCGTGGCTTCATCCCACAGGAAGAAGACGTCCGGGTCGCCCTTCTCGACCAGGTCCGCCTCGCGCAGGAAGCGGCCGGTATCGCTGCGGACGAGCATCGGCAGGTCGGTCTGCTCGGTGATGTAGGGACGATCGATCCAGCCGCGTTCGACCAGGATGCGCGCGATGCCCATCGCCAGCAGTGCGTCCGTTCCCGGCTGGATCGCCAGGTAGTGGTCGGCGTGAATGGCCGAGCTGTTGAAGTCGGGGCTGATGACGCACAGCTTCGTCCCGTTGTAACGAGCCTCGAAGGCAAAGTGAGCATCGGGGATGCGCGTCTGGACGACGTTGGCTCCCCACATGATGATGTACTTCGCGTTGAACCAGTCGGCGCACTCGCACGATTCGGTCTGCACTCCCCAGGTGAGCGGCTCGCCCGGCGGCAGATCGCAGTACCAGTCGTAGAAGCTACAGAAGACGCCGCCGGTGAACTGAGCGAACCGCGCGCCGCCGGCGAAGCTCACCGGACTCATCGCCGGGATGACGGAGAAGAAAGAGTTCGTGTCCGGCCCGTGCTGGTAGATGTTGTCGAGCAGCTTCTCGGCGATGTAGGTGAGGGCCTCGTCCCAGGTGACGCGCTCCCATTCGCCGGTACCGCGATCGACCGGCTTGCCGGCTCGCAACCCCTTGCGAATGAGTGGATACTTCAGCCGCTGGGCTCCGTAGACGTACTCGACGAAGCAGGCTCCCTTCTGACAGCCACGCGGGTTGTAGTCGGGCAGCTCGGTGTTGATGCGCGGATAGTCGGCGGCCTGCTCCTCACGCAGCATGATGCCGTCCTTGACGTAGACCATCCACGAGCAGCTGCCGGTGCAGTTGGCCGAGTGCGTCGAGCGAACGACCTTGTCCCAGGTGAATTGCTCCCGGTAGAGCGACTCCCAGCCGCGGTAGGGGTAGCGGTCCAGCGGATCGAAATCCGTCGGCTCGTCGTGCCGCTGTTCGGGTGATTTCAATCCGGGCAGCCCCACGAGCAGTCCGAGGGTGCCGGCACCGGCCAGCGCGAGTAAACCACGCCGGGTGAGCGTCTGTCCTTCCACGGTCCATACCTCCGCGCGGCAGATTACTTCTTGCCCATGGAACGCACGTGTGCCAGCAGATCGCGAATCTCGTCGTCGCCCAGACTGTCGGCTCCCTCACGCTGGAACGATGGCATGGCCGTGTCGGGTCGGCCGCGACGGATCGTCCGGGTGATGAAGTCGTCCGAGGCCGTCGCCTGGAAGACGGTGTTGCCCAGCGACGGAGCCATCTGATTCTGTCCGTGACAGCCGGCACACAGCTGCCGGAACAGGTCGGCTCCGCGTTGTGGGTCGCCACGTTTCTGTTCGGCGGTTGTCGTCCGCTCGCGGGCCGGGCCGCCGGCGAGGTACACGATCAGGGCATCGATCTGCGGCTGGGTCAGACCGCCACCGCTCTTGCCCCAGGCCGGCATCAGCGTACCGGGCCGTCCCTTCTCGATCGTTGCTTGCAAAAACTCGCGATCGGCCACCGCACGCAGGCCCTCACCGCGCACCGCCGGCATGAAGCGGAAGAAGAACGGATCCCAGGTGCCATAACTGCCCTCGCCATGACACTGCACACAGAAGCGCTGATACAGAACCTCGCCGCGAACTTCCTTCTCCTGCACGGATCGATGCATGGCCGTGATCCGATCGGGAGCGATGTACATCTCCGGCAGGTCACGGCGTTGCAGGCTGAGGACGTAGATGGTCAGCGCCTCGTTCTCGGCCCGCGTCAGTCGTGGCGGCCGCATCTGGCTGCCAGGAACGATCGTCTGCGGAGAATCGAAATGCTGCTGGAGCCAGTTGACCAGGGTCCGCTCGCCCTCGACGTGGGCCATCGGCAACTGATGCCGAGTCTTGAGCCCCTCGCCGTCCAGCACGGGGCCGAGTTGACCGCCGACGCCTTCGACCTTGTGGCAGGCCTGGCAGCCGCGATCGACGAACAGGCGATGGCCCAGAGCCAGTTTCGGGGCGTGCTGCGCGACGACCGGCCCGTCGGCAGCGTGGCACAGACCGCAGCTCGCCTGCGTCATCTTCGCCGGCAACAGCGGATAGTCCCAGTGGACGTCCGACGCCTTGGCCTCCTGGAACTCGGTCGCGCGGCCCTGACCCTGATGGCAGATCGTGCAGCCGAATCGCTCGACCGGATGATGCTTGAGGAAATCGCCCGAGTGCGGACAGTGCGGCTGCGGCTTGCCAGCCATCGCCGGGTTGTCGATCCCGAGGTGGCAACTGACGCAGCGATCGGTCCTTCCCAGCCGGGGCAGATCGATCTGTCGCAGCTTCACCTCCAGTGATTCTCCGGCACGACGTTGCTTTTCGTCGTCGGAGGCCAGCAGCAAGGCGCGGTACGCCGCCTGGTGGTAACGCCACGGCGTGAGAAAATTCTCGCGGACCATCGCCGCGACCAGAAACAGCAGTGTGACGCCGCTGGCCGTCAGCAGAGTGATCAGCACCCACCGATCGGGTCCCGGCGAGCCGGGAGGGTCAGCGACCGGAGTCGAGGGGGTCAGTGAACCGGCCATTGGCTCTCGCTCCAGTAGAAGTTCCAGTTCGGTCCACGATGCACGGTGGCGACGTAGGTCAGGATCACGAAAGCGACGAGAATGCACGCGAACAGGGCGATCGCCGCCTGCCGGGTCGAGCGAGTCCGATACAGAGTCCACTGCGACCAGGCGATGAACAGGGCTGCCAGGACCGTTCCGGGATTGACGAAGATCACCCACAGCTGGGAGATGTCCGGGAACCAGTTTCGCAGCCAGCCGAAGCGGATGGTGAAGATCTCCATCGCCACGACCACGAACGAGGCGAAGAGGACGGACTGGAGAAACACCCGCAGTCCGGCCGGGCCGCTGAACCAGACACCGCCCGGCTCCTTCTCGCGATCGAGGAACGGGATCAGGGCCAGACCCAGGATGACCAGACCAGGCAGGGCAACCCCACCCATGAAGGCCGAGTAGCTGACCAGTTCCTGAATGCCGAGGAAATACCACGGTGCCTTGGCCGGGTTCTCCGGGATGAGCGGATTGGCCTGCTCCTTGAGCGGCGCGTCCGAGAAGAACGACAGGATCAGGCAGATGGCGACGATGATCATCGCCACCGCCACCTCGGCGCGGAAGGCTCGCGGATAGGACGGTACGGTATTCTCCGGGGCCCGACCGACGGCACTGGTCCGACCGCGAACGACGGCCATCAGGCCATAGGTCTTGCCAGGCCCTGCCGGGAAGGCATCGACGCGATCCGGTCCCTCGGCCGGGGTCGGCGTCGCCGGCAGCTGACCACGGGCGATCAGTTCCTCATCCGACGGCCGGGCCAGGCCGCCATCCTTGCGGATACGCCAGAAGTGCAGCCCGATCAGGTAGACCAGCACGATCGGCAGGACCATGACGTGCAGCAGATAGAATCGCGTCAGGGCCGGCTGGCCAACGTCGTCGGCTCCGAGCAGGAGTTGCTTGCTCATGCCGCCCGGATCGAAATAGGCCGTGATGCCCAGGGCATCGGTCAACTCACGCGGCGAGGCGGCGATGTTCGCTCCGATCGTCAAGGCCCAGTACGCCAGCTGGTCCCACGGCAGCAGATAGCCGGTGAAACTCAGAGCCAGGGTGATGACCAGCAGACCCAGGCCGATCACCCAGTTGAACTCGCGGGGCTTCTTGTAGCTGGCCGTCAGGAAGACCCGCACCGCGTGCAGGATGACCGTGATGACCATCAGGTGAGCGCTCCACCGATGCAGGTTGCGGATGAACCGGCCGGTCGGAACGGTGTAGTGGATGTCCTTGATCGAGTCGTAGGCCAGCGCGGTCGAGGGCGTGTAGTAGATCATCAACAGGATGCCGGTCAGCGTCGCGATCAGGAAACTGGTCAGCGCCGCCACGCCGAGGCCGAGCGTCGTGCTGAATCGCAGCGACAGCAGGTGAATGCGGGCGGAGTGGAT
>CAYYJM010000159.1:9240-14618 GCA_964471755.1 uncultured Alcaligenaceae bacterium
GATGTGGTAGAGGAAGTTGCCGAAGACCGTCTGCGTACGGGCACGATCCGACGTCGGAGCCCCGGTCCGGGACGCGGACGCCCAGAAGTTGCTCCACAGGTTGCGTAGATTGTCCCAGAACGAGGGCTGCTCGTCCGGGAGCGACTCCGGGCCCGGCATCGGAACCCGTTCGTCGGTGGTCGGGGTGTTCGCCATGATGGCCTCCGTCCCTGCCTGTTAGACCACCACCTTGGTTCCGACCGGCACCGTCTTGCGGGTGTCCACCACCAGCTGCCCATCGGGTGCCAGCGACACCTCGAACCAGGCCAGCGGCGACGGAGCCGGCCCCTGGATCACCTTGCCATCGCGGGCGAATCGACTGCCATGACACGGACAGTCGAACCCCGTGCTGGACTGATTCACGATGCACCCCAGATGCGTGCAGATCGCAGCGATCACGGCGAAGCCTTCCTCGTCGTGGACCACGAACAGGTTCAGGCCCGGAACGCGGAGCGGCTCACTGCTGACGGGATACTCGCCCGGCAGGCCGATCTTCACCTGCGACGACGGCCCGGGAAGCACGCCCGGCATGGGCATGCGCGTCATGCCCAGCGCGGCGAAGCCAAGCGTGCCAGCGGTCGTCCAGAAGGCCGCGCTCGCCAGAAAATCGCGGCGCGGAGTATCCTCGTCGTGCTTCTCGCTCATCGCCAGTTCTCCTGAAAACGGAACCGTTCCATTGTGATCGCCCCGGTCGGACAGCGCTGGGCACAGTTGGCGCAGCGGATGCACAGCGTCTCGTTCTTGATGATCGCCGAGTGCTGGGCCAGATCCTCGCTCGTGCCGAACAGTTCGTTCAGCCACTGCTGTAACTCGGCCGGCCCGAGGACCTCATTCAGCGGCACGAGCTTCAGACACGCCGTCGGGCACACGTCGGCGCAGCCGCCGCAGAGGATGCACTTCTGACTGTCGAAGATGGTGTTGACGCCACAATCCAGACAGCGCGACGCCTCGCACCGCGCCTGTTCCTCCGTGTAGCCCTTCTCGACCATCGCTCGAGGATCGGCCAGGCGCTCCTCGACGGTCAGAACGGGAATGGGGAATCGGCGTGGCTTCTCGTAATCCTTCTCGCGGCGGTAGTCGTCGATGGCCTGATGGATCTCGACGACCTCCGTCGTGATCTTCCGGCCAGTGACGAACTCGTAGACGGCGCGAGCGGCCTTCTTGCCACTGGCGATGGCGTGGATCATCAGTCGGGTGCCGTGGGCCAGGTCGCCGGCCGCGAAGACGCCGGCCGCCGTGGTCATCAGCGTGGTCGGCTCCAACTTGAGCAGACCGGGGCCGGTCGTCTCGATGCCCTGCTCCTGCGGATGCAGAAATGCCAGATCTGCGGCCTGGCCGACGGACAGGATCACCGTGTCGGCGGCGATCACGGTCTTGCGCGACTCGTCGAAGATCGGCTTGAACTTGCGATTCTCGTCGTAGACGCGGACGACGTGCTTGAACTCAACGCCAGTCACCTTGCCGTCGCCGTCGCGGAGAACCTGGATCGGCCCGAGGCCATTGTGACGCCGCAGACCCTCCTCGTCTCCCTCGCGGATCTCGACGTCGTCGGCCGGCATCTCGTCGCGGCTTTCCAGACAGCAGAGGTGGACTTCATGCACGTCGGTCTGCCGTGCCGCGGTGCGAGCCGTGTCGAGGTAGCTCTGCCGCAGCACGGTTCGCGAGATGTCGTAGGCGACGTTGCCGCCGCCGATGACGACGACGCGATGACCGAGCCGGGGCGGCTGCCCCAGCGACACGTCGCGGAGGAAATCGACACCGCCCAGAACGTCCGGGCCGTTGATGCCGGGCAGCGGCAGCGAGCGGGCCTTCTTGGCACCAACGGCGATGACCACGGCGCTGGACTCGGCCCGCAGTTGCTCGAAGGTGATGTCCTTGCCGACGGCGATCGAGCAGCGGATCTCGACGCCGAGGGCCTCGATCACCGCGATCTCGGCGCGGATGAGTTCGCGCGGCAGACGATATTCCGGCACGCCCAGTGCGAGCATGCCGGCCGGGACCGGTTCGCTCTCGTAGATGATGACCGGCAGCCCCATCAGGGCCAGGTCATGGCCGCAGGCCAGGCCGGCGGGGCCGGCTCCGATGATGGCGACCGACTTGCCCTCGGGCCGTTTCCAGCCGGCCGACCGGATCGCCGCCTGAAGGCGGTCCAGTTCGTCGATGGCCTCGCAGACGCCGGAGCCGGCCTCCTGCACGATCGCGGCCGCGTAAGTCTCGGGTGCGGTCTCGTCGAGAGCCTGTTCCGGGCCGTAGCGTTCCGTGGCGAAGCGCTTCAGAGCCCGGATGGCGATCGGCTGATCGTAATCGCCGCGCCGACAGGCTGCCTCGCAGGGGGCTCCACAGATCCGCCCGCAGATGCTCGCCAGGGGGTTCGGTCCCCGAGCGATCAGGTAAGCTCGCCGATAGTCTCCCTCGGCGATGGCCCGGACGTAGCCACGGGCGTCCGTGTGAACCGGGCAGGCATCCTGACAGCGGATCTGCCGCCGCCAGTATTCGCTGTCCGTCATCTCGACGTGGTAGGTGCGATCCGACATCACCGAGTCCTCCGTCCGAGGACGATCTCAACTGAAGATGGGCGGCTCCATCGCAAACCGCATGCCGCCCGTACCGGATGAATTCCGCTTTTCCCTGGAGAGGCAAATCTCGCTGTCGATCTTCGCCTCGGGGCCGTTTTGAGGCAGCGGAGCGGTCGCACGCTCGGGGTTGCGGCTGTGTAAGATCCGCACAGAGCGCCCCGTTCCGCACAGCCAAATCGGCTCAGTGGTCGGCCATGCCGATCTGGTGCAGAGAGCATCCGCAGGTGACCGGAGCATTCACCCGGGTGACGCCGTAGCGGTCTGCCAGGTGGTTGGCCAGGTCCAGGTAGTGCTGGTGCGTCTCCGCGCCCGAGACGGCGTGTTCCACGGTCTGGAAGGCGTGCAGCAGCTCGTCGTCCTCGTTCGCCCCGAGCAGGCGTTCGGCCATCCGAAAGAGGCGTTCGTTCTCCTTCCAGATGTGTTCGCGCATCAGAGATACATACTCCCGGGCCGGAGCGACGAAGGCGCGGGCGGTCATTCCCTCGCCGAGTGCATCGGTCATCTGGTTCAGCAGATTCCGACCGAGTTCGTGTTCGTGGAGCATCACACCGGTGGGGCCATGCTCACGGGGCAGTCCGTGGGATTCCAGGAGCGGGAAGAGGTGCTGTTCCTCCTTCGCGTGATGGCAGCCGTCGGCGAACGTCCGGAAGAAATCGATCGTCTGCCGAGCCTCCTCACGGTCGAGGATGCCGTCTGCCTCCGCGTGTCCGGCAATCGCTTCCAGGACGGCGAGAACCTGCTGGATCACCTGATGCTCGCTCATCAACACGTCGGTCGCCTTCATGATCGAAACTCCTTCAGGGCGGAGGGTGAGATCTGTGGAGGCTCAACGCAAACCGCGTGCCAGTGCGGACTGGCGTCCGGAAGTGGCCATTTGCCCGCATGTTTGCGAATGACGTGGCGATGTCCCCTGGCGTATCCCGCACAGCCGGAATGGTCAGCCGTGCGGTTTCGGCTCGCCCGTCATCGGGGTGCCATCGCCCCCGGGGACGGAGGGCATCCTGGCGAGCGGCGCGGCGTCAGCCCGCCGCTCGCCAGGATGGACCATTCCGAAAAGTCAGGTACATCGATCGATCTTCTTCAATCCCCCGAAATATCCCACCTCGCACGGCAGGACCAGACCTTTCCGGTCTTCCCTGCACCATTCGCCAACTCTAGCTCCGGAGGCGATTCCATCGTCCGGACTGCCTGGGAACGCCGATAACCGGAGGGGAATGATTCCGACGGCGTGGATTGCTCAGGAGAGGCAGACATGGCAGTTCCAGACCGCTTGAAACTCTGGGAGCGTGGCGGCCTCTGGTTCTTCGCCGGGATCATTCTCCTGTTTGGTGTGCTGGTCACGCACCGCTCGGCCTTCCTGAGTCGGCGAATGGGAGACGCCGGCATCATGTTCCGGGCCGGCTGGGCGGCGCGGATGGGGGGCGAGCAACTGCACACGGTCACCTGCGACAATGGCCTGCACTTTCACTACCCGCCGGTCGCCGCCCTGCTCTTCGTCCCGTTCGCCGATCCGCCGCCGGGTGAACCGCCGATCCTCGCTCCTTCCTACGCCGCATCGGTGGCTCTCTGGTATGCGATCTGTGTCGGTTGCATCCTGCTGGGGCTGCATCTGCTGGCCTCGGCCCTGGAAGCGGCCGAGGTTCGTCCCACCGCACCCTGCGGCCGGCGCTGGTGGGCTCTGCGGTTCATCCCGTTGCTGGTTTGCCTGCCCTGCATCGGGAGTACCCTTTCCAAGGGACAGGTGACGCCGGTTCTGTTCCTGCTCATCGCGGCCGGGTTCGCGACGGCCATCCGGGGACGGCAACTGCTCTCGGGCGTAGGGCTCGCCGGTGCAGCGTGTCTGAAGATCTTCCCCGCCTTCCTGTTTCTGCTACCGATGTGGCGGCGCGACGCGCGGGCCATCACCGGCGTTGCCCTGGGTCTGGTCCTGGGCCTGGTGATCCTGCCGGTGCTGTATTTCGGTCCCGTTCGCACGCTCGAATCCTACACCCAGCTGGAAAAAGTCCTGATCGCTCCGGCCCTGGGCTGGGGCACTGACGATTCTCGTGGTGCGGAACTGCACAACACCACGGGGACGTACAGTCAGTCGCTGGCCAACGTCGTCACCACTACTCTTTATCCCGATCGGACCACCCGGCCAGAGAAGGTTCCGGCCCTGGTGCGAGCCATCCACTGGAGCCTGGCGGCGTGTCTGACGCTGGCCACCCTGTGGGCCTTCCGTCGCAGACCGACGACGGCGCAGGCGCAGACGCAGCAAACCGCCCTCTTCGGCGGAGCCCTGGCCCTGGTCATGCTTCTGGTGTCGCCGGTCTGTCACCTGCACTATCTCATGCTGGCGCTGCCGGCCGTGCTGGCCCTGGTCGCCGTGGAGCGGGACTCGTCTGGTCAGCCGCGCCCGTGGCTGCTCCTGATCCTGGCGGCTCATATTGCCTCGGTCGTGCTGGCCCAGTTGCCAGGTTTGATCGTCCTGAAGGACCACTGCCTGCCGGCCCTGGGTGTAGTCCTCCTGTGGGGCGTGACGTGTCGGGTCGGTCATCGCCTGAGCCAACCGGCGGTCGTCGAGGCGAACCCGGAGCCCGCCCTGCGAACGGCGGCGTGATCGATCGCGGTGTCATGTGATTGTCAGAGCCGCGCACGCAGCGAGGCCGCAGGCCGAGCGAAGTAAGCGCACCAAGACCCGGACGTGTGGGCGGTGGAAGAGTTCGCCGCCCTTCCGTGCAGGTCGCGGTGCGCTTACTCCGCTCGGCCTGCGGCCTCGCTGCG
>CAYYJM010000160.1:0-14582 GCA_964471755.1 uncultured Alcaligenaceae bacterium
CGGGCATGAAGAAATTAATCCGTGCCGTGACGGTCAAAGAGGCCGAGTCCGTGGCTCGGGCAGCCATGCGGCTGGAAACGGCACGCGACGTGAACAACTATTTGCGGGAACATACGCGACGGATTCTTCCCGAATCGGTGAACTGAATCCTCCCGCTGTCCTCTTCCGGAGACCGTTGGATAGCTCTCCGGACGACGACCTTCGACCAACCCTCTCCGGAGGAACGGTCGGAGGACGGACCCTCGGTCGCACATCCCGGCGTGCCTGCCACGCCTTTCCGCGACCCGGCTCCGTCTCGGTGGCCATCCTGGCTCCTGTCCGTCGCGTCGCTCCCGCCATCGGGGATGGCGTTCCATGGCTTTTGACCCGGCTGCCAATCTGGCACCCGCTCCTACAACCGAACCTCCTCCACCAGCAGACGCGCCCGCACGCTGCAAGGTTCGCCTCCGCTTCGGCAAGGGGTTCGATCTCCGCCTCCTGAGCCATCACGACCTCCTGCGCGCCTTCGAGCGGCTCTTCCGCCGGGCCGACCTGCCGCTGGCCCACACGCAGGGATTCAATCCGCATCCCCGCATTGTCTTCGCGCTGTCCCTGCCGCTCGGTGTCATCGGCCTGGAAGAGGTGGTCGAGATCGAACTGGATCGCCCCTTCGACACCGAGGAACTTCGGTGTCGGCTGGCCGGGCAGGCCCCGCCTGGTCTGAGGTTCCACGGCCTGAAATCGATCGCCCTGAAGGCGAACGCCCGGGTGGCCCGCCTCACCTACCGACTGCCGGCACCGGATGACCGCCTGGCCGCCCTGCACGCCGCCATTCCGCCTCTGCTGAACCAGCCACAACTGCTCGTCCGCCGGGTCCGCACTCCCGGCCAGAGCGTGGATCTTCGTCCGTCGATTCACCAACTTCGCCTGGTCGAGATCGCCGACGCCAGCGCCCTCCCCGGGCTGGCAGGGGCACAACGCTCGACCTGGCATCACACCCTGGAACTGGAACTCACCCCGACACCAGCCGGCACGGCTCGACCTGAGGAAGTGCTTGCGCTGTTGGAGCAGCCCGATTTACTCGATCTGGGGGGCGTCCTGGAACGCTCCCGGCTGCTCCTGGTCGATGAGCTTCCGCCCATAACCGTAGAAGGAACCTCATGTCCAAGATCATGTTGATCAACGTCCTCCAGCCGGAGGAATGTCGCATCGCCATCCTCGAAAATGGCGTCCTGGAGGAACTGTACGTCGAGCGCTCCAGCCACGAGAGCTACGTCGGCAACATCTACAAGGGCAAGATCGTCAACATCGAGCAGAGCATCCAGGCGGCGTTCGTCGATTTCGGCGTCGGCCGAAACGGCTTCCTGCACGTCTCGGACGTGGAGCCGGCCTACTTCCGGCACCTGGAGCCGGCCGCCGGCAGTCGTGAAGGGGGACAGGATCGCGAACGGGAACCCGGCCGCGATCGCGACCGGGAGCAGGGGCGTGATCGGGAACAGGGTCGCGATCGCCAGCAGGGGCGCGACCGGGGCCGAGGCGGTCGGGACCGCGCCGCCCAGCAGCCCCGTCGCATCCCCGACGTGGAGGATTATCCCAACCCCTACGAGGAAGCAGCGCGGCAGGCGGAATTGACCGGCCAGAATAACGTCCCCGGATCCTTCGGAGCCGGACTGCTCGACGAGGAGGAGCAGACGACCGCGTTCGAGGAAATCGAGGGGACCGAGGACGTTCCCGGCGTCGAGGAAGGAGCCACCGAGGAGTTCGTCGAGCCTCAGCCCGAAGCGGTGGCACCACCGGAGCCGACCGAGCCCGTCGCCGAGACGGAAGGTGAGCCGCTGCGGGCCCACCCGGAGACGCTCCCCAGCGAGGAGGAGCCGCGTGGTCGCAAGCGATCGCGCACGTCCTCACGCCGCAAGAAGACGCCATCCACGGAGGCCAGCAGCGAGGGGCCCACGACCGACCCCGACCCCGATCGACCGCCGCTGATGGAATCGGCCGAGCGCCGCACCTCCCCCGGCGATGAGCATGAGGTCGAGCGCATCGAGGCTGGCGGCGAGGACGATGATCTGCTCTTCTTCCCCCGCCAGGACGCGGAGCCCAAGTCGGAAGTGAGCCAGGAGGACGAGAACGACGAGGCGGATACGGAAGAAGAGTCGTTCGAGTCGGAAGATTCCGAGGAATCGGAAGAGTCGGATGAAGAAATCGTCGAGATCGAGACCGAGACGACGGTGATCGAGATCGATGGCGTGACCGAACCGCCGCGTCGGCCACGGGTGCGTTCGAGCCGCAGCATCGAGGAGGAACTGGAAGCCGACCTGCGGGCCGCCGAGTTGGGCGCGGATGCCCCTCCCGAGATCGATCCGGGCTTCCGGGTGCTGGGCGAGGAAGAGATCGACGATTCGCCCCGACGCGGCCGTCGGGAACGGAGCGATCGCGGCGACCGGGGCGGTCGCGGTGAACGCGGTGGCCGAGATCGCCGCGGTGGCGGCGGCGGCCGGGATCGCGGCCGCACCGGCAGCCGACCGGGCGCGCCCCGCGACAAGCCCAAGATCGAGACCATCTTCAAGCGCGGTCAGGAAGTCCTGGTCCAGGTCATCAAGGAGGGGCTCGGCTCGAAGGGGCCGACGCTGTCCACCTACATCAGCATCGCCGGCCGTTACCTGGTGCTGATGCCCGGCCTCAACCGCGTCGGCGTCTCGCGCAAGATCGAGGACGAGGAGGCCCGTCGTCGCCTGCGCGACATCTTCAACGAACTGAAGCCGCCGAAGGGGCTCGGCTTCATCATCCGCACCGCCGGCATGGACAAGGACCGCAAGGAACTCCAGCGCGATCTGGCCTATCTGTCCCGCCTCTGGCAGGTGGTCGTCCGTCGCATCAAGAAGGTCAAGGCTCCCGCCGAGATCTATCAGGAGAGCGAGGTGATCACGCGGACCATCCGCGACACGTTCACCAGCGACATCAGCGCCATCATTGTCGATGAGAAGGGAGCGTTCGAGCGAGCCCAGGAGTTCTTGCAGATCGTCATGCCCAAGTTCGCCGACCGCATCCAGCTCTACGAGGGGAAGGATCCGCTCTTCCACAAGTACAAGATCGAGGAGGAGATCTCGAAACTGCAACAGAAGAAGGTGCCGCTGCCGGCGGGCGGCTCGATCGTCATCGAGCAGACCGAGGCGCTGGTCGCGATCGACGTCAACAGCGGCAACTTCCGCGCTGCGGAGAACAACGCCGAGGAGACGGCCTACCAGATGAACTTGCAGGCGGCCCGCGAGATCGCCCGGCAACTCCGCCTCCGCGATCTCGGCGGCGTCATCGTCAACGACTTCATCGACATGCGTGAGGAGAAGCACCGGCGCGGCGTCGAGCGGGCCCTGAAGGAGGCTCTGGAACGCGATCGCGCCCGTACCAAGACGCTGAAGATGTCGGCCTTCGGCATCATCGAGATGACCCGGCAGCGCATCCGGCCATCGCTGAAGCGGAGCGTCTACCAGGACTGCCAGTATTGCAAGGGACACGCCCAGGTCAAGACGCCCGAGAGCATGAGCCTGGAGGTGGTCCGCCTGCTGCAACTGGCGGCCCATCGTCCCAACGTTCACCGGATCGACGTGACGGTCGCGCAGTCGGTCGCCGACTACCTGCTCAACCGCAAGCGGGGTGAGATCGCCGCCCTCGAGCAGGAAGGCACCACCCAGGTGCAGATCAACGGCAAGGTGGACGTCCCGCCGGAACTGCTCGAGTTCAAGTGCGTGGACCACAATGGCAACGAGGTCCGCGTCTTCGGCGAGGAGCCCCGGCAAATCTCGCGACGGTGAGCCGAGTTTTTCTCGCCACCGATCGGCCGCGATGGTAACCTGGATGAGGAGAGGCGTGATGCCTCTCCTCGTTCGTTCCAACATCGGCGGGGGTCGATCCGTTTACTCGCGGAGGTAGGATCGTGAGCAGCTCGCTTGTGCTGATGCTGGCGGTCGTCGGCACTCAACTCGCACCGGAAGTTCCGATCGCACCTCCGGCACCGGCCCGGCCGATCGCCCTGCAACAACTCCAGATTATCCGGGGCGGAGTGCGCGTGGTGCTGCCCGCACCCGCCCTGAATCCCGGCCTGAATCCCGTGATCCACCAGGACGACGAACAGTTGCTGCGTGGCGTCGATCTGCCGACCGATCCGGCCGCGCTGGTCGATTTCCTGCGCCGTCAGAAGGTGGACGCGGCCAACCAGCCGCGCATCACGGAACTCATCCTCGACCTCGCTGCGGATGAGTTTGAAACGCGTCAGACGGCGACCGACGAACTGATCCGCATCGGCCCCTCGGCGGCGGTCGCTCTCCAGGAGGCGCTGAAGTCGTCGGACCTGGAAGTCGTCCGCCGGGCCGAGATCTGCCTGAAGGCGATCGACAGCGTGGCGGGCCCCACCTTTCAGGAGGCGGTCGTCCGCCTGCTGGCAAAGAAGGCTCCCTCGACGGCCGTCGAAGTGCTGCTCGACGTGCTGCCCAACCTGCGCGGACCAGCGATCGGGGAGGTCGTGGCCGAGGCCCTGGGTCGGTGCGGTGTGGACAAGGGGCGGCCGGTTCCGGACCTGATCGTGGCCCTGCGGGACCGGGTCGCCGTGCGGCGCGAGGTTGCCGGCGAGGCGGTGGCACGGCACGGCGATGCCGACGCGCGCAAGACCGTCGCGGCCCTGCTCAACGATCCGGACGTGGGCGTGCGGACGCGGGTCGCGATGACCCTGCTGGAACGCGGCGAGCCGGCCGCTCTGCCGGTGATGATCCAGTTGCTCGGCTCGGCTCCCCTGGATCGGGCCTATGAGATCGAGGGCTCTCTGCTGACGATCGCCCGCGAGCAGGCTCCCGAGGAGGGGCTCGGCAAGACGGCCGACAGCCGCAAGAAGGCCGTGTCCGCCTGGGAGAAGTGGTACAGGACCATCGGAGAGAAGCTCGACCTGGCCAAGGTCATGGCGGAGGCCAGCAAACCGGGCCATCTGCTGATCTCCACCCAGACGCTCGGCGTGGTCCGCAGCAAGGTGATCGAGTTGGACGCGACAGGCAAGACGGTCTGGGAACTCGACGCGACCAGCTACGCCTACTCGGTCCAGAAGCTGCCCCGAGATCGTGTCCTGATCTCCGAGTACACCACTCGCAAGGTGGTGGAACGCACCACCAAGGGAGCCACGGTCTGGAGCAAGGATCTGCCGACCAACCCGATCGAGGCCGTCCGGCTTCCCGACGGCAACACGCTGATCGCGACCCGGCAAAGCATCATCGAGGTGGACGCGCAGGGCAAGGACGTGCGAACCATCCCGCGCGTTCCGGCCGGGCTCATCTACTCAATGACGCCGCTGCGTCGCGACGAGATCGCCGTCGTGACCTCGGCGAATCGGTTCAGCCGGATCAATCGTGAGGGGAAGGAACTCTCGTCGTTCCAGTTACCGGGCCGCATGTACTCCATCGGCGGCCACTTCGCCGTCTCGCCCAATGGCAACCGGATCGCCATTCCGATCTACAACAACGCGGTCGTCGTCGGCGGTCGCGTGGTGAACCAGCCGGGCCGGGTCATCGAGTTCGACGCCAACGGCAAGACGATCTGGGAGGCGGAGGCCGATCGGCCGACCTCGGTTCGTCGGCTGGCGAACGGAAACCTCGTGGTGGCCAGTCGGTTCCATGCGAACATCCTGGAACTGGACAGTCGGGGCAAGGTCGTCAACAAGTACCAGGCCCCGAATGGAGCCCGGGTGCTGGACGCCCGCCGTTGAGGCGGCCTTGGTGCGTCTCATACACGCTCCCAGTGACGCTGTCTCTTTTGGCGAGCGTGGGGCGTCCGCCCCATGAGTGTCTTCATCCGGGGAGGAAAGTCATGGGGCTGACGCCCCACGCTCGCCGGGAACGAAAACGGACACCTGTTCCGGGCTCGTGTGTCAGTTCGCACGAACCAGCGACCGGGAGAAGCTCGGCCTCTCTCGGCCCGAGTTGCCATCCCTTTCTCCACTCACGGAGGCCGAATCGTGAGTAGTTCCCTCCTGCTCCTGCTGGCGTTCGTCGGGGCGCAACCGATCGTCCCGATCAAACACGACGACGAGGTCCTGCTGCGCAACAGCGACCTGCCGACGGCCCCCACCGCGCTGGTGGATTTCCTGCGTCGCCAGAAGGTGGACGACACTCTCCGGGAGACCATCGGCCAGCGTATCATCGATCTCGGCGCGAATGACTTTCCGAAGCGTCAATCGGCGACGGAGGAATTGATCCGTCTGGGTCCGACGGCGCTCCCGGCTCTGGAGCAGGCCCGCAAATCGCCGGACCTGGAGGTGGCTCGACGCGCAGACATCTGTCGGCAGGCGATCAACAACGTGTCGGGGCCGATCTTCCAGAAGGCGGTCGTCCGCTTGCTGGCGAAGAAGGCTCCCGCGACGGCCGTTCCGGTCCTGCTCGCGTCGCTGCCCGATCTGCGGAGCGAGGATGTCGATCTGGTCGTCATCGAGACCCTGGCCCGGATCGGCGTGAAGGACGGTCGGCCGACATCGGCTCTGGTGGCGGCCCAGCGCGACGGGGTCGCCCTGCGTCGGGCCGTCGCCGGCGCGGCGATCGCCAGGGCTGGCGACGCCGACGCGCGCGGGACGGCCATCGCTCAGTTGGCCGACCCGGAGCCGTTCGTCCGCATGCGGATCGCCCTGGCCCTGCTCGACCGGGGTGAGCCGGCCGCCCTGCCAGTGCTGATTCGTCTGCTCGGCGAATTGCCGCTCGATCAGGCCTACGCGGTTGAGAACGCCCTGGTCGTCGTCGCGGGAGGCAGCGCTCCCGGCGAGTGGTTCGATGCCAGGCCGGCCAGCCGAAAGCAGGCCGTCGCCGCCTGGCAGGAGTGGCACGCAGCCACTGGCGCGAAGCTCGACCTGGCCCACGTCATGACGGAAGCAAACCGACCCCGGCCGATGCTCCTGGTCCTCCGGACGGTCGATCCGAACGAGTGCAAGGTGATCGCGGTCAACGAGAAGGGGCAGGTCATCTGGAAAGTCGCCGCGGCGCGTTCCTCCTGCTGCGTGCAGAAGCTGCCCGGCGATCGCTTCCTGCTAACCGAGTACACCACAGAGCAGGTCACCGAACAGAACTCTCGGGGCGAGGTCGGCGGAACCCTGACGGTGAAGGGCCACCCGATCGAGGCGATCCGGCAGGCGGACGGCAACACCCAGATCGCGACACGACAGGGCCTTCGCATCGTGGACGCTCAGGGGAAGGTTCTGCGCGCGATCCCGTTCCGAGTGGGAGGTGCCTACGCCATGACACCGATGCACCGCGGCGAGATCGGCGTGGTCGCCGCAGCCACACGGTTTCATCGCCTGGACGCCAACGGCAAGGAACTCGCCTCGTTCACGCTGCCCGGTCGGATGTACTCCTCCTGCGGGCACTTCGCCGTCTCACCGGGCGGCAACCGGATCACCATCCCGCTCTACCGTCTCAACGCCCGTGCCGGCCGCCTCGCCAACCAGCCGGGTCTGGTCATCCAGTATGACCCCAACGGCAAGATCATCTGGCAGACCCCGGCCGATCGGCCGACCTCGGTTCGACGCCTGGCGAACGGTCACTTCCTGGTGGCCAGTTGGTATCACTCGACCCTGCTCGAACTCGATGGCCGGGGCAAGGTCGTCAACCAGTATCAGGTGCCGAACGAGGCCCGGATTCTGGACGCTCGCCGCTGAGGCGGACCAGGAGCGTCTTGATCTCGAACGGTGTTAGTCCCGGTCGCAGCGTGAGCAACTGGGCGATCACGCCGCTGACGTGCGGTGCCGCCCAGGATGTGGCCGCGATGGCCGCCAGCGGACCGAGCCGCGCCCGCCCCGGAGCCTGGAACTCGATCCGCTCTCGCGGCGCATAGCGAATGTCGCGCGGCTCGCGTCCATCGTGTCGGTCCACGCCGATCACGGTTGCGCCGAACGCTGCGGGATAGCTCCTCACCAGCGGATGTTCATTCCCGGCGGCGGCCACCACCACCACATTCCGAAAGTACGCCTCCTCGACCAATCGTTGCAGGGCCAGCCGGCGGGGCATCTGGGCGAGTTGCGTCTCCGGGATACCCAGCGAGAGGTTGACGACCTGGCAGCGCCACACGTCCAGGGCATGGCGGATGGCCCGTTGCAGCACCTCGACCTCGCAGATGCCACGCGTCCCGAACACGTCGGCCGAGTAGAGTTCCGCCTGCGGAGCCAGGGAAAGGAGAACGTCGGCCACGGTCGTCCCGTGCGGATTGCCGGGAGTGGGGCTGGCCGGTAGAGGCTCACGGGTGTCGGCGGTGAACCGCACCGCGTCGGCGATCCGCGCGGCATGGACCCGACCCAGGGCGGCCGGGTCGAGGCCGGTATCGATCACGGCCACGCGGACGCCGGCCCCGGATGCGGCGGGATGAGCCAGCAGGCCGGCCAGGTCGAGTGCGTCGAACCAGGTCTGAACAGAGTTGCTCGGCTCGCTCACGCTGACGTGCGCGGGGCGTTCCCCGTGCCCTCCCGCAGAGCGTCGCCTCCCGTGGTCGCATCGAGCAAGGCTCGCAGACTCTCGACCAGGCCGATGCAGTGCTGGATCACCGCCGGGCCGTGACGCGCCGACAGGGCGCGAATCGCCTCGGCGAGGCGGACGACCGCGCTGGCCTCCGGGCTATCGGTCAGGCCGTGGCGGATCGTATCGAGGATGGCCGGCGCGGGCGGGTCTTCGGGTCTCGGGGTCCGCAGCGTCTCGGCCAGGGTACGGCTCGATTGCAGGGCGGTCTGGATCGCGTCGAGCAGCACCTGCCGGGTCTGACGCTCGGCCAGGGCCTGCCGCAGAAGATCCTCCGCCAGCGGAGCCAGGGCCGCCGCCAGTCGCCGATCCTCCTCGCGGAACGGGACGCGGGAGCCATCGGTTCCGACCGGATCGAACAGTTCCAGAATCGCCTGCACGCGCGGCCCGACCTGGAGAGGGACGGCGAGCAGCGTTCGTGCCGATTGCTCGAACGGGAACAGGGTCACGGCTCCGGCGATCTCCGGCGCGTGCAGATCCTCGACCACGACGGGACCGCGAAACGTCAGGGCCAGGCCGGCGAGGGTCGAGCCGGACGGCGGCGGTGGCACCGGAACGATGGTGCCGGTTGCGTCATGAACGCGGATCTCGCCGTCCTCCGGGAGGACGACCAGGTAGGCCGTCCGCGCCCGGGTCGGTTCGAGCAGAGCGCGGAGGATGCTCCGCGCGGCGTCGGCCATCGGCACCGGCTCCTGTAACGTGGTCGTCGTCTGGACCAGAGGCAGAACCTTTTCCAGGGCGTCGTGAAACTGACGCAGCCCCTGCTGGATGGCCCGCTCTCGCCGTGCGGGACGGATGTGGTCCAGTTGCCGACGGACAGCCTGCAAGAATGTCGAGCGGTTGAGGTCCTGATTCTTGTCGAGGTAATCGCGAACGCCGGTACGCATCGCCTGCACGGGCGTGGCCTGGTCGGCGAACCCCGTGATCATGATGGCGACGATGTCCGGATGGAAGACCTGCAAGTCCTCCAGGAGCTTCAGGCCATCGTTGCCCGCGCCGAGGTTCCAGTCGAGGATGGCCAGGTCGATTCGCTGCTCATTGGCCCGGGTCAGGGCGCTCTCGGCATCGTCGGCCGTGAGCAGGCGACAGTCGAGCGATGCGCCCTCCAGCCATTCGCGAAATGTGCGACGGACCGATTCTTCGTCGTCAACGACCAGGATCGTCTCGGTCATGGCCACCTTCCCCGGTACGCGGTCGAACGGTATCGCCTTCAGCGTAGCAGAACGATCGGTTTCCGTCACTTCCCGCCGGTCGTCGGAGCGAAATGGTGTAAACTGGAGAGTGTGGAGCATCTGGAGGGAGGGGGCCATGAGCGCAGCGGTGACACCGTTCCTTGACGACCTGGCGAGCATGACGGGACCGGATGGCGGCTGGTCGTACACAGCGGGCCAGGCCGGGCAGCTGGAGCCGACCTGCCTGGCTCTGCTGGCCCTGAACGCCGAGCGGCAGAAGTACCTGCCCGTCATGCAGGCCGGCATCGCCTGTCTGAAGTCGCACGTCCTGGCCGATGGCAGTGTCCGCCTGAATCGCGGCCGTGGCGAGGCGGTCTGGCCGACGGCCCTGGCCCTGCACACGCTGGCCCACCTGGGAGCGGCCGAGGCGCAACTGGCGATCCTGGGCGGAGCCGTTCTCGGCGTCGCCGTGCGGACGCTCGCACCCGTCGCCGATCAGGGCCACATCAGCGACATCGACACGACCCTCGGCGGCTGGCCGTGGGCGGAAGGCAATTTCTCCTGGGTCGAGCCGACGGCCTGGGCCTGCCTGGCACTGCAACGAATCGGTCAGGACGCCCATCAGCGCGTGCAGGACGGCTTCCGTGTGCTGCTCGATCGCATCCTGCCTGATGGCGGCGTCAACTACGGCAACCGCTGTGTCCTGGGCGTGCCGCTCGAACCGATCCCGACGCCGACCGCGCTGATGCTCCTGGCGGTACAGCGTCTGCCGCGTGACGAGCGCATCCTGAAGTCGGTCACCTACCTGGCCGAGCGGGCCCTGCTCGGCGACGATCTGGAGCATCTCTGCTGGGCCCGCCTGGCGCTGGACCTCTACCGTGAGGTGCCCGGCGTCGAGGCGGCCCTGGTCGCTCTCGGCACGCGCATCACCGAGGGAATCGAGATCCGCCGGGAGACGCCGTACCTGAAGCCGAACCCGGCCCGGGTGGCTCTGGCGTCGCTCGCCCTGGGAATCGAGACGCGCAATCCGTTTCGTCTGCCGCCGGCTCAGCCGCGTGAGCCGCTGAAGGGGCACGGCCTGATCCAGGAGCCGGCTCCGGGCCTCGTCGAACGCTGGAAGCGGACCTTCCGCGACATCGCCGGTGCCGCCCGGACGGCGACGCTGTCGCCGGCGAACCCCGCCGTGGTCCACATCGCGCCGGCCGCCGGCTACACGGACGATCTGGTCGGCGTCCTGCTTCGCCAGTACGAACACTTCCGCGCCGCGGTGCCGCTCAAGGGCAAGCGCGTGGTCCTCAAGCCGAACATGGTCGAGTATCACCGCGACAAGGTCATCAACACGAACCCGGCCGTGGTCGCCGCGGTGATCGAACTCTGTCAGCGCGAAGGAGCGGCCGAGGTCATCGTCGGCGAAGGGCCCGGTCACTGGCGGAACGTCGAGTTCCTGGTGCGGGCCTCCGGCCTGGGCGACGTGCTGCGAACCTACAAGGTGCCTTTCGTGGACCTCAACCACGACGAGCCGGTCAAGCGGCCGAACAAGACTCGTTTCACCCGTCTGGAGCATCTCTACCTGAGCCAGACGATCGCGATGGCCGACGTGGTCATCTCGCTACCAAAGCTGAAGACGCACCACTGGGCCGGGGCGACGCTGTCGCTGAAGAACCTGTTCGGCACCGTGCCAGGGATCTGCTACGGCTGGCCGAAGAACGAGTTGCACTGGCGTGGCATCCACAACAGCATCGTGGACATCGCCGCCACGCGTACGCCGGACCTGGCCATCGTCGATGGCATCGTCGGCATGGAGGGCGACGGCCCGCTGAACGGGACGGCGGTCGAGATGGGCGTGCTGGTGATGAGCAACGATCTGGTCGCTCTCGACGCGACGTGCTGTCGGCTGATGCAGCTGGCTCCGGAGAAGCTCGACTACCTGCGCATGGCGGCGAGCCGGCGACTGGGCCACCTGGCGGAGGGGAACATCGAGCAACGCGGCGAGGTGATCGCGGGGCGAAAACGGCCGTTCGAGGTGGTGGCGCACCTTGCGGAGTTGATGGTGAGATGAACGGTTGTCGCGAGCCCGGAGAGGCCGGTTGCCTCGGTTGATTTTACCGGGCTCGATCACTAGAATCTCACGGGGTCAACAAGGTGGCTCCTTTACACCCCTCTCTTGCGAACACTTTTTGCCTCTCCGTGGGACATGGGAAGGCTGTCTTTTGCCTGGACAATGCGTACAACCCCCTCGAGGGGACGGAACAGAAGCGCGGATCCGGAGTGAGTGTATCGCAGATGTGACAGATGATCCGAGAGGCCAGCCCACCAGACCAGCCCGCACACCGTCCCGCGTGCTGGCAAGGGGGCTGTCGGAGACGGTTGAATGTATGAACGATTCACAGACCGCGCACGCAAGGTGATGCAGCTGGCCAACCAGGAGGCCCAGCGATTCAACCACGAGTACATCGGCACCGAGCATATCCTGCTCGGTCTGGTGAAAGAAGGCTCGGGTGTCGCCGCCAACGTGCTGAAGAACCTGGACATCGACCTGCGCAAGATCCGCCTGGAGGTCGAGAAGATCGTCCAGTCGGGTCCGGACGTGGCGACCATCGGCAAGCTGCCCCAGACGCCACGGGCCAAGAAGGTGATCGAATATTCGATCGAAGAGGCGCGCAACCTGAACCACAACTACGTGGGCACCGAGCATCTGTTGCTGGGCCTGCTCCGCGAGCAGGAAGGTGTGGCAGCGCAGGTCCTGATGAACCTCGGCCTGCGTCTGGAGGATGTGCGCGAGGAAGTCCTGAATCTGCTGGGGCACACGAATATGGCCAGCGAAGAGAGCGGCGGCAGCGGTGGCGGCAATGCCGAACGGCAGGCCAGCAAGGGCAAGTCGAAGACCCCCGCGCTGGACAGCTTCGGACGCGATCTGACCGAACTGGCTCGTCAGGGCAAGCTCGATCCGGTCATCGGCCGGGCCAACGAGATCGAGCGCGTCATCCAGATTCTGAGCCGCCGCACCAAGAACAACCCGGTGCTGCTCGGCGAGGCCGGCGTCGGCAAGACGGCCATCGTCGAGGGCCTGGCCCAGATGGTCGTCGATGGCGTCGTTCCCGAACTGCTGCGGGACCGTCGCATCGTCGTTCTCGACCTGGCCATGATGGTCGCCGGCACGAAGTATCGCGGCCAGTTCGAGGAGCGCATCAAGGCCGTCATGAACGAGGTTCGTCGGGCCCGGAACACCATCCTGTTCATCGACGAGCTGCACACGCTCGTCGGAGCCGGCGGTGCGGAAGGGGCCATCGACGCCTCCAACGTGCTGAAGCCGGCCCTGGCTCGCGGCGAGATCCAGTGCATCGGCGCGACGACGCTCGACGAGTACCGCAAGTACATCGAGAAGGATGCCGCGCTGGAACGCCGCTTCCAGCAGATCATCGTCAATCCGCCGTCGAAGGAAGAGACCGTCGAGATCCTTCGCGGCCTGCGCGATCGCTACGAGGCGCACCACCGGGTGCAGATCAAGGAAGACGCGCTGCGTGCGGCCGTGGAACTGTCCGAGCGCTACATCACGGGCCGCTGTCTGCCGGACAAGGCGATCGACGTGATCGACGAGGCCGGTGCGCGTGTCCGTCTCAAGGCCATGACCCGGCCGCCGGATCTGAAGGACATCGACGGCCAGATCGAGACGCTCAACCACGAGAAGGAGCAGGCCGTCGCCGATCAGGACTTCGAGAAGGCGGCCACGCTGCGCGACCAGGCCGACAAGCTCAAGAAGAAGAAAGACAACGTCACCCGCGAATGGCGTGAGAAGTCCAAGGAGATCGATGGCGTCGTCGATGAGGAGGTCATCAACGAGGTCGTCAGCAAGATGACCGGCGTGCCTCTGAAGCGGCTGGAGGACAACGAGTCGGCTCGTCTGTTGCAGATGGAGGACGAGCTGCACAAGACCGTCGTCAGCCAGAACGAGGCGATCAAGGCGATCGCCAAGGCGGTCCGCAAGAGTCGGGCCGGGCTGAAGGATCCGAAGCGGCCGATCGGCACGTTCATCTTCGCCGGGCCGACCGGCGTCGGTAAGACGCTGCTGGCCAAGAAGTTGGCCGCGTTCATGTTCGGCGACGAGAGCGCGCTCGTGCAGATCGACATGAGCGAGTACAGCGAGAAGCACAACGTCAGCCGACTGATCGGCGCTCCGCCGGGCTACGTCGGCTACGACGAAGGCGGTCAGCTGACCGAGAAGATCCGTCGTCGGCCGTACTCGGTGGTCCTGCTCGACGAGATCGAGAAGGCGCACCCCGAGGTCTGGAACATGCTGCTCCAGATCCTGGAAGAAGGTCGTCTGACCGACAACGTCGGCCGGGTGATCGACTTCAAGAACACGATCCTGATTCTGACGTCGAACGTCGGAGCCCAGGAGATCGCCGGCGGCCGGCAGTTCGGCTATCAGAACCGCAAGGACGAGGACGCCTCCTACGCCAAGATGAAGGAAGCTCTCAAGGGGGTGATGGAGAACACCTTCCGGCCGGAGTTCCTGAATCGGTTCGATGACATCATCGTGTTCCGTTCGCTGACTCAGGCGGACCTCAAGACGATCATCGACATCGAGTTGGCCAAGGTGGCCAAGCGTCTGGCCGAGCGCGGCATGACGCTGACGGTCACCGATGAGGCCAAGGAACTGCTGATCTCGCGTGGCACGAACACCGATTTCGGTGCCCGTCCGCTGCGTCGGGCCATCGAGCAGAACCTCGAAGATCCGCTGGCCGAGGAACTGCTCCGCGGTTCGTTCGTCGGCAAGACGGTCCTCGTGGCCAAGGTCGGTGAAGCCGAGGGCGAGAAGAAGATCATCTTCGAGGCCGACGTCGCTCCGACGTCCGAGCTGGTCCCCGCCCGGCGCGCCATCACCTCGCTGTCCCAGGCCCGA
>CAYYJM010000161.1:0-14540 GCA_964471755.1 uncultured Alcaligenaceae bacterium
ACTACCTAATCCCCGATTCCTGCTGGGAATGGCTCTCCTCGAACTCGGCCGTTTCGCCGAGGCCCGCGATGCCACTCGAGAAGCAGTGCCGTTATTTCCACGGGGATCACCTGACCGCGCCGCTGCCGAACGGCACCTGCGCCGCTGCGAGCAATTACCGGCCCTGGAGAAGAAACTGCCGGAGTTCCTCAAGGGGGACACGAAGCCCGCCGACGTGAACGAGTGCCTGTTGCTCGCCGACCTTTGTGCCCGGCACAAGAAGTTCTACCGCGCTGCCGTACGCTTCTACGCCGAGGCCATCACTCAGAAGCCGGACCTGGTTCGATCGCCTCTGAACTCCCACCGCTACAGCGCCGCCTACTGTGCCGCACTCGCCGGCTGCGGTAAAGGTGAAGACGCCACCAGTCTGGACGAAAAGGAGCGGACCCGGCTGCGCCAGCAAGCCCGCGACTGGCTCGCAGCCGACCTCGCGTTGTGGGACAAGCTGGCCGACCATTCCACTGACCAGAACCGGCAGGCGGCCCAGCGGCAGATGCAGCACTGGCAGCAGGACGCCGACCTGGCCGGTGTCCGTGACAGCGACGCGCTGGCCAAGCTCCCCGAGGCCGAACGCGCCGCCTGGCAGAAACTCTGGGCCGACGTCGCCGTCGTCCTCAAGAAGGCCGAGAAGAAGTGACCGGTGCATCTCCAGAGGTGTTAATCGTAGGGCGAGCCCCCGGCTGTCGCCAGGGGAGTTTTCCCGTCGCGAAACTCCCCCCGCTTTCGCGGGGGGCTCGCCTGGTGCCGAGAAGAAGTAACCCCTGGCGTCGGCCGGCGGAGTGTGCGATAACCCTGGCGTCCCCCACACAAGGAGTCCGACCATGCACTCTCCCAGTCGGCGCACGTTCCTGCTCGGGGCCGCGGCCGCCGGGCTCTCCCTCGTCGCCGGACCACGCTCCGGCCACGCCGTCGCGCCCAGCGAACGCATCCGCTGTGCCTTCATCGGCGTTCGCGGTCAAGGGGGCAGCCTGCTGCGCAACTTCGCCCGCCAGCTCGATGTCGAGGTCACGCACATCTGCGACATCGACGAGAACGTCCGCAAGACCCGGGCAGCCGAGATTACCGAGAAGCATAAATGGCAGCCGAAACTCGTCACCGATTATCGCACCGTCCTCGATGACAGGACGATCGACGCCGTCGTCATCGGCACGCCGGACCACTGGCACGCCCTGCCGACGATCCACGCCTGTCAGGCCGGTAAGGATGTCTACGTCGAGAAGCCGGACGGCCACAACATCCGCGAGGGCCAGGCGATGATCGCCGCCGCTCGCAAGCACAACCGCATGGTCCAGATGGGCACCCAGAGCCGAAGTGCCCAGGACCTGCGCGAGGCCATCGACCTCATCAAGTCCGGGGCGATCGGCAAGGTGATCGCCGGCAAGGCGTGGGAGACGGACAAACAGCGGGCCATCCCGAAGCTGGCCGACGGTCAGCCGCCCGCCGGCGTCGATTACGACCTCTGGCTCGGCCCCGCGCCGAAGCGGCCGTTCAACGCCATGCGCTTCCACGGCAACTGGCGCTGGTTCTTCGACTACGGCTGTGGCGACCTCGGCAACGACGGCGTCCATCGCCTCGACTACTGCCGCTGGCTCATGGGTGTCACCACGCTGCCGACGGCGGTCTACGCCTCCGGCGGCAAGTTCTTCTTCGACGACGCCCAGGAGTGGCCCGACACGCAGTTCATCACCTACGAGTATCCCGGTCAGATCCTGACCTACGAGATGCGTCTCTGGTCGAAGCCACGCATGTTCGGCGCGACGGAAGGAGCGGCCATCTACGGGGATGCCGGCTGGCTCCTGGTCACCGGCGGCGGCTACAAGGCGTTCGACGGTGCGGACAAGGTGATCAAGGAGGGCAAGCGCGGCGACATCCTGACGACCCACATCCGAAACTTCCTCGACTGCGTCAGGAGCCGCAAGCGGGCGGCGCTCAATCAGGAGATCGAGTCCGGACACCTGAGCAGTGTCCTGTGTCATGCCGGCAACATCGCCTGGCGGACGGGCAAGAAGCTCAAAATCGACTCGAAGACCGAGACGTTCGACGACGCCGAGGCGAACCGCTACCTTGGTCGGGAGTACCGCAAGGGCTTCGAGGTGCCGACGTTGTGAGGTGGACGGCACCTGCTCGCTCGCATTACCTGCGACCAGGTGTCAGCGAGCGGGGCGGCCTGAACGAGCGGCAGGAATAAACTTCGCGAAAGCCGCGAACCCGACCGAGACGTTACAGGTCCCGCTGATGAGAGCCACTCGCCGGATGATTTGCAAGAATGCCGTCTTGACCTGATCGTCGAGAAGGGTATGATACGGCGGATGGGGAACGGACGCTCCCCGGCGGTGTCTCTCCGCCATTCTCGGCCTTGACGGCCATCTCTCACCCAGGGACGGGTCCCCAGCATGGCAGCCCTCGAGCCGACCAAGGATATCCGTGTCATTCGTGAGCCTGCCGTGTATCTGGTGGGCCGGCAATCGGTCGATAACACCGAGTTGGACCGCTTCCTGGCCGATCATGGCGTCTCCTGGCAGTCCGATACCGAGGTGGCCGGCGAATATCTCAGTGAGACGGCAGGTCGGGTTTGTTATTTGTCGTTCGCCAAGCCCCGTCCGGGAGGAAACGCAGCCTACCTCGAACACATCAAGGAAGTCGGACACGGTTCCGTACTGGAACACGCCGTCTGGAACTTCCTGATCACGGGGGTTTCTCGCTCGCTCACCCACGAGTTGGTTCGACACAGGGCCGGATTTGGATTTTCACAGCTGAGCCAACGTTACGTAGATGAATCAATCGCCGAGTACGTCGAGCCCGACTGCATTGCCGACGATCCCGAGCTGCACGCCCTCTGGCTCGACGCTGTCGGCCAGGCCCATGCTGCTTACATGAAACTCGTCGAGGGCCTGGCCAGAAAATTCGAGACCGAGCCGGATCGGACGCTGCGGCGGAAGATGGCCCGGCAGGCGGCGCGGAGCGTTCTGCCCAACGCGACGGAGACCAAGATCTTCGTCACCGGCAATGCCCGAGCGTTGCGGCACTTCATCGAGATGCGGGCCAGTCGGCACGCAGAGACCGAGATTCGCAAGCTGGCGGTCGCCATGCTGCGGATTCTGCAAGCGGAGTCGCCTAACCTCTTCGGCGACTATCAGTTAGTTGACCTGGGCGACGGCACTTTTGAAGCCACCACGCCCTATCGCAAGGTTTGATTTCAGGAACCTCCCGGACGTGCGGCGCGGATGGCGTCGAGCGGCGCGTCGTGGGAGTTCCGTTTCGAGGCACTTCATGGTACGCGATGTTCCCGACGCTCAGGGCGTCCTGGAAATGCACCCCAAGGGCTACGGCTTCCTGCGCGACCCCGCCCGACACTACCGGGCTCAGTCCGCGGACCCGTATGTCCCGGCCCCACTGATCCAGAAACTCCATCTTCGCGAGGGCCTGCATCTGACCGGGCCACTGGAGCCGCCCCGAAAAGGGACCAGCCCCCGTCTCGCCAAGGTCGATCAGATCGAAGGCCAACCCGTCATCGGCTTCTCGCTTCGCACCTTCGACGACCTCACCCCGGTCGATCCCAGTCAGCGCATCCGCCTCGAAACCGCCCAGCAGCCGCTGACAACGCGCGTCATGGACCTGCTCACGCCGATCGGCCGCGGCCAGCGTGGCCTGATCGTCGCTCCGCCGCGCACCGGCAAGACGGTCCTGCTCCAGCACATCGCCCACGCCGTGGCCGCCAATCATCCCGAGATGCACGTCATCGTCCTGCTGATCGACGAGCGGCCCGAAGAGGTGACCGAGATGCGCCGCACGATTCGCGGCGAGGTCGTCGCCAGCAGTTCGGACAGCGACGCGGCCAATCACATCCGTACGGCCGAGCTGGTCGTCGAGCGGGCCAAGCGCCTGGCCGAGATGGGCCAGTCCGTGTTCGTGCTGCTCGACAGCCTGACGCGCCTGGCCCGGGCCTACAACAAGAAGGCCGACGGGGGTCGGACCATGTCCGGCGGCGTCGATAGCCGGGCTCTGGAAGTGCCGAAACGGCTCTTCGGTGCCGCCCGCGCCTTCGAGGAAGGCGGCTCGCTGACCGTCATGGGCACCGCCCTGATCGAAACGGGCAGCCGAATGGACGACGTGATCTTTCAGGAGTTCAAGGGCACCGGCAACATGGAGCTGGTCCTCGACCGCAAGCTGGCCGACCGCCGGATCTACCCGGCCATCGACATCAGCGGCTCGGGCACCCGCAAGGAAGAACGGCTGCTCACGCCGGACGTGCTGCACAAGGTGACACTGCTGCGTCGCCACCTGATCGCGATGCCGGGCCACCTCGGCATGGAGCAACTGCTCAAGAAGATGGCCGGCACGAAGTCGAACGCCGACTTCCTGGCCCTGATGAACAGCCGGGGCTGATTCGCGCTCCGTCTCGCTCAATCCAACCAGCTGCGCGGATAGCTCGGGTCGTCCAGTTCGACGGCCTGCCGTGTCAGCAGCAACGGCTCAACCGTGTCCACCATGACGGCGAGTTCGTCCGTGCGCGTCATCGGCCGACTGGCGACGATCGTGCCAGGGTGCGGCCCATGGGGAATGCCGCGCGGATGCAGCGTGAATGACGCCTCCTCGACACCGCGACGGCTGCCGAACTTTCCGCGAACGTAGTAGAGAACCTCGTCCGCCTGCACGTTCGAGTGCGCGTACGGCACCTTGATCGCCCGGGGGTGCGTGTCCAGCACGCGCGGTGCGAACGTACACACCACGAAGCCGGGAGCCTCGAACGTCTGCTGGACCGGCGGCGGCTGATGGATCGTCCCGGTGACCGGCTCGAAATCGTCCGCGTTGAACGTGAACGGATAGAGGGAGCCGTCCCCGCCGACGACATCGAACGGGTGATTCGCCAGCGTGTATCGAGACAGCCGCTGGCCGTCCTTGATCAGCACGGTCGTCGGCTCGTCGCGGTCGATCGTCTCCAGCTGGTCGGGGCCGTGCAGATCGCGTTCGTAGTACGGGGCCCCGAGACGGAGCTGGCCGTCCTCGTTGCGATAGCGCGCTGGCACGTCCAGCATGCCGGTGGACTCGATCACGAGCAGGTCGGCCGACACCGCTGGATCGAGGTCGAGCCGGTACGTCGTGCAGCGCGGAATCATGACGTAGTCGAACGGCCGGATCGGCTGCGTGCCGAACATCGTCCGCAGAGTGCCCCGGCCGTGGTGGACGAAGATCACCTCGTCGGCGGTCGCGTTGCGAAACAGTTCCTTCTGCGGCTCGGCCGGCCGACAGCGGCTCATCACCACATCCTTGTTGACGAGTAGTGGAACCCGGCCCGAGATCGGATCGCCCTTCCGGGGCATCTGGCCCGACTTGAGATGGTGGTGCCGCAGGACCGCCTGATCGATGGTGTCGAGTGTGACGTTTCCGGCCGCCTCGACCGAGATCACGCGCGTCGGCGGTCGCAGGTGGTACGTGATGCTGTACGCCCGACCGAAGCCGGCCGTGGTCACGACTTCCTCGTAGTAGATGCCCTCGCCCTTGTAGCCGGGCGTGACCGGGAACTCGGTGTGACGCTTGGGCGGCAGCTGGCCCAGTCGGAGGTAGTGCGGCATGATCGACCTCAAAGCGTTCCGCGCAGTGCCTGTTCACGCTCGATCGCCTCGAACAGGGCCTTGAAGTTGCCCTTGCCGAAGCTGCGTGAGCCGCGCCGTTCGATGATCTCGAAGAAGACCGTCGGGCGGTCCTGCACCGGCTTGGTGAAGATCTGCAAGAGGTAACCCTCGTCGTCCTTATCGACGAGGATGCCCAGGTCGGCCAACTCATCGAGCGGGGCGTCGATCTTGCCGACGCGCTCGGTCAGGTGGTCGTAGTACGTTCGCGGCACACGCAGGAATGACACATCGTTGGCACGCAGGGCATGTATCGATGCCAGGATGTCGCGCGTGCCCAGGGCGATGTGCTGCACGCCGGAACCGCGATAGAACTGCAGGTACTCGTCGATCTGGCTGCGCCGCTTGCTCTGGGCCGGCTCGTTGATCGGAAACTTGATCCGCTGATTGCCGCTCTGCACGACCTTCGACATCAACGCCGTGTACTCCGTCGAGATGTCCTTGTCGTCGAAGCTGATCAGTTGAGTGAAGCCGAGGACGCGCTCATAGAACCCGACCCACTGGGCCATCTTGCCTTCCTCGACGTTGCCGACGATGTGGTCGATGGCGACCAGACCGGCAGGCCGGGCCGTACTCGGCTGGTAGCGCTCCGGATCGATCGCTCGATAGCCCGGCGCGAAGACGCCCTTGTAGCGATCACGGTTGACGAAACTGTGCGTCGTGTCGCCATAGGTACGAATCGTGGCCGTCTCGTAGACGCCGAAATCGTCCTCCAGCGCGGTCGGCCCGATGATGCCGACGGCCCCGCGCTCGACGGCGAGATTGTAGGTCCGGCGAACGTCATCCACCTCCAGGGCGATGTCCTGGACGCCGTCGCCGTGCAGGACGATCCGATTTGCTTCGGGATGCTCCGGTCCCAGCGGCGAGGCGAGGACGAAGGTGATGTCGCCCTGACGCAGAACGTAGCCGGCCTCGTGGCGTGTCTTGGTCTCCAGTCCGGCGTAGGCGACGACCTCGAAGCCGAAGGCGTTGCGGTAGAAGTACGCCGACTGCCGGGCATTGCCGACGAAGAAACGAACGTGATCGATCCGCCGTAGCGGCAGAGTGTCAGTCATGGGTCACCTCCGCATGGCGAGCGGCGCGGCGTCAGCCCGCCGGTGAATGTTCAAGGAAAGAACCGGCGGGCTGACGCCGCGCCGCTCGCTGGCTGTCACGCCGTGTACACCCGGTCCAACCGATCCTTCTCCAGGCCGTCCCAGAAGGCGGCGACCGCATCGAGGATCTGTCGGCCACCCTCGAAAAACTTCTCCCGATCGAAGTCGTCGCCGAAGTAGACCTCCTCCAGTTCCTCCATCGTATGGCTGGCATGCTGGGCCTCGACGCGGTTGTGCCAGGTGAAGAAGGCCAGCTTCAGCCGGGGATGCCGCTTATCCTTGAGGATCATCAGGCCGTCTTCCAGTTCCTGCCAGAAGCCGGCCGCCGCCCAGTTCTCGACGGCGAAGCTCGCCCCCTCGGCAATCTGCCCATCGACGCTGCCGTAGAGCCGTGCCAGTTCGTCGCAGAAGAAGAGCGTACCGGGGCGGCCATGCTTCCGTTTGCCCAGGTCGTCGAACTTCAGGCCGAGCCCCTCGCCGACCTTGAGCAGCCACTCGAAATGGGCCGCCTGGAAGCGACAGGTGCCACCATCGACGGTCCCTTCGGTGCTGACCAGGTCCGGATCGCCCTCGCGGTCCTTGTCGTCCTCGCTCTGGCCATTGCGACCGAGAGCCTGTTCGCGATGCCGATAGATGACGCCCAGCTCGTTCATCAGGATTTCCTTGCTCGCCCGGGCCTGCTGCAAGGTCGGCGCGTTGATCACCTTGAGCAGTGACGCGACCAGGAACAGATTCGAGAAAACGGAGAACTGCTGGATGAAGTGCCGCAACTCGGCGTCGGTCGCCTCGCCGGCCTGGAACCAGTGCGTGTAGGCATTGTCAGTGATGATCCGGTGGTGCAACAGGTCGCGCTCGACCCGGTCGAGGAAATCGCGAAAGTCATCGACCTGCTGCTGGCTCAGCTCGCCCCGCGCCAGGCGTTCTTCAATGCGGGGCGAGATGCTCAGGCCGGTATGTGGACCAGTCGTTGCGGTGGCCATGTTCACCTCCAGACGACGATGGGAGAGAAGGGTTGTGCCGCTGATGCGGCCTACCTGTATTTTACCCCTATCGACCAGCGCCGTCGTGCCCTGCACGCGCTTTTGGTCAGGCCGGTGTGGGAAACGGGCACCGCGAAGCCGGGATCGGGAAAGGTGGTTTCCTCACCGCAACCGGCACTCCCGCCTGGAAAAACTCTCCCATCTCCACCTGGGGAAAATCCGCAAGCTATAGTGAAAATGGCGACGATGCCCCCAGGCCAGCCCGGGATGGCGAGACTCCCTCCGGAACAGGTGGACATCGGATGAAACGGACCATCCGCTTGCGCGGCATGTCCGGCAACATTCGTGGGCGGGTGTGGGAATCGACCACCCTGCTCCGAATCGGTCGGCTCGAACCCCTGGAAATCGTGCTGGACGATGGCTCTGTCAGCCGCTACCACGCGGAGGTCCGCGCCACCGAGCAGGGCTGGCGGGTTCGCGATCTCGGCAGCACCAATGGCACCCGACTCAATGGCGTCCGCCTCGGCGACGGAGCAACCATGCTCCGGGTCAAGGACCTGCTGCAATGCGGCGAGGTTTCGTTCGTCGTCGAGGCGATCGTCGAGCAGCCGGCGGACAGGGAGCCGACCACGGTACAGGCCGGCGGCGACGCCCTCGAAGTCGAGGCGACTTCCCGTTCCACCTGGGACGAGGCTCTCCAGGGGGTCGCTTACGACGCCAATCATCAGGTTCGTCAGTCCGAGCAGCTCCTGGTCCTGCTGCGGACCAGTCAGAACCTCGTCAACCTGGAGCGCGAAGAGGATCTGCTCAACTCGGTCCTCAATGACGCCGTCCAGGTCCTCGATGCCCAGCGCGGCGCGATCGTCATGGCCGACGGGCCGGATTCCCGGTTGAAGCTGCGGGCTCTCGTGCAGGGCAAGAACAGCATCCGAACCTCCACCCTGCGTGCCACCGACGCTCGCTTCCAGTTCAGCCAGAGCCTGGCCCAGCGCAGCATCCAGCGCGGCGAATCGATCCTGTGTCAGAAGGTCGAGGAAGACGATGAGCTGGCCATGGCGCGGAGCGTCGCCGAGGGGACCATGGCGTCGGTGCTGTGCGTCCTGCTCCGCACGCCGCGCAAGCGGCTCGGCATCCTCCACCTGGATCGTGGTCCGTGGCAGAAACCCTTCACCACGGACGATCTGCGTCTGGCCGATGGCCTGGCCGCCAATGTCTCCGCCGGCATCGAATGTGCCCAGCTCCTGCGCAAGCAGCGTGATCTGTTCCTCGACACGATCACCGTCCTGGCCCAGGCCGTCGAGATGCGCGACGAGTACACCGGGGGGCACACCGTCCGCGTCACCAGCTACTCGCTGCTGCTGGCCGAGCATCTCGGCCTGCCGTCGGCCGAGATCGACCTGATCCGGATCGGCACGCCACTGCACGACATCGGCAAGATCGGCATCGACGATGCCGTCCTGCGCAAGCCCGATCGGCTGACCAACGCCGAGTTCGAGCATATGAAGTCGCACACGACCAAGGGGGCGGAGATCGTCGCCACCATCCCGGACCTGCACTGCATTCTGCCGATCGTGCGCTCGCACCACGAGCGCTGGGACGGCAAGGGCTACCCCGACGGCCTGGTCGGCGAGAACATCTCGCACCTGGCCCGGATCGTCGCCCTGGCCGACGCCTTCGACGCGATGACGTCCGATCGACCCTATCGCAAGGGTATGTCGCCGATCATCGCCTTCGCGGAGATCGAGAAGCAACTCGGGGCGCAGTTCGATCCGAAGTACGCCGCCGCGTTTCTGGAGATCAAGGAGCAGATCGTTCAGGAGATGGCCAACCAGGCCGCCAGCGCGATGAGCCGCAAGTCGCGCACGGTGACGACGCCGGTCATCCGGCCGACCGACCTGGCCACCGCGCGGTCGCGGTAATCCCAACGGCGAGCGTGGGGCGTTAGCCCCATGATCTTCTCTTCTTCTCTACAGAGGAAGATCATGGGGCTAACGCCCCACGCTCGCCGGGAATCAGCCCTTCATGCGCTCGATCAGAATGCGAGCCGTCTCCGGCCGCATCACGCGTGCATCGGGCAGTTCGCCCTTCTGCAGCTTCTCACGCAGATCACGGCCGCTGATGCTCACCTGCTTGTAGCCCTTCGGCCCGTACTCATCGACCAGGCCGACTCGACCCAGTTCCTCGTAGTAGGCCGCGAAGCCGATCTTGACCGGCTTGATGAGCAGTTCGCCCTTCAGCTCGTCGAACTTGCGCTGGGCCGCCAGGCCGTCCCAGATGTCCGTCTTGTCCTCGAACGGCGCGTCGGCGTGCTTGCGGCCGATCACGATGTCGGTGAAGCCGAAGTTCTGGCGATAGATGCTGTGCATGATCGCCTCCTTCGGCCCACCGTAGAACATCTTGATGTCCAGGCCGATCAGGTGCAGCCGATCGGTGAGGTTGCAGCCGACCTTCTTCCACAACTCCTCGTCAACGTCTCCCTGGCCCAGCGCCTTCGAGGTGATGAGTGCCTCGTAGGTGCGCATCCGGGTGGCGGCATCGACGTCGTCCCCCTTCGTCTCGCCGACGAGCGGATTGAGGACGCCGCCCGCGAAGTACCCTTCGCGCGTCAGCCGTTCCAGGCCGGCCACCAGGGCGAACTCATGAGCCCGGTGCAACGGGTTGCGCGTCTGGAAGGCGACGACCCGCTGATACCCCCTGGCGGCGAACAGGGCCCGTGTCTCCCGCGGCGTCAGGACGTACTGACCGAAGTGCGGGTTCTTCGGCTGGGGCAGCACGCGCACCTCGCCGCCGACCAGCTGCGTACGCGTATCGCGCTCGACCATCCGGCCGCCCGGATGATCGAATCGATCCGTCCCGTAGACGCTGCGAACGTAGCGCGGCTTGTCCCAGGGGAAAAGATCGCGCACCTCCAGCGAGGCGACCGGCTTGCCCGTTCCATCGACCAGGGCCACGGTCGTGCCGGCCTTCAGCGTCGCCGCCTCGGCGTCGGTCACCGGGAAGGAGAGCGGGATCGTCCAGGCATACTTCTTGCCACCGACGACGATCACCTCCTCGTCGAGGACGCGGTCGAACGTCGCCCGGTCCATCGGGCCGGTCAGCGGCGTGAGGCCGCCATCGGCGAAACGGTTCAGCGTGGACAGGTCGGCGTCACTGACGACGACACGCGGCAGACCCGCCAGGCGGGCCTGGAACTCGGTCACCTCGGCGACGGGAACCGTCCGGTCGATCAGGGTCGTCAGCCCGCCATGCGGGGGAAGCAAATCAGCCATCCAGAAACACTCCACGAACGGGTTCAAATCTGGTAACTCAGGGCACCATCGCACTGACTGCGCCGGACCAGTTCGGCCAGGGTGGTGTTCTCCAGCAGGCGCTGCTCTTGCTCCTGCACCTCACGCCAGACACCGAGCAGCACCTCGACGACCGGCGTCTTCGCGGCCGTTTGCAGGGCCTTGCCGGAAGAGCGCGTGCGCTTGTCGATCGCGCCGATGATGTCGGCCAGGGTGATCTGGTCGGCCGGTCGAGCCAGCTTGTAGCCGCCATTGGCTCCGCGCGTGCTGACGACGAGGCCGGCCTTGTTCAGCTGCAGAAGCACCTGCACGAGGAAGTAGGGCGAGATGCCGTGGGCCTCGGCAATCTTGTTGATCGGCAGCGGTGTCGTCTCGGCACCGCTGGCGGCCAGTTCGATCAGGGCCAGACAGGCGTACTCGGCCTTGGCGGAAATCTGCATCGTTCGCCCCTCTCTGTCTTCTCATTTAGCCGCCGGCTTGCCGGCGGTCTTCGTCAGACGGCGGGCCCGCCCGCCGCTAAATGAGTCAGATTCCGCTTCCATCCTTGTGTTCGATGACATGCAGGCCGCACTCCCGCTTCGCGGTGCCAGCCCACCGGCCCGACCGCTCGTCCTCGCCCTCCACGACGGCACTGGTGCAGGGCCAGCAACCGATGCTCGGGTAGCCCTGGTCGTGAAGCGGATTGTACGGGACGTTGTGGGCGTGGACGAAATCCCAGACGTTCTTCTTCGTCCAGCGCAGCAGTGGATTGATCTTGACCACGTTGAACTTGGCGTCCCACTGCACCACGGCGGCCTTGGCCCGGTCGCTGGTCTGATCGGCCCGAATAGCACTGATCCAGGCGTCGTAGCCGACCACGGCCTTGCGGAGCGAGAGAATCTTGCGATCGTGGCAGCACTGATCCGGTCGGTGCCGGTAGAGCGGCCCACCGTGCATCGCCTCGTACTCCGCCACGGTCGTTTCCGGCCGAACCAACTCGACCTCGATGCCGTAGCGCTCCTTGATCTGGTCGCGCAGGGTCAGCGTCTCGGGAAACTGGTAGCCGGTGTCCAGGTTGAAGATGCGCACCGCCGGCTGGATGCCGCCCAGCAGGTGCAGGATACAGCACCCCTCGACGCCGAACGCCGTGGCCATGGTCAGACGCGGATGAAACTGCTCGACTGCCCAGCGCAGGATCTCCTCGGCCGAGGCCTCGGCGAGGCGTTCGTTAGCCAGGGCGATTTCTTCCGGGGAGAGAATAGCAGGCATGCGGATCTCCGTCGAACCTCAAAGCATGTTGATGATGATAATAAGGATTCCATCCAAAGAAGGAAAGGGCAAGCCGGAAACGCCACGAGCGGCTGCCGGATCAAGCCGGGCAGCCGCTCGGGAGGAGACGTTCCTCCAGCTGGCGAACGCACACGCTTACATCACGGACACGGCGTCGGGCAGGCCGTCGGACACGGCGTCGGGCAAGCTGTCGGGCAGGCCGTCGGACACGGCGTCGGGCAGGCTGGCTTGCACTCCGGCTGGCAGGTCTGGACCGGAACCTGCCTGGTCACGGTCACCGGCACGCACTCTTCCACGGTGTACGGCACCTTCTCGCACACCTGGTAGGGCACCATCTTGCAGACGGTGTACGGCACCGTCTTGCAGACCGTGTACGGGACCATCTTGCAGACCGTGTACGGCACCTTCTTGACGCAGGTTTGCGGCACCATCTCGCAGACGGTGTACGGCACCGTCCTCTTGACCGTGTGCGGTACCATGCGGCAGACGGTGTACGGCACCGTCTTGACGCACTCCTCGGCGACCGTCTGGAAGGTCGTGTACGGCACCTTGCGGCGGATGACTTCCGGCACCATGCGGGTCACCGTCGTCGTGTAGGTCCGTTCGCACCAGCAACCGGGGATGAAGGTCCGACCCGGCCCGTCCGTCTCGTACTTCTGGCCGTCCGGCCCGATGAAGCACCCCTTCAGGCACTTCGTCACGGTGTACGGAATCGAGTTCCGCACCACTGACGTCTCGTAGCGGACGTTGGTGTACGGCACCTTCTTGACGCACACCTCGGGCACCATCCGGCAGACGGTGTAGGGCACCTTCTTGACGGTGGTGTAGGGCACCTTCTTGCAGACGGTGTAGGGCACCTTCTCGCAGATGGTCTTCTGACAGTACGTCGTCACCGGCACCTGCTCGCAGACGATCCGTTCCTTGCAGACGCGGCGGCAGCAGATCGTCGGCGGGTCCTGGATCGTGCAGCTGACCTTGCGACCCGGCTTGTAGACCATCTGGCAGGTGCAGGGATCGAAGACGCACTCGCCGCAGGTTTCCGACTCGACGACCCGGCACTGGCCCGGAACGCAGTGCTGTTCGGTGACCCACTCCTGACACTTGCGCTGGACCGTCTGGCAGGTCGTCACCGGCTCGCAGATCGTCCGGACGTTGTCACGGTAGCAGGTCTCGACGCAGTCGCGATACTGGACGCAGCAGACGTCGCGGTAGCACGTCTCGGTGATCGGCTTGCAGACCGTCGTGCAGACGTCGCGATACAGCGTCTCGCAGATCGGCCTGCAGATCGTCTGGCAGCACTCGCGGTAGTGCGTCTCGCAGATCTGCTTGGTCACCTGGAACTTGCAGCAGTGCGTCTGCGTCTCGCAGACCGGCTTGCAAACGGTGTAGACGCACTCCCGTTCGCAGGTCACCGGAATCTGCTTGCAGACGGTGTAGCGGCACTGCTTGTAGCAGGTCTCGGTCACGGGTCGGCAGACCGTCTCGCAGACCTCCTTGTAGCAGGTCTTGACGACCGGCTTGCAGACCGTCTCGCAGACGTCCTTGTAGCAGACCTCGGTCACGGGCCGATTGCAGACCTCCTGCACGGTCTTGTAGCAGGTCTCGGACACGGGCCGATAGCAGGTCTTGACCTCGTCGCGGTAGCAGGTGCGGCAGACCTTCTGGAACTGAGTCTCCGTCACGGTGGTGTAGCAGGTGGCCCAGCGCTGACCGATCTCGCGATCGACGACACCGACAAAGCGTGGTTGCACCTGCTGCTGCACGGCGGGGAAGCAGCACTGAGCGTCACAGGTGGGTTGCGGACAGCAGCCATATCCGGCAGCGCCCACCGGCGACGCCGCTGCACTCTGCGCAGCCCAGAGGGCCACCACAGCGGCCAGCACAGACGCTGGCATGCGCATACTCATGAGTAGTCTCCTGGAGTCGAACATCGGAATCCTGGGTCGCGAGGCGACGACGCCGGTTTCCATCCCTGCCGGCGGGCATCGCCCGCGGAGGCGAGGTAGGGTGCCTCACAGGCCGGGAACTGCTCGAGCTACCCGGCCGAGAGTATCTATCGGCCTCTCTTTCGCTTTCCGAACATCAGGAAACATCCCCCGTCGCCTTCCAGGCTGGCTTCCGCTTCCTCCGGCATCAACCGGAGGGACCCTGCCGTGCGTAGGGATTTCGCGGCCGGCTGTGGTCTGTCAGAGCCGCGCACGCAGCGAGGCCGCAGGCCGAGCGAAGTAAGCGCACCGCGAC
>CAYYJM010000162.1:0-287 GCA_964471755.1 uncultured Alcaligenaceae bacterium
GAATCTTCTTCGCCTCGGCGCGGATCGTGCCGCGCGTGTCGATAATCAACTGGATCAGGTCGGCCGTCAACTTCGCGTCGCCCTCGCCAACCTCGACCCGCGGCAGAGCGAACGTCAGGCCAAGAACCTGGCCAAGCTCCTTGACCAGGGCCGCACCCTCGGCAAAGTCGGTCCGCGCCTCCTCGTTCTTCGTCGCCGGATCTTCCAGCCGATTCGTGTCCGCAGCCCGGTTCAGGCCGGTGATCATCTCGAACAGCACCGACACCGCGCCGCCGGTGTTGAAGTCG
>CAYYJM010000162.1:308-14494 GCA_964471755.1 uncultured Alcaligenaceae bacterium
ACGGCGTTCTGCCTCGGCGTGTTCAGGCCGACGCCAGGTCCGGTTCGTCGGTGCCACCGTCGGCGCTGGCAGGTCGGCGAACGGCTTGCCCAGCACAAGGCCGACACGCTCGGCGAAGCGCGTGAACGTCTCGAACGCCCTCTTCGCCACCTCCAGATTCGGCGGCAGCGACGGTGCCCCCGGCTGACGCGGATCCCAGTCGCCCAGGTCGATCGGCGAGCGGTAGTGCGTGTTCAGAAAGGCGTACCGCAGCGCGTCGCCCGAGATCCGTTTCAGGGCATCGACGACGTTCAGGACGTTGCCGATCGAGCCGGCCATCTTGCCGGAGCCCATCTGGAGCAGACCGTTGTGCATCCAGAAGCGAGCGAACGGTTTGCCGGTGAACTGCTCGCTCTGGGCCAACTCGTTCTCGTGGTGCGGAAACTTGAGGTCGAGGCCGCCGCCGTGGATGTCGAGAGTCTCGCCGAGCAGTTTCATCGACATGACCGAGCACTCGATGTGCCAGCCGGGCCGACCAGGGCCCCACGGACTGTCCCACGCCGGCTCGCCCGGCTTGGCCCCCTTCCACAGGGCAAAGTCGCCCGGGTTGCGCTTCCGGTCGCTGACCTCGATGCGGGCCCCGGCCTCGAGTTGCTCCGGATCGCGGTTGCACAGCTTGCCGTAGTCGTCGTCCTTCGTGATGTCGAAGTAGACGTCGCCGCCGGCGGGGTACGCCTGGCCGCGACCGATCATCCCCTGCATCATCTCGATCATGCCGGCGATGTACTGCGTCGCGCGCGGGAACTGATCGATACCGGTGACGTTGAGCCGCTGGAGGCACTCCAGGTAGTCGGCCGTCATCTTCTCGGCGAGCGCCTGCACCGTCGTGCCGAGTTCTCTGGCCCGGACGATGAGCTTGTCATCGACGTCAGTGATGTTCACGACCCAGGTGACGTGGTAGCCCAGGTAGGTCAGGTAGCGCTTGACCGTGTCGAAGATGATCGGGCCGACCATGTGGCCGATGTGGCTCGGCTTGTAGACGGTCGGCCCACACACGTACATGCTCACCCGCTCGCCTGGCTTCTTGTGGAAGTCTTCTTTCCTGCGGGTCAGGGTGTTGTACACGCGCAGAGCCATGACTACGCCGTCCTTCCTGGGGAAATACGATCGATCAGAATAACCGCCTGGCAGGCGAGGGCCTCGGCCCGTCCGATGTGGCCGACATGCTCGCCCGTCTTGGCCTTGACGTTGACGCACTCCAGATCGAGTTCGAGCAACTTCGCGAGGTTGGCGCGGATGGCCGCCTTGACCGGCCCGAGCTTCGGCTCCTGGGCGAAGACGATCACATCGACGTTGATCGGCCGATAGCCGCGATCACGCACTCGGGTAAGAGCGGCGAGCAGGAACAGTTTCGAGTCGGCGTCCTGCCACTGCGGATCGGTGTCGGGGAAGGCATCACCGATGTCGCCCGCAGCGATGGCCCCGAGCAGGGCATCGGTGACCGCGTGGAGAACCACGTCGGCGTCACTGTGCCCGGCCAGGCCGCGTGAATGCTCGACGCGAACGCCGCCAAGAATGAGTGGCCGACCTTCGACCAGTCGATGAGTATCGTGTCCGATGCCGACGCGCATGCTGCGAACCTCCCGTATCTGGGGAGGATTGTACACGAAGCGCGAGCAGCGGATACAGAGCGCCTTACCCCTCGAACGGATTGCCGACCCGGTAGTTCTCGTAGCGCATGTACTGCTTGACGTAACTGAGCGTGATCTCGCCGACGGGTCCGTTGCGCTGCTTGCCGATGATGACCTCGACGATGCCCTCGTGCTGGCCCGGTTCGTAGCGTTCGGGGCGATGCAGCAGGAAGATGGTGTCGGCGTCTTGCTCGATCGATCCCGATTCGCGTAAATCACTTACGCGCGGTCGGTGGTCCTGGCGATCTTCACTCGCACGGTTCACCTGGGCCAGGGCGACCACCGGAATGGTCAACTCACGGGCCAGGGCCTTGAGGCGGCGACTGATCTGCGCCACCTGCTCCTGCCGCGGATCGCGTCGATTCTCCGGCTCGATCAGCTGCAGGTAGTCGATGACCACGAGGCGAATGTTCTGCCGCTTCCGCAGTCGTCGAGCGTTCGCCGCGATCCGCAGCATGCCCTGACCGGGTGAATCGTCGATGTACAGTTTCGCGTTCCGCAGCACGCCGCCAGCCTCGATCAATCGCTGCATCGATTCCGGCGGCAGCGTTCCCTTGCGCAGGCTGTGACTGTCCACCCGGGCCTGCGAGCAGAGCAATCGCTCGGCCAACTCGATCCGCGACTGTTCCAGGCTGACGAAAAAGACTGGCTCGTGCCCGTCCACGACGATGTTGCGGACGAAGTTCAACGCGAAGGCCGTTTTGCCAACGCTTGGCCGGGCGGCGACGATGATCATCTCCGAGTTCTGCAACCCGGCCGTGAGTTCGTCCAGGTCGGTGAATCCGGTCGCCAGGCCGCTGATCGACAGGTTATCGCCCTGATGGCGCGAGTCGATTCGGTCGTACGCCTCGGCCAGGGCCTGTTCCAGCGTGAACGTCTGGCCGGTGATGCCCAGCTCGGCGACCTCCAGGATACGTCGCTCCGCACCTTCGAGCAGTTCATCGGCCGGCGACGTGTTGTCGTAGGCGTCACGCAGAATTTCGGTACTGGCGTGGATCAGATTCCGCACCACGGCCCGATCGCGAACCGTCTTCGCGTAGTATTCAGCGTTCGCCGCCGTCGGTGCGGCCGTCCAGAGTTCACTGAGATAGGGATAGCCGCCGATGTTCTCGATCTCGCCGCGCTGCTTCAACTCCTCGGCGAGAATGACCAGATCGACCGGCATCCCCCGGTCGTAGAGAGAGATGACGGCCTGAAAGATCTTCTGGTGGGCGTCGAGATAGAAACTCTCGGCGCGGACCACCTGAACGAGATCGCCAATAACGGCATTGTCTCGGAGCATGCTCCCCAGCACGGAGCGCTCCGCTTCGATCGACTGGGGCAGACGTTCCGGATTGGGAGCGTTTTCCCGATCCGGCGGTGGTCCGTCCCCATTGCGACCGTGGCCGTTGTCGTTGCGCGAATTCCGACGGCGTTTCGGCGTCATGGGAGAAGCATCCTCCTTGCGACGTCCCGGAGACCGTCCCTGGCCTCCCGTATCCCGCCGACGGGACGCGCTATTGCTGCGACGGAGCGATACCGATCTTGACCGTCGTCTCGATCTCGTAACCGAGATGGAGATGAATCTCGTAGACGCCGGTCTCCTTGATACCGCCTTCGATGCGGACCATTTCCGGCTCGATCAACAACCCACGAGCCTTCAGCACCTTGCTGATCTCGGCCTCACCGACGGAGCCGTACAGGTGCCCTTCGGCCGTGGCGTTGGCCTGGATGATCGGTACCTCGACCAGGTTCTGGATCTGGGCGGCCAGGTTCCTCAGATCGGCGATGCGTGCCTCACGAGCCTGGCGGACCCGGATCTTGTACCGTTCCAGCAAGCGCAGGTTGTGCGGCGTCGGAACCGTGGCCATGCCGCGTGGCAGGAGGTAGTTCCGGCCGTAGCCGGGTCGAACCTCGACCACGTCACCCTGTCTGCCCAGGTTCTGCACGTCCTCAGTCAGGACCAGTTGCATGCCGCCGTGCGGCCCCTTCAACACCTGCCTGCGGAGCCGTTGCTTCGCCATGATACACCTGCTGGAGTAGCGACACCCGTTGATCAGAACGGGATGTCGTCGTCATTCCCACCGCCGCCGGAACTGAACGAGTCGTCCTCGCCGGTTCCGGCATTGCCGTTACTGTAACTACTGCCGCCACTTCGGGCCGGAATCCGACCGCCACCATTGTTCCGCTGCTGCTGTGCCGGCCGGCTGCCACCCATGCTGGCACCGTCGCCACCGAAACCGCCACCGTCATCCCGGCGGTCCAGGTTCTGGAAGGCATCGACATAGACCAGAACCTTGGTCCGTTCCTGGCCGTCCTTGTCGGTCCACTTCTCCAGGACCAGATGCCCCTCGACCCAGATCGACTGCGGCTTCCGCAGCTGCTCGGCTCGATCCGCCAGCTTGCCGTTCTCACCCCGGTTGAAGAACTTCAGGTCCAACCAGACCGGATCGTCTTCCCACTGCTGCGTCTGGCCGTTGAACTTCCGGTTGTTCACCACGAACCGGATGCGGGTCACCTTGCCACCGTTCTGAAACTTGATTACGTCTCTGCTCAGGTCCGGGTCGGCAACGACACGACCGATCAGAATCACCTTGTTGAGGTTGGCCATGGGGGCGGTCTCCTGGACTTCCACGGGATGGGAAGGATTTCCGACCTGAGCAAAACTTCAGGTCCACCTGCCCGCACTATACAGACGTCCCGCGCTGTACGCAAGCCTGGCAGTGGAACTCACGGCGAGATTTTTCTCTTGCCGCGAGACCAACCGCCCGCACTGGCGTATCAACCTCATCGGGCGAACCCGGTCGAATCTATAGCCTTTTCCCCCTCGTTCAGTCACCCCGCGAATAGCGCTCACGCCGACCGCCCCGTTCGCGGTGGTCGTCACCGAGACCATCGTCGGGACCGGGATCGGTCACCGTTTGCAGGGCCATCGCATGCTCATCCCGGCCGACGGCCAGCATCCCCTCGACGATACGGGGGTGTTCCAGTTTGATGACCAGGTAGCGCAGGATCGGTTCGTACAGAGCGAACTCGCGTTCGAGTTCGACGATGTGCTTCCCCTCGGCCCGGAAGTACGTCAGGTAGTACAGCCCCTTCTTCTGCCCCTCGACCGGGTAGGCGAGTCGGCGATCATCCCAGGTCCGACTGGCCAGGATTTCGACCTGGTGCTTCTCCAGCAGAGTGTGCAGGTGCTTGACGACACCGTCAAGGTCGGCACCGACCTTGTTTGAATCGAGCAGGAACATGCATTCGTAAACTTTGGCTGCCATCGCGATCTCTTCTCTAGGTCGTTGGCGGTCGGGTTTCCTTCGGCGTCGGTCCATTAAATCGATTCATCGCCGTCGTGGTTCCCTGGTGCAACCAGACCACCACGGCCTGGAGCGACAGGGCGAGGGCGTCCTCGATCTGGGCTCGCTCCGACGGCCGGAACTTCCCCAGCACATGATCCACCGCGTCGTCCTGCGGAGCATCCACACCGATCCGCAGGCGAGCATATTCCGTGGTGCCCAGATGGCTCTGGATATCACGCAGGCCATTGTGGCCGCCGTGCGTACCCTGCGATCGAATCCGCAGTTTCCCCAGCGGCAGGCTCATGTCATCACAGACCACCAGAAGGTTCTCGACCGGGACCTTGTAGAAGTCGAGCACCTGCCGGACGCACCGGCCCGAGAGATTCATGAACGTCTGCGGCTTGACGACCAGAACCTTCTCGCCGTCCTCGACCAACTCGGCAACATCGCCCTCGAAACGACGAGCGAATTTCCCGGCCGATGGGGCCTGCGCGAGCAGATCGATCACGGCAAAACCGACGTTGTGGCGGGTGCCGTGATACTTGCTGCCCGGATTGCCCAGTCCGACGACAACCTTCATGCGATCCTCAGCACCGGCACGGCCACCGGCTCACTTCTCCTCGCCTTCCTCACCGCCAGGCCGACGAATGAGTTCCGGCTCGGCCGATCCAGCCCCTTCCTCTCCCGTCGGCGTCGCCGCCACACGCGGTTCGGCGACGTGAACGACCACATCGTCGGCATCTTCCAGCACCGTCACGCCATCGGGCAATTTCAGGTCCCGCACATGGATCGCCTGCCCCTTGTGGAGGTCACCGAGGGCGACACGGATCGACTCGGGAATCGCAATCGCCAGGCACTCGACGTGGATCGCATGGATCGGCTGGTCGAGAACGCCTCCGGCGGCGACTCCGGGAGCCACGCCACGCAACTCAATCGGCACCGACACCTTGATGCGTTCGTCGGCCGAGACCCACTCGAAATCGACATGCAGGATGTCGATGCCGAGATGGTCCCACTGGAGATCCTTGATCAGGGCCTTCTCGGTCTTGCCCTGCCCTTGCAGGTCGAGGACGCGAACGTTGTGCTTGACGGCGTTCAGGAGGGTGTCGTGCGAGACGGCCACGGACAGGGTCGCCTGCTTGTGGCCGTAGACCACGCCAGGCGTCTTGCCACCGCGACGGAGCTTCTCGGCCTTGCGGCTACCACGACCCTCACGGGTTTCATACGGAAGAACGACGGATTCGGCCATGAGGGTACTCGCGCTGTCGCACCTAAACGGCAACCCCCCGCACGAGCGTACGGGGGTGTCGAGGCTTTCGCCACGCCGGTGAGAAGTGGTATTATTTCAGTCACCCCGCCCTGTGGCAAGGGCGGATTCCTGGATTTTGACCGCAGGCGAGCGTGGGGCATCAGGCCCATGATGTCTTTCGCCAGGATTTAGTCCCCGGACGGGGGCAACTCGCCGACCTGCCCCAGCCGGGCGACGAGTTGATCGACCGGCCGGAGTACTGGCGGCGGCGTTTCCGCAAGGAAGGGGTGAACGTCCCACCATCGCCCTTCGTCCTGCCGCACCCAAGCCCGGGTCGGCTCGACCGCCGGCGACCCGAGCCGGCCGAGCAGCTCGCGTGCAACTCCTGCGCCACACACAAAAGTAAGCGTGGTGGCCGAGATTCTCAGACACCCTGTCACAGAGACGCGAAGCCTCCACCACATGGCCCATATAACAATCTCATTCCCCTGGAGGTGACTCATGAAACAGGAACCCGTCAACCCCGAGCAGGTCCAGGCGTTCGCCGGGCGGATGCTCGACATGCTCAACCAGGGTGCCCTCGCCCTGATGGTCTCTCTCGGCCATCGTACCGGCCTGTTCGACGTGCTGGCCGAGCTGCCGGCCTCGACCAGCGCCACGATCGCCGAGCGTGCCGGCCTCAGTGAACGCTACGTCCGCGAATGGCTCGGCGCGATGACCACCGGCGGCATCATTGAGTACAATCCCGAGGCGAAGACGTACCGGCTGCCGTCGGCCCACGCCGCGTGTCTGACCCGGGCCGCCGCCCCGAACAACATGGCGGCCGCCGCCCAGTTCATCGGCCTGCTCGGCTGCGCTGAGGACGTCGTCCTGGAAGCCTTCCGCCACGGTCGCGGCGTGCCCTACTCGGCGTATCCGCGCTTCCACGAGGTCATGGCCGAGGAGAGCAGCCAGAGCGTCGTCGCCGGCCTGGAGGAACACATCCTGCCGCTGGAGCCGGAACTGGCCCGACGCCTGGAGGCCGGCATCGACGTCCTCGACGTCGGCTGCGGCCGGGGCAAGGCCCTGCTCCACCTCGCCGGCCGGTATCCGGCAAGCCGGTTCGTCGGCATCGATCTGTCCCCCGAGGCGATCGCCTGGGCGACGGTCGAGGCTCGACGGCTGGGGCTGGCCAACGTCCGCTACGAGGTGCGCGATCTGCCCGACGGAATCCCGGTGGCGGCGTTCGATCTCGTCCTGGCCTTCGACGCGATCCACGATCAGTCCCGGCCGGCCGAGGTGCTGGCGGCCATCCGCAAGGCGTTGCGTCCGGGCGGCATCTATCTGATGCAGGACATCGGTGGCTCGTGCCACGTTCACTGCAACAAGACCCACCCGATGGGGACGTTCCTGTACACCGTTTCGTGCATGCACTGCATGTCGGTGTCACTGGCCAACGGCGGCCCCGGCCTGGGAGCGATGTGGGGCGTCGAGACGGCCCAGGCGATGCTCGCCGACGCCGGCTTCGCCGACGTGCGCATCGAGAACCTGGAGCATGACATCATGAATGCATACTTCGTGTGCAAGGTGTGAGCCGTCTTCGGCGATTACAGAACAGGCGAGCCCCCGGCTTTCGCCGGGGGAGTTCACGACGTGGCAACTCCCCCGACTTTCGTCGGGGGCTCGCCCGCTGAGACTCCCCCGACTTTCGTCGGGGGCTCGCCATGACAACCTTCACGCTTACCGCGCACCGGCCAGCGAGCCCGCGATGCGGTGCAGCAGATCCATCGCCGCGTGGGCCTGTGCCTCGGTGATGACCAGCGGCGGCGAGATCCGCACGACCTTCTTCGACAGCGGGCCGAGCAGATGGATGCCGTCGCCGCCCGCGCCGAGATAGCTGGCCAGCACGAAGGCGTTCGCCCAGTCGGCGGCCGACTTGCCGTTCCAGTCGGCGAACTCGACGCCCCAGACCATGCCGCCCTTCTCGCCACGCAGCTGGACGATGAACGGTAGTTCCTTCAGCTTGACCAGGCCCGCCTCGATGATCGCCGACGAGCGCCGAGAGGAGCCGAGAACGTCCTGCTTCTCGAACTCGTCGAGCGTCGCCAGGACGGCCGCACAGCAGAGCGGATTCGCGCTCCAGGTATCGGACCCCTCGCCATAATTGAGGGCCGCGAACAGGTCCGGCCGACCGACCGCCGCCGCGACCGGGACGCCGTTGCCGAGCCCCTTGCCCAGGACGACGATGTCCGGCTCCAGACCGTATGTCTCGTAGGCGAAGTAGTCGCCCGTCCGGCCGAAATTCGCCTGTACCTCGTCGAGAATGAAGACGATGTCGTTCTCCCGGCAGAACTGCTGAAGAAACTGCAGGTACGCCTTCGGCGGATGGTACGAGCCACCGCCGCCGAGATACGGCTCGGTGATCAGGACGCCGATCTGCCGGCCGAACTGATGCAGCAACGCCTCCAACTCGCGGCGGTACGGGGCGATGTCGAAAGCGTCGTCGCGGTTCGCCACGTCGCGGCACTCGTTCATCGGGAACGAGATGAACCGCACGCGCGGATCGCGCTCGGCGTCCGTCTCGGAGCCGGTGACGGCGTTGGCCAGACCCTTTTTGCCGTGGAAGCCGAAACGCGTCGCGAGGATCATCGGCCGGGTGCGATCGCGGGCCAGCGACGCCCACAGAGCCTTCTGGATCGCCTCGGAACCGGACGCGGCCCACATCGCCTGCTCAAGCCGCTTGCCGCCCGGCCGGGACTGCAGCAAGCCCAGCAGCCGGCGCGTCGCCTCGATCTCGACCGGCGTGGCGGCGTTGTAGGCCGACATCGTCGTCGCCTCGAAGAACTCGCCAGCCTCCGTATTGGCGAGGTTCGGCCAGCCCATGTAGCCGGTGAAGTGGCGCATCCAGCGCGTCGGGTTGTGACCCAGGTTGGCGACGAGGACGCCCGAGGTGAAGTCGTACAGTCGTCGGCCTTCCGGCGTCCAGTGGAAGATGCCGGCACTGCGACTCAGGATCGCCTGCGTGGGGGTGTACGTCCGCAGGGCCCGGGGTTCGAGTCGGCCCAGAGCGTCGCGAAGCTGGTTCGAGTTGTCCTCGTGCGCATGATGCAGCGGGAGAGTCATCGCGGGATCCTTCAGGTCTCAGGCGTCCGTCACAGGACGCGCAGGTAGGCCGGCGGTACTTCATCGACCAGCCAGACGCCGTTCTCGGAGCAATAGAAGAGTTGGCCATCGCTGGCCAGTTCTCGTTGGTATAATCGCGACAGGGGGAAGCGGCCCACAAACGCGAGGAGGAAGTGATGCCGATTCACGACTGGACGCGAGGCTTTCCCGGCCTCTTCTCCGATTTCCATCAGGAGTGGGCTCCCGCCATCAAGCACGTCCTGAACCGGGGCGTTCTGCCTGTCGGATACTACGCCCTCCTCGAACAGATCATCGGCGGGCCAAAGCCGGACCTCCTGACCTTGCAACGGACCGACGCGCCGCCTGTTCCCTCGAATGGTCCAGAACCCGGTCAAGGTGTGGCTCTGGCAACACCGCGAGTTCGGTTCATCGAAACAGCTCGGACGGAAGACCTGAGCGGTCGGCGCACCCGCGTGAGTGTCCGTCACCGGAGCGACGATCACGTTGTGGCCGTCGTGGAAATCGTCTCGCCCGGAAACAAGAGTAGCCGCGGAGCCCTCCGGCAATTCGTGGACAAGATGATCGAACTGCTCGCCGAGGGTATCCACCTGATGCTGCTCGATCTCCATCCGCCCGGTCCACGCGATCCGCAAGGCATCCACCCGGTGATCTGGTCGCACCTTCGGGAAACGACCTTCACCCTCCCTCCCGACAAGCCGTTTACCCTCGCGTCCTACGCTGCCTTCGAGACCAAGACGGCGTATATCGAGCCGGTTGCCGTTGGTGACGAGTTGCCCGACATGCCGTTGTTCCTCGACGACGGGATGTATGTGAATGTCCCCCTGGAAGCGACGTATCGAACGGCCTTCGCGGAAGTCCCTTCGCATTATCAGGCGTTGCTCGAAGCTCCACCCGACGCGGAGTAAGGCGGCACCGCTCACGACTCCACCCCCGGCGGACACCGGAACCAGAACGACACCGCTCCTTCCACCAGCGTCCGCCGTCGTCGATCGGCTCGGGTCGCGTAGGCCGGTTCCTGGCCCAGCAGTGCGTGACAATCGTCGCACAGCACCACGGGCCGTTTCAGCCAGTGAGCGCCGCCCAGGCCGCGCGACAGGATCGCGTGGCCCGCCTCGCGCAGCACCCGTTCACAGGTCGGACACGTCAACTCGTGCCGGGCCGGCGCTGGAGCCGGGACGATCTTCTCGCTGTCCGGCCCGATCAGGGCGACGTATTCGAGCAACTCCGGCGATAGTCGGGAGACACGATACTTGTACGGCTCCAGTTGCTCCAGCAGGATGCGGTCTCCTTCACGCACCCCGGCCGAGGCGAAGAAGAGGCGAACCCATTTTCGCCGGCGAAAGATCTGCTTGACGCGGACGATGTCCGTCTCCACCGTGGATTCACCCCAGAGGACACGAACGGTTCGCGGAGCTGCCTGCTCTCGATTCGGGCCGCCGATGACGTCCTCGGGAAAGAGGTCAAGCACCTCGGTGAGATAGAGGTGATGGTTGTTGAGATTACCCTGCGTCACCGTCAGTGTTCGCGTGGCCAGGCTCATGGCCCTTCCTCCGCGTGGACCTTGCGGAAAGATGTTTGTTCATACCTGCCACGCTATCACGACGACGACACCTGGACAAGTAGCTAGTTGACTTTTTGAACATCGCCCCATTTAGCCGCCTGCTTGCCGGCGGGTTTTTGCGACGAAGACCGCCGGCAAGCCGGCGGCTAAATGGGACCGTTCACACCTTGCCCGGATACAGCACCACCGGCTCGGCCGAGCCCGGTCGATACAACACCAGGCCGCCACGCGACTCGTTGACCGTGACCACGCTGCCCGGATGGCCGGCCCGCTGGGTGTCCAGGATCGCCTCCAGGGCCTGCACCGTCGCCACCACATTGCGATCGAAGTGAACGTCATTGTAGTGCAGCGAGCGAACCGACGACAGCCGCTGATCGCGGGCCGTCTTCTCGCCCCCGAACTCGACGAAGGCCACCTCCTCGAAGAAACGCCGCAGCACCTCGATGCCGTAGCCGCGCTGCAAGGTGCCGCCCCAGGGTTCGGTCACCGTCGCGTTGTAGTGGTGGTTCGGCGTCGATTTCAACTGCATCGGCGTCTTGTGTTCGATCGCCATCTCGACGCCGCGCTTCCGCTGATGTGCGTTCCAGATGGCGTTGTCGAAACGGAACTGCACCTCCTGCTCGACGTAGCCGGGATAGTTGTCCGGCATCACCCAGCTCGTGTGGATGTCGAAGGCCGCCTCCCGACCATCGGGATAGACGTAGACCATCTGCAAGTGAACGCTGTCCCAGGTGTCGCCGTCAGCCGGGCCGACGATGCCACGCTGACCGCTGGCCTGGATGCGATCCAGCCGCCAGGGCGAGCCCGCCGTGGCAAAGCTGAAGTCGATCAGCTTGACGTAGTGGCAGGCGACATAGGTCGCAGGATTCCGGCCGGCAATCCACTCGCTGAACTGGCCCAGACTGATCATGCGTGGCTCGAGCAGTGAGCAGTAACCGCTGTTGACGTGCTGGAGGACGCCATCGAGAACGAGCGTTCGCAGCCGCTTGTGATCGGGATCGGCCAGCTTGTGGTAGACGACCTTGCACAGGCGATGATACTGCCGGGCGAGTGCCTCCAGTTCGTCGAGCTGGCGCAGTTGCAGCACACAGGGCTTCTCGATCAGCACGTGCTTACCAGCGAGCAGGGCGGCCTTCGCCCCCTCGAAATGGCGATGGTCCGGCGTCGCGATGCAGACGACATCGACCGGCTGGGCGAGCAACTGATCCATGCAGTCGTCGCCGGAGCAGGAGACGAAGTTGGCCAGGTGCGCGCCGGCGTCCTCGCGCAGCAGTTCGGCGCGTCGGCCTGTCCGGCTGGCGACGGCCCCGAGTTCGACATCGACATAGCCGAAGTCGTGCCGGTAAAGGCCCTCGGCATGGAGTTGCTCGAACATCGGCCGATAGGTTTCCTGGAAGATCATGCCCAGGCCGACCATGCCGGCGCGAAGGGACTGGCGGGACAGGACGACGTTCTCTGGCATTGCGAGACTCTCAGTAGAGACACGGGTTGGGAGCGGCGGCATAGGCAGTAAATACAGATCGGGCCTCATCGGCCAGCAGTCGCTCGGGCGGCAACTGCAGCTCGACGTGGAAGGCGGCATCGTCGAAGCCGATGGCGGCGGCGTCCGCGGCGCGGTTGGCGTAGTAGAGCCGCTTGCTCGGCACCGGGACGATCACTATACTGCCCCCGTTCAGTCGTGGAACGCACCAGGGACGCCATGAGTACCACCCCGGACAAACCTCAACGCCAGCCGACCGTACGCACGATCCGCCTCTGGAACGGCTTCACCCTCTCGGGGTGGATGCATCTGCTGGCCCGGAATCGCTTCGCCATCCCGCCCACTTACTGGCTGCGTGCCCTGCTCATCACCCAGATCACGCTGTTCAACCAGGGCCTGAGCTGGCTGCAACGCGGCCTCCTCGGCTCGCGCGTCCGCTCCATCCGGGTGCCGCCGCCGCTGTTCATCATCGGCCACTGGCGCACGGGCACGACCCTCCTGCACGAACTGCTCAGTCTCGACACGCGCTTTCAGTCGCCGACGACGTACCGCTGCCTGGCTCCGAATCACTTTCTCGTCAGCGAAAGCTGGCTCAAGGGGCTCGCCAGCCTGCTGACACCGCGGCGTCGGCCGATGGACAACATGGCTCTCGGCATGGACCTGCCCCAGGAGGATGAGTTCGCCCTGGCGTTGCTCGATCTGCCCTCGCCCTACCTGATGCTCGCCTTTCCGCAGCAGGGCCCGATCGATCAGGAAGCCTTCGACGTCGAGACTCTCCGGCCGCGCGATCAACGCCGCTGGAAGGCCGGCTTCACGGCCTTCCTCCAGGATCTGACCTACCGCGACCCGCGCCGATTGATCCTCAAGTCGCCGCCGCACACCTGCCGTATTCCGACGCTGCTGGAACTCTATCCCGACGCCCAGTTCGTCTTTCTGATCCGGAATCCGTACGTCCTCTACCACTCGACGCTCAACCTCTGGCGTCGGCTGGCCGAGCTGCACAGCATGCAAGCGCCGCGGTTGCCAGACCTTGAAGAGTACGTCCTCAACACTTTCGTTCACCTCGACCGTCGCTACGAACAGACGAAGAGTCTGCTCCGGCCCGATCAGCTTGTCGAGTTGAAGTACGAGGATCTCGTCGCCGATCCGGAAGCGCAGCTGAGCGCGATCTACGATCGGCTTCACCTGGGCGATTTCGAGTCGGTTCGGCCTCACATCCGGCAGTACCTGGGCGAGCATACCGACTACCAGACCAACCGCTACCCGACCCTGACGCCGGCGGAACGAGAACGGATCACCGCACACTGGGGAGAGACGATCCACCGGTACGGCTACACGGTGCCGGGCGGCGAGGCGTAAGGCGGGCCGGGCGGCCCGGGAGGATCGACGGTGAACCCGGAGCAGGTCGTGGCCCTGGCATACGGCGTCTTCGTCCTCATCTGGCTGATGCTGGGAGCGGCCATCGGTAGCTTTCTCAACGTGGTCATCTACCGTCTACCACGGGGTATGAGTCTGGTCCATCCGCCGTCTCGCTGTCCGGCGTGTCGTCATGCGATCCGGTCGTACGACAACGTGCCGATTCTCGCCTGGTTCTGGCTCGGCGGTCGATGTCGCGACTGTCGCTTTCCGATCTCACCTCGTTATCCGTTCGTCGAGGCGCTCGTCGGTCTGATCTTCGCCGTGCTGGCGGCGGTCGAACTGTACAGCGGTGGAGCGAATCTGCCCTTTCGTTCGCCCGAGCCGGGCCTGCATGGCCTGAGCCTGCCCAGCGTCGAGTTGCACCTCCTGACAGGGCTGCACTGTCTGCTCTTCACTGTCCTGGTCGCCCTTG
>CAYYJM010000163.1:0-10036 GCA_964471755.1 uncultured Alcaligenaceae bacterium
TCGCGGTCGTTGTTGGCGGCGACCGTGGCGACGTTCTCGAGGTCCTTCTTGTCCTTCGTCTCAATCGACATCTTCTGAAGGCGTTCGATGATGTCCTCGACGGCCTTCTCCATGCCGCGCTTCATGAGCATCGGGTTGGTGCCGGCGACGACGGCCCGCAGGCCCTCGTTGAAGATCGCCTCGGCCAGGACGGTCGCGGTGGTGGTGCCGTCGCCAGCGATGTCACCGGTCTTGCTGGCGACTTCGCGGACCATGCGGGCGCCCATGTTCTCGTACTTGTCTTCCAGTTCGATTTCCTTGGCGACCGTGACGCCGTCCTTGGTCACCGTCGGCGAGCCGAAGCTCTTCTGGATGATGACGTTTCGGCCCTTGGGGCCGAGGGTCACCTTGACCGCCTTGGCGAGCTTGGCGATGCCGCGACGCATCGCTTCCCGGGCTTCCTGGTCGAACGCAATCTGCTTGGCAGCCATCGTCTCTCCTGTGCTTGAATCGCGTCTCTGCATTTCGCCGCCGGCGGGCCGACGGGGTGTTGACGAAGACCGCCGGCAAGCCGGCGGCGAAAGGGTGGTTCAGTCGTTGAGGATGGCGAGGATGTCCTCCTCGCGCATGAGCAGGACGTTGTCGCCCTGGCTCTGCTTGAATTCGTCGCCGGCCCAGTTGGTGAACAGGACCTTGTCGCCGACCTTGACCTGGGGGGCTCGGCGGGAGCCGTCCTTGAGGAGCTTGCCCGGCCCGACGGCGAGGATCTCGCCCATCTGCGGCTTGTTCTTGGCCGACTCCGGCAGGATGATCCCGCCGGACGAGGTTTCCTTCGCCTCGAACCGTTTCACCACCACTCGATCGCCCAGCGGCTTGATCTTCATGAAGCCTACCTCCGTCAGATTCCCATGCCCGGTCGTGTTCCCTCCCTCAAGCAACCGGCGTGCCGGCCGCGATGGATCGCCCAAGACGTTCCAGAACAAGGAGTTGAGCGAAATGGCCGGCTCTCGCCTCGTCTGCCAAGTTGGCGAGCCGGCGAAAGCTGGCTGTCGGAATGGCAGCGAGGGGTGACATCCTGGCACCCTACGGCCGGAGGCGGTAGAGTTGTTTCTCGGCGATGTAGACCTCCACGGCGCGGGGGAGGAAGTAGCGGATGCTCCGGCCCTCGGCCACGCGCTGGCGCAGATCCCGGCTGGCGATGTCGATCAGCGGCACCACGATCGGCTCCAGGTGCAGCGCGGCACCGGGCGGCAGGTTCAACCGGGGGCGCAGTTCGTCGGCCGTGAGGGTGGGCGAGCCAGGGCGGGCCATGACCACCAGCGGAGCCATCTGCACCAGGCGGGCCGGCTGATACCAGTGTTCCAGGTCGGCCAGGGTGTCGCTGCCGATCAGGAGATGGAACTCGTGATTGACGTGACGCTCCTTCAGGAGGGCCAGGGTGTCCACGGTGAAGCTGGGGCCGGGCCGGTCCTTCTCGATCAGATCGACGCGGAAGGCGGGCTGGCCGACGATGGCCAGGTGGAGCATCTCGGCACGCTGCTCGAACGGGGTGAGGGTCTGATCGCGTTTCTGCGGCGGACGGGGAGCCGGCACGAACCACACCTCATCGAGTCGGGCCTGCTCACGGGCCTGCTCGGCCAGGATAAGATGGCCCTGATGCACCGGGTCGAACGTGCCGCCGAAGATGCCGATCCGCATGATGTGTTCCCTTCCCTTTCACATCCGGAGGGGCTATGCTCTGACGAGGTCCTGTCCTTCATGTTCTCGCGTTGTTGCACATTCTATCGCTGCTGACGGCCAACGAGCAGCGGGATTGCCTGACGACCGTGTCCGTATCCGGGTGAATCGAAAGGCCCACACGAGGAAGCCCTGATGAAGACCGTTCATCTGGATCGGAAGCAGGCGACCACACCGGGTGCGTTGCCGCGTGTGTGCATGGTCTGCGGCAAGCCGGCCACGCGGGAGGTGTGGTGTACCTACACCTCGAGTTTCATCCACACGGACGAAGCGGCCCCTGGCGATGCCGGCTACCAGCCGAGCCTGCTTGAGAAGTCCGGCTTCCCGACCGATCCGGCCGGATGCTCGTTCCTGCTGATGTACCTGTTCGTCTACCCATTCATCTGGTTTGCGTCCCTGCTAACGGCGACACGCTTTCGCGGCCTGAGCCCGCGCTGCGAGCGGCACGCGAGAGGAGCGAGCCGCCTCCATCTGCGCGAGGTGACGCCGGATCGGGTTGTCATCGAAGGCGTCCACGACGCCTTCGTCGAGGCGGTCAAGGGCCGACCGACCTACGGGCCGTGACGGGTCGGTTCTGGCGAGCGTGGGGCGTCAGCCCCATGAGTCTTGTACCCGGTGAAGACGAAGGCGAGCGTGGGGCGTCAGCCCCATGAGTCTTGTACCCGGTGAAGACGAAGAATCATGGGGCTAACGCCCCACGCTCGCCTCAGCGGGGCTAACGCCCCACGCTCGCCAGGAGCGCCTTCGGATCGAGGACGACGTGCTTGACCGTCTTGCGGCGGTAGGTGTAGGTGATGTGGACCTTACCGTCGGCCGTCTGGATCACGGCCGGGTACGAATACTCGCCCCTGTCGCGTTCCAGTGTCAGGATCGGCTTCCAGGTCTTGCCGTCGCTCGACAGCGCGACGTTGAGCATCTCCCGGCCAGCCGGGCCATCACCGACACGGGTCCGGGTCGTGTGGTTGTAGACGATCAGCTGTCGGCCGTCGGCCAGCGTCACCGCGTCGGTGCCGGAGTTCGGATTCGGCAACTCCGTCGCCGTCGGCTTGCTCCAGGTCTTGCCGTTGTCAGCGGACCAGCTCTGCACGACGACGTTCTGTCGGCTACGGCACAGCACCTGGAGCTTCCCATCGCCGTGCTTCAGGAGGCTCGGCTGGATGGCACCGAACTCCTTGCCGTCGTGGATGGGGCCGACCACCTGCCAGGTTTTGCCGAGATCCTTCGAGATCTCGAAGTGGACGCGCCAGCCGTCATGTTCGCTGCTGCTGGGGCAGAGGATCGAGCCATCGGCGAGCTGCTCCGGCTTGTTCTTGACCGGGCCGATCAGGTGGCCGATTTTGCTGTCCTCGCCGAGCCGACGCGGCTTGCTCCACGTCTTGCCGCCATCGTCGGAGGTGGTGAGCATACCCCACCACTTCGCCGGGCTCGGACCGACCTTGTAGAAGAGGAGCAGCGGCCCGCCCTTCGGCTGGAATAGGACCGGGTTCCAGCACGGATAGCGCAGCTCGGGCGACTGGACTCCGTTGACCACCTCGACGGGTTTCGACCACGACTTGCCGTCATGCCGTGACAGCCAGATGCCGACGTCGGGATGTTTCTCGTGACTCCCGCCGAACCACGCGGCGACGAGGCCGGTCTTCGTTTCGGCGATGGTCGAGGCGTGACACTCCGGTGTCGGCGTGGCGTCGAGCGGGTAGATCAACTCGGCGGAGAGAACGCCCCTGTCGCCGGGCCTGGCGACAGGCGGCAGGTCCGCACCAGGGGCCAGACCAGCCGAGACCGTGACCAGGACGGCGAGGATGCAAGCGGCAGAGAACACCATGACCTCCAAAGTTCATCGTTCATCGTTCATCATTCATCGTTTCTGCGGATGCGGGTGTTTCGGCAGGTTGGAAGCCGATTCAAGGAACGCGAGAAGATCGAGGATCTCCTCGCGTGTCAGGACGTTGGCCAGGCCATCCGGCATCGGTGAGACTTTGGACAGGATCTTCTCGTCCACGTCCTTGATGCGGACGCGCGTCACCGAGTGGGGTGTGAGCAGGTTGACGACGACGTGGTACTCGCCGGCCTCTTCCTTCATCACCACGCCGGTGATGGTTCGGCCGTTCGACAGAATCAGCGTCTGGGTTTGAAATTTCTCGGGGATCTCGCTGGACGGTTCGAGGATCTGGCGCAGGAGCTGGCCACCCTTGTAGCGTGTGACCACGTCGCACAGGGCCGGGCCGAGGTTGACGCCGTGGCCGGCGATCTCATGGCACTGGGTGCAGCGAGCCCTGGCGAACGCCAGCATGCCGCGGGTGATGGACGCCTCGTCCTTCTTCACGGTCAGGTTCGCGAAGTCGGTCATCTTCCACTCCCGGACGACCGTCGGTTTGCGGCCGGCCAGGAGCTTCGCCGCCGTGCTGGCATCCTTCGCCACGACCATGTCGCCATTCATGACGACCCAGTGCCCCGGGAAGGTGCAGACAAACGGGTAGATGCCCGGTTCGGTCGGCGCGCTGAGACGGAGGACGTGGACCTGTGACGGCTTCGTCGGGCCGATCATCGGCGTGGCGTGGAGGATGAGGTGCCGTTTGTCCGGCGGCAGGAAATCGGAGTTCGCGTTGCGTGGATCCTTTGCCATCTCGTTGGCTGCCATGCCGACTTCGGCGAGGGTGCCCGGCTGGATGATCGCCAGGTTGTGGTCGGTCGCGTCCGGGTTGGTGAAGACGAGCTTGACCGGCTGACCCGGCGCGGCGACGAAGTGATCCAGCGTGAACAGCATCCGCTCCGGGACGCAGGAGATGGTCACGACCTGAGTATTCTTCTGGCGGTCGAACCGAGTCTGGGCCGCCGTCGGTTTCGGTTCGCGGAACTCGTCCTTCGCGGCCGACGCCTTCAGGAGCGCCGCCACCTTGTATGCCGGGTTGCCCTCCCAGTGCCGACGCAGGGTGTGCGAGCCAAGAGCGCACTGGATGGCGTGGGCGAGGGAACCGCCGCGCGGATGCCGGAAGATGTCGAGCAGCGCATCGAGGGCAGCCTGCGTGCCAATGTAGCTGGCCGCGATGGCCGCCTCCATGCGGACGATGCCGCTGGCGTCGTTGGCCGCCCGGCGGAGCAAGGAGATCGCGTCGGGCAGATGGGGATGCCAGAAACGGAGCTGCTGCGTCGCCGCCGCACGAGCATGGTGATCCTCGCAGCGGAGCAACTCACGCAGCAGATCGGCGTTCACGGCGCGAATCCAGCGGTAGGTCCAGACGGCCTCCATCTGATGATGGCGGTGCCGGGGATCGCTCGGCTTCAGGGTGGCAACCCACGTCGTCAGGGCGGCCTTCACCTTCGCCGGGTCACGCTCGCGCAGCTCACGTTTCGCCCAGTAGCGGACGCGGTACTCGGGCCGCTTCAGCAGATCGAGAAGCGCCTCGATCGAGGCATCGGCGATCCGTGGCGGCTCCTGCGGCTTCGCCCCCTTCGGCAGGATTCGCCAGATTCGGCCTGAGTGCCGATCGCGCCGCTCATCCCGGAGCGAGTATTGCATGTGCCCCTTGACCGGGTTGTACCAGTCGCAGACGAACAGGTCGCCGCGCGGCCCGAAACGAAGATCGACCGGGATGAAGCTCAGGTTCGCCGAGAAGAGCAGATCGCCGACGTACTCCTCGGCGAAGCCGAACGGCCCCTCGTTCCAGTGGTGGATCTCGATTCGGTTCGTCGGCTTGTAGCGAACCTTGATGAAGTCGCCCTGCATCTCTCGGGGGAAGGTGGCGAAATCGACGAACTCATGGCCACAGACGCCGGAGTACGCCTGAAGACCCTTCGGCGCGGGGTGCTGCTGCGGATAGGGCGGATCGAGCGAGTGGAACGCAGCCGCGTAGACCGGATGGCTCGCGACGTGCTGGCCCCAGTCGTCGAACGTCACGCCCCAGGGGTTCGTGCTGGGGTAGGTGCCGAAGCTGGTCAGCCGGTGCGTCGCCGGGTCGTAGCGGAACCAGCCGCTATTCTGCTGACGAACCGGGCCGTACGGCGTCTCGACCTGGCTGTGATGGAAGACCGATTCACGGAAGAGCAGATCGCCGTCGGGCGTCCAGGTGAAATCGTGCAGGGCGTGGTGCGAGTCCTCGGTGCCGAAGCCGGTCAGGACAATCCGGCGCAGATCGGCCTTGCCGTCGCCGTCGGTGTCCTTGAGAAACGTCAGGTGTGGCTGCTCGGAGACGTAGACGCCGCCGTCGCCGAACTCGAACGACAGTGGGATGTGCAGCCGATCGGCGAAGACGCTGCACCGGTCAGCCCGGCCGTCGCCGTCCGCATCTTCCAGGATGACGATCCGGTCGTCGGGTTCGTTGCCGGGGTAGACGTGCGGGTAGGTGGTCGAGCAGCTGACCCAGAGTCGGCCGCGGCTGTCCCAGCGCATCTGGATCGGGTTGGCGATCTCGGGGAACTGCTCCTCGCCGGCGAACAGGTTGACCTCGAAGCGGGGGTCCATCTTGAACGCCTGGCGTTCCTTCTCGGCCGAGAGCCATTCGTTGGCCCCGCGTGACTGATTCACCTTCGGCAGCGGTGGTACGTTGCTGTCATCGACCTTCGCCGGGACGGCCTTGCCCCGGGCGATGGCCCAGATGCGGGCGTCGCGATTCGTCACCATCTGGTCGAAGTTCCGCATCGCCGGCAGGAAATCGAGGTAGCCGTAGGTCTTGTTTCGGCCGCCGGTGTAGTAGAACGTGTTGAGCGGTCGGTAGCGGCGGGCGTACTGGCGATTCCGGTCGAGGATCGCCGAGCGCAACTCCGGCGTCACCTCCGGCGGCGTCTCGTCGAAGCAGCCCTTGAACAGGGCCGTGGCGAACAGGGCGTAACCCTTTTCGGTCAGGTGGCAGCCATTATGGGTCAGGTCCGATCTCGGGTCGGCCATCGCCTCCTGTGTTGGCGTGAAGACGTCGATGAAGCCGACCTGCTGTTCGTGGGCGACCGCGCGCATGGCCTCGACGTAGAGCCGGATCCGGGCGTTGTTCTGCTCGGCCGCCTTCACGCCGATCACGTCCTCGTTGCCGATGGGTGACACGAGGATGACACGCGGCCCGGCCTTGCCGTTGAACGCCTTCGACCTGAGGTCAGCGACGAAGGCGGTCAGCTTCTTCTTGAAGTCGGCCAGACCGGCCGGCCCGGCGAACGATTCGTTGAAGCCATAGGCGGCGAGGATGACATCGGCCTTCTCGTGGGTCAGATGCTGGTCGAGGTCGGCGAAGTTGTCCGGCCTGGGTTGCAGGTCGATGGTGTCGGCCGACCAGGCCAGGTTGCGGACGACGAGGCGATGAGTTGGAAAGCGGCGCTGGAGCATCGCCTCGAAGTGACCATGATCCTGCGAGCGTTCCATGAGGGTATTGCCGATGACGGCGATCCGGTCGCCGGGGTTGAGGCGGAGCGGCAGCTCGGTCGCGATCGGCGTCGTCGCCTTCGGTCGCGGAGCGGTCTTTTCGTAGATGCCGTACTTCTGGTAGTCCTCCTCGGTCGGCGGCATGGGCTGACCGAGGGCCACGGCCAGCAGTCCCGTCGTGAGCAGGTACGGCAACAACCAGAGGCGGCGCATCGGAGGTTCCTCGGCAACTCGGTCCAGGCGACGTGACGAGTGTACCGCAGGGAAGCCGTCGGAACCAGCGGGCGACGGTGAGCGGGGGTGGAAAAGTTTCTCGCTCACCGTCGCCAGGCGAGCAGGGTTCTCAACAGCCAGGCGAGCCACGGAGTCAGGCGGGTCTTCTGGTAGGCGTCGCCGGCGCGCTGGATCGCCGCCGCCACGGTCGGATACGGGTGGATGGTGCCCGAGAGAGCGGCCAGGCCGAGACGTTGGCCCACGGCCAGGACAACCTCGCCGATCATCTCGCCGGCATGGGCCGCGACGACCGTCGCGCCGACGATGCGGTCGCTCCCCTGGCGGACATGGATCAGGACGAAGCCGCCCGTGTCGCCATCGAGCCGGGCGCGATCGATGCTGGCGAGCGGCACGCGGAAGGTCTGGATGGCCATGTTCTGTCGGCGAGCTTCTGCAGTCGTCAGGCCGACGTGAGCCACCTCCGGATCGGTGAAGGTACACCACGGGATGACGAGCCGGCTCATCCGCGCTCTACCGAAGAAGAGGGCGTTGCGGATCACGATGCGAGCCTGGGCGTCGGCGGCGTGCGTGAACCGAAACGCGGTGCAGACATCACCGGCGGCGTAGATCCGGCGGTTCGTCGTCCGCAGGAAGTCATCGACCCGGACACCCGAGGTGTCGTGGGCGACGCCGGCCGCCTCCAGGCCAAGGCCCTCGACGTTCGGTCGTCGGCCGATGGCGATCAGGACCGCATCCAGGGGAAACCGTTCGAGTCGGCCTTCCTGCTCGACGAGCAGGAACTTCTGACCGTCGGCCACCTCGCCACCGAGAATCTGGACGCTGAGGCGGAGGCGAACGCCTTCGCGTTCGAGCTGCTGGCGGACGACGTCGGCCGCCTCAGGTTCGTCTCGCGCCAGGATCGTCGGGCCGACATCGAGCAGATCGACCGCACTCCCGAAGCGTCGGAAGGCCTGGCCCAGTTCGCAGCCGATCGGGCCGGCTCCGATGACGGCCAGTCGGCGCGGCAGCGATGGCAGGCTGAAGATCGTTTCGCTGGTCAGCGGCACGAGCGATTCGAGACTGGGGAGATCGAGCATCGCCGGCCGCGATCCCGTGGCGATGACCGCCCGGCTGAAGCGCAGCGTCTGGCCGTCCACCTCGACGGTATCGGAACCGGTGAAGCGAGCCGTGCCGAGGTAGACGTCCACACCGAGGCTGCGGAATCGCTCGGCGCTGTCATGCGGAGCGATCTGCGCCCGCAGGCGGCGCATCCGCTCCAGAACGGCCGGGAAGTCCACCTCGACCGGCCCACCGATGCGGACGCCGAACGCCTCCGCCTGGCGAACTTCATGGACGGCGCGGGCGCAGCGGATCAGGGTCTTGGACGGCATGCAGCCGTGAATGAGGCAGTCGCCGCCCATCCAGTGACGCTCGATCAGGGCGACGCGCGCGCCGAGACCGGCTGCCCCGGCGGCACAGACCAGACCCGCCGTGCCCGCGCCGATGACCACGAGGTTGTAGCGCCCCGTCGGCGTCGGATTCTGCCAGCCGGCGGGATGGACGAGCGCTTCGAGGGCCTGATTGTACTCGTCGCTCGGCAGCAGTCGAGGGACCGTCGAGCGCTGGCCCGATGCCGGTTCGTGCATGGCGTTCGCTCCGCGAGAACGGCACCGGGAACGTGACTCAGGAGCAGTACACGGTGACGACGGTGCAGTTGTCCGAGCCGCCGGCCGCGTTGGCCAGATCGACGAGCCGGTGGGCTCGCCGGCTGGCCGAGGGAACCGGTTCGAGCAACTCGGCCCGGAGACGCGTGTCATCGACATGAGCCGGCAGACCATCGCAGGCGATCACGAGGAAGTCGCCGGGCACGAGCTGGAGCAGGTGCAGGTCGGGCTTGATGTCGGAACGTGTCCCGGCGGCCTGGGTGACCAGATGACGATCGGGATGTCGGTCCGCCTCGTCGGGAGTGAGCATCCCCAGCTCGACCAGTCGGCCGACCACGGTCTGATCGCGGGTGACGCGGGTGAGGGTCTTGCCGTGCAGGTGATAGGTGCGACAGTCGCCGACGTGGCCGAGCAGGACGCGACCGTTCCAGATCAGGGCGACGGTCACGGTGGCCCCCATGCCCTTGCAGCCGGGCTCACTGTTGGCCGCGCGATAGACGGCGCGGTTGGCCTCGCGCATGGCGGCGACGATCGTCTCGGCCAGGGTCTTCGAGGTCGCCTCGGCAAACTGACCGCTGAGGACGCCGCCGAGCAGTGGAGCCAGGGCACTGCCGATGGCACGGATGACGATGCCGCTGGCCCGATGGCCGGCCTCGTGACCGCCCATGCCGTCGGCCACGACCAGGAGGGCGACCTCATGGCATTCATCGAGGGTGGACCAGACCAGGTGCTGAACGAGGAAGCTGTCCTCATTGCGGCTGCGAACGCGCCCGGTCGAGGTGGCACTGCCGATGTCCAGGCGAGGCGGCCCCGTGCGGGTGGCAAACGGCGACTCGGCCGTTTGGGGGAGATTACGCGGAGTGAATGAGTGTCGGCAGCGGCCACAGCGAACGACGACCGCCAGGTGCTGCTCGGCCACCAGGCAGGGAGTCTGACAACTCGGACAGGTGACGCGGACAGGCACGGTACACCTCGACAATCGGAGGTCGGACAACAGAGCCGGCCCTGTCGTCGCATCCACGGACGAGAACGGCGTGCAGTCTGTTTCAAGATACCCCCTCGGCCTGGCTTTGAACATCCTTGTTGGTGCCGATGTCTC
>CAYYJM010000163.1:10046-14469 GCA_964471755.1 uncultured Alcaligenaceae bacterium
TCTCGAGTCGCGACAAAAACAAACCCCCGACACCTGTCGGGGGTAGAGAGGAGACGACCGAATTCGGCTCAGTGGTGATGATGGTAATAGGGCGTGGGAACCATGCCATAGGGCCGACCGCCAAAGCGATAATCGACACGCGGCGGGACGTAGTCCAGATGCCGGCGATGGTGGACGTAGCCGCCCGGGACATAGGTGCCAGGATTGACCACACCGTAGCCCGGCGTGACCACGCCGTAGCTGGGCCCGTAACCGTAGTTCGCGGGGTAGCCGTAAACCGGCGCAACCGGACTGGCTGGCACATAGTACTGAGCCTGGGCCGGAACCGCTACCAGGGCCAGGCAACCGACCGCGACGAGCAGGAAGAAGTTCTTCATCCGGAGTCTCCTTCGTGGATTAACAAACCCGGCAGCACCCGCCGGTGAGTCAAGCAACTCCTCGCCAGGACAACCCGAGGCGGATCGTCGGCAGGAACGCTCTCACATCTTGTGCGAATCTTGCGGACTCGGGTTCGCTCCTACTGGTGGGGACGTCCGACCGTCTGGCTCGGCTCTGACTTTGTGGCTGGTCCCGTCACTTCACCCCTTCCAGCCGCATCAGCGTGAACGGATAGATGACCGTCGCGTAGATCGTCCCGTTCCTGGAGACGACCAGGGCCATGTGGGCGTGCAGTGGCGTCCAGGTGCCATCGGGCAGCTGATGGAAGCCGTGCGTCCACGGTTTCTTCGTCTTGCCGAGCGGGAAGTAGTCCGGATTCTTGATCGTGATGACACCGAGGTTCTCGGCCCGGTTCGTCTTCGGATCGAACCGGGCCAGATGATGGAGATAGCCGGTGCCGAAGCCGGTCTTGTTGTCCACGCGGACGAGCGTGTAGACTCGACCGTCCGGGGCGATGCTCAGGGCACATCGGCTGTCCGGGTGGTCGCCCTTGACCATCGTCGTCAAGGTCCGAGCCGGCACCGGGCCGGTCGCCGTGCCGCCGAGATCGAGCGTGAGCAGCGTCGCGTCGCTCATGGCGATCAGGTAAGCCGTCTTGCCATCGGCGGCGAGGTGCCAGGTCGGAATGCGGTTCTTGTCGCTCGTCCACGGCTTACCGTCGAGGACGATCTCCTGTACCGTCACCTTGCCGGTGGTCGGGTCGAAGCGAGCGAGGCGGTTATCCTTCGTGATCACGTTCGCCCGGCCCTTCGCGTCGATCAGCGTCGTGGCGTACGGAGTCAGGCGCAGATTGGCGTCCAGCTCGCGGAACTTGCGGGTCGTCTTCTCCCAGAGCATCCAGTGCTGTTCCTCGCAGGTCACGACGTAGAGCAGGCCGCGTCCCTCGTCGGCGACCACGTCGATGACGCCCTCCTTCGGATACGGCATGCCGAGATTCTCCGCCCGATCCGTTGCCGGGTCGTAGGTCATGACGTAGCCGCCGGGATACTCGGACGTGTCGCCCTTCTGGCGGTAGCCCTGCTTGCTGCCGATGTAGATGACGCCGGAGGGACCGACGAAGTTGCGCGTGTGGATCTTCGCCTGGGCAGCGTAGCCCTTCGCCGTCAGGCCGCAGACCTTGTTCGTGTCCACGACGATCCGCTGCTTGCCCGTGGCCGGGTCGTACTCGACGAGGTAAGCGTTCCGGCCATACGCGGCCGTGCCGACGTACATCTTGCCGTTCTTGCCCTCGCAGAGGGAGAAGTAGCCCGACTCGTCGGTGGTCGTCTCGGGCAGGATGTACGTCGCCTGGCAGGGCAGATACGGAAACGGAGCCTTCTCGGCCGACGGAAAAGCGAGCAGGAACGCGGTCATGAGCGGCATCATGGCAGACCTCCAGGGGGGTGAGAGGAGTATACTCCCGGCGAGACCCCGCACCCAGAGAAGACCGGCTCGGTCCTGAGAATCTCGGTCGTCTTTGTGATTCGGCGGTTCTTCGACTTCGTTACAATAGCCGAGTGAACCCCGCCGACGGTGCGGCTGTCTTCCTGGCATGAGTACGACGTTGAACATGGACCGACACACACTCAACCTGCTGGAGTTCGACCGGGTGCGCGAGCTGCTGGCCGGCTACGCCGCCTGCGCCCTGGGCAAGGAACTCGCCCGCCAGATCGAACCCAGTACCGATGTCGAGACCATCCGGCGCGACCTCGCCCTGGTCACCGAGATGGCCGAGGCCATCGGCATGGGCCAGAGTCCGCCCTTCGGTGGCCTGCACGACGTCCGCCTGATCCTGCGTCGGGCCGCCATCGGAGCCCAGCTCACCGTCGATCAGCTACTCAGTGTCGCCGACACGCTCACCTGCACCGGCAACATGTACCGCTACCGGATGCGTCTGCCGGACAGGTTCACACGCCTGCTCGATCTGCTGCAACCCATCGAGGATCTCGGCCTCGTCGCCAAGAGCATCACGGCCTGCATCGACACGCGCGGCTACGTCCTGGACATGGCCAGCCGCGAACTGGCCGCCATCCGGGTGAAGATCGCCGACATCGACGAGCGCGTTCAGGCCCAGATCCGCCGGCTGCTCCGCGATCCGAAACTACGCGAGGTGTTGCGCTATCCGAACGCGACGGTCAGCGGCGACCACTACGTCCTGCCGGTCGCGGTCAATCATCGCCAGAAGATCCCCGGTGTGGTCCATCGCACGTCGAGTACCGGCGAGACGGTCTTCATCGAGCCGGCCGCCGTCGCCGACCTGAGCGCCGAGCGGAGCATCGTCAAGGCCGAGGAGGAACGCGAGATCGGCAAGGTTTTACGCCGACTCTCGCACGAGGTCGCCAAGGTGGCCAAACCACTCGGCTACGCCATCGATCTGCTGGCGAAACTCGACCTGATCACCGCCAAGGCTCGCTTCAGCCGTGACTTCCGCATGTTCGCCCCGGATGTCAACACCGAGGGGCAATTCTGGCTCCGACAGGCACGTCATCCGATTCTGGAACATCTCTTTCGGCAAGACACTCCCGCAAGTGCAGACACTCCCCCGGCTGTCGCCGGGGGCTCGCCTGTCGCCGGGGGCTCGCCTGGTGCCGGGGGCTCGCCTGGTGCCGGGGGCTCGCCTGGTGCCGGGGGCTCGCCTGGGGGCCGACGTGAGGTCGTGCCGATCGATATACGGCTCGGGTACACCTATCATCTGCTGGTCGTGACGGGGCCGAACACCGGCGGCAAGACGGTCTGTCTGAAGACGGCCGGCCTGCTCGCCCTGATGGCTCAGTGTGCCATGCACATCCCGGCCGGCGAGGGGAGCAGCGTCCCGGTCTTCACGCAGATCCTGGCCGACATCGGCGACGAACAGAGTCTCGAACAATCCCTCTCGACCTTCAGTTCGCATGTCTCGCGCATCGCCGCCATCCTGAAGACTGCTGATGCTCGAAGCCTCGTCCTGCTGGACGAGTTGGGAGCCGGCACCGACCCGACCGAGGGAGCCGCCCTGGGCCGGGCCATCCTCGACGAGCTGGATCGCCTGGAGTGTCGAGCGATGGTCACCACGCATCTCGGTGATCTGAAGACGTACGCCTTCAACAACGACCACGCCGAGAACGCGGCCGTCGAGTTCGACGTGGAGACGCTCCGGCCGACGTATCGGCTGCACATCGGTCAGTTCGGCCAGAGCAACGCCCTGAAGATCGCCCGGCGATTGAAGCTGCCGAAGGCCCTGCTCCAGCGAGCGCAGAAGTATCTGCGCCGGAAGCAGAAACGCGCCCCGGAGATGCTGCAACTCCAGCAGCTGCGTGAGCAGGCGGAGAAGGCCCGCGAGGAGGCCCTGGCCGCCCAGCACGAGGCCGAGCGTCAGCGTGAGGAGATGCGTCAGAAGTCCGAGGCGATTCAACGCGAGGCGGAGAAGGCCGCCGCCCTGCGTGACTGGCGGAGCAAGCTCCAGCCGAACGGCACCGTTCATGTGCCGCGCTTCGGCAAGGATGGCCGGATCGTTCGGATCGACCACCGCAAGAACGTCGCGGTGGTCGCGGTCGGCCTCGGTCAGTGGGAGGTCGGCCTCGACGAGGTGCTGCCGCCGAAGTGATCGTCATTGAGCCGCCGGCTTGCCGGCGGCTCAATGAAGAGTCACTTCTGTTCGAGCAGCTGTCGCAGCACGAATTGCAGGATGCCGCCGTGCTGGTAGTAGCGGACCTCCTGTGGCGTATCGATGCGGAGGATCACCTGGAACGTCCGGCTCCAGCCGTCCGGCCGGTGCGCTCGCACGGTCAGTTCCTTGCCGGCCACGTTGCCCGAGGCGAACAGCTCGCCCAGGCCGACGAAGTCGAACGACTCTTCGCCGGACAGGCCGAGGCTGGTCACGTCCTCGCCCGTCTTGAACTGTAGCGGCAGAACGCCCATGCCGATCAGGTTGCTGCGGTGAATCCGCTCGTAGCTCTCGGCGATGACGACCTTGATGCCGAGCAGCATCGTCCCCTTGGCCGCCCAGTCCCGCGACGAGCCCGAGCCGTAC
>CAYYJM010000164.1:0-14405 GCA_964471755.1 uncultured Alcaligenaceae bacterium
ACGATCCTTGACGAAGAGTAACGCGGTCGGAGGCGAGCGTGGGGCGTCAGCCCCATGAGTCCGACACGTTCCGAAGAGAAGATCATGGGGCTGACGCCCCACGCTCGCCAGAACCGACGTCACCAGTGGGATTGACTCGCACTCCGCCCCGCTGGGCGTTTGCTCGCTCCCCAGGTTTGGGGGCTCGATTGCCGCACTCCACGGACGGACAGCAGCCCGTCGGCGGAGTGCCGTGGATTTCGTGTTTCTTCCGGTTCGCGGTTGTCGCCGCGCCGTTCGTGAGGGAGCCATGCCAACGTTCAAATATGAGGCGATGGACAGCACCGGCAGCGAGGTGAAAGCCACCGTCGAGGCCGGCAGCGAGGAAGAAGCCCAGCAGAAGATCAAGCAAATGGGCTACTTCGTGACCAAGATCAGCGAGGTAGCCGGCTCGAAGAAGGGCAAGAAGGGCAAGAAGACCGGCAAGAAGAAGAAGGGCCAGGTCTTCGCCTTCGGTGGCGTCTCGGCCGCCGCCCTGTGTACGTTCACACGCCAGTTCTCGACGCTGCAGGACGCTGGCCTGCCGGTCCTCCGCAGCCTGCGCATCCTCGAAGGGCAGATGAAGCCCGGCATCCTCAAGAACGCCCTGATCGATGTCGTCGATGACGTCGAGTCGGGCATGACCCTGTCCGAGGCGTTCGGCAAGCACCCCAAGTGTTTCGATCGCCTCTATGTCAACATGGTCAAGGCCGGTGAGGCTGGCGGTGCCCTGGAAATCATTCTGCGGCGTCTGGCCGACTTCAAGGAAAAGGCCCAGACCCTGAAGCGCCGCATCACCGGGGCGATGGTCTACCCCGTCGTGGTCATCATGGTGGCCGTCTCCATCCTGACGTTCATCATGGTCGTCATCATCCCGAAGTTCGAGAAGATCTTCAAAGACTTCAACATGAAGCTCCCCGTCCTGACGGAGATGCTCATCGCCTGCTCGCAGTGGTTCTCGAAATACTGGTACGTTCTGCCGCTGTTTCCGCTGACGATCTGGCTACTGCTCAAACTCGTGCGACTCAACAAGAGCGGTGCCTACGCACTCGATCGAGCGTATCTGTGGATACCGATCATCGGGCCACTGATCGAGAAGACGGTCGTCGCGCGGACCATGCGGACGCTCGGCACGCTGGTCAGTTCCGGTGTGCCGATTCTGGAGGCGCTATCGATCGTCAAGGACACGGCCGACAACGCGGTCTTCGAGCGCATGTACCAGCGCGTTTACGAATCGATCCGTGAAGGCGATACGATCTCGCAACCGCTGAAGGAGAGCCGACTCGTCGATGACATGGTCGTCAACATGATCGACGTCGGCGAGGAAACGGGCGACCTGGACACGATGTTGTACAAGGTCGCGGACGTGTACGACGAGGAAGTCAACATCATGGTCGAGAGCTTGCTCAGCTTGCTCGAGCCGTTGATGATCGTGGTGCTCGGTTTCATCATCGGTACGATCGTGATCGCGTTGTTCATGCCGCTGATCAAACTGCTGGAAGGTCTGAGCAAGTGAGGCACCCAGGGGGCAGAGACATGCAAACCGCACGGACAACGAGCCTCCGGAGAGGAGGCTTCACGCTGCTGGAACTGCTGATCGTGATCGCGATCATCGCGGTGCTGGCGTCGCTCACGCTCGGAGCGGTGATGGGCATCATGGGCTGGATTCCCCGCGTGACCGCCCGGAATGACATCACTGGCATGGAAGGAGCGATGTCGCAGTTCCGCCAGGACTTCGGCGTCGATCACATCCCGAGCGATTTCGTGCTGCGGGAGGACGGCTACGACACGAGCGATCCCGCCCAGCGAGCCGCTGTTGGCTACCTGACGAAGCTGTTCGGCCGGAGTTGGTACAAGCAGGCGGGACCGGGTGTCATCCAGTGCGGGGCGGCCGGAACGGGAATCGACTGGAACGGGAACGGCTCGATCCAGCCGGGCATCCAGCGTCTGACCGGCGAGCAGTGCCTGGTCTTCTTCCTGGGCGGCATTCCCGCGACCAGTGGTGGCAACCGCTGCCTGGGGTTCAGCAAGAACGCGAGCAATCCGGCAGCGATCGGTGGCACTCGTCACGGCCCCTTCTACCAGTTCAAGACGGCCCGACTGATCAACGGCGCGACGACCTCGCCGCCACTCGGCCCGGCCGGGTTCTTCGTCTACCGCGATCCGTATGAGCGGCCCAACGGGACGTTCACCTACTACGCCTACTTCGCCAGCCCGTACACGTCGCCATACTCGGCGGTGGCGAACTACTATCGGGCCGATGGAGCGGGCACGGCCGTCAACCCGAGCGGCTATCAGATTCTCTGCGCTGGCCTGGACGGGGCGTTCGGCAGCACGCCCAGCCTGCCGGGAACCTGGACCAGCGCTGGCACCTCGCAGCCCAGCGGCAAGGACGATCAGGCGAGCTTCTCCAGTGGCCTGCTCGGTGGCGGCAGTAACTGAGGAGACCAATCGATGAAGTATTCACCGAGCCCCGGTTCTGGACGCCCCTCGCCCCTGTACTCAGGGGAGAGGGGTTGGGGTGAGGGGTCTGCCTCTCCCCTTACGGCAAGCTGCGTCCCCCTCACCCCGGCCCTCTCCCCCGGAGTACCGAGGGAGAGGGAGCGGCCTTTGGACGGCTTCACGCTGGTCGAACTGCTCGTCGTGCTGTCCATCCTGGCGGTTCTGTTCGCCCTGACCGTCGGGGCCGTCAACCGGGTTCGCAACACTGGCTACGAGTTGGCCAGCCAGAGTACGCTCAAGACCGTCAAGAACCTGCTGGAACGGCAGTGGAAGACGGTCGCCGACAAGGCCGATCGGGAAGCGATCAATCCGAGTGTGAAGGCCACCGTCGATAGCCTGGCCGCTGGCGATCAGTACGCCGCGCCGCGGGCGCGCGTTATCTACACGAAGTTGCGTCTGAAGCACGCCTTCCCGACATCCTTCGCCGAGGTCTATACACCGTACGTGCCGCAACTCGCCATGACCGAGTACCAGAAGCACCTGACCAGTCTCGGTATCACCAGCGGCAACTACACCTCGACATCCATCACGGCCGAGCAGCAGAACGCCATCTGTCTGCTGATGATCCTCGAACGGGGACCGGGCGGCGGCGGTACGAGTTCCAACGAGCTGGCCGGTGATACGCTCCCGCTCGGAACGAGCCCGACCGGGAAGGAAGTTCGCGGCCTGGTCGATGGCTACCGCCGTCCGCTCATTCTGTGTCGCTTCCCGACTGGTTTCGCGAAGCTGGCCGCCGGTATCGACCCGGTCGATCCGGAACGATTTCTGGCCCACACGTCCTGGGCAAATGCGGCTCTTGCGGCCAGCGCCATCGGGCATCCCCTGCCGGCCACCACGCGGCTACAGCCAGTCGTCGCGTCTGTCGGCGCGGACGGCCAGCTCGGGTTGAACCCCGCTACGTTCGCGGTGACCAACGCCGGACAGGCGTCGGACAACAAGTACACCACCGATTACTAACCCGAGGAGGCTCTGCTGACCATGTACCGTCATCTGCCGCCTCGACGCGGTCTGACCCTGATTGAATTACTGGTGGTCATCTTCATCGTGGGCGTTCTGTTCGCGATGGGGGTGCTGTTCTACCCCGACTATTCGGCCAAGCAGCGCATGGTGTCAGCGACGGATCGCATCACCGGCATGCTGCTGATGGCCAAGCAGCGGGCCAAGCGCGACGGCCTGGTGACCGGCGTGCGCATCAGCACGTCCGGCACCACGACCGAACTGTCGTACATCCAGCAACCGGATACGCCGTCGCTGGGGCGCGTGATCGCTGTCGGTTCCGGCTCCATCACCATCAGCGCCAACCTGACGCCGGCGGGCGGTGTTCCCATGCTGTCAGTCGGCGATTACCTCGAACTGAACGGCGGCGGGATGTTGTATGGGGTTGTGGGAATCGCGCCCGGCGCGCAGACCACCGTCACTGTCACTCCCGCGACGGCGACACCGCAGAGCTATCCGAGCGGCCCGGACCAGAACCTGAGCAACTACCGCATCTACGCCCAGCCCCGGCTGTTGTCCGGCGAGCAGGTGGTCACGCTGCCGGAAGGGCTTGTCGTCAATGCCGGCCTGTCGGTGCCGAACCTTCCGCAGTTCGACATCCTGTTCAGCCCGGCCGGCAACGTCGTCGGCCAGACCAACACGCAGGGCCAGGTGTTCGTCGTGGTCGAGGACACCGACACCGGCTCGCCACTGGGCAGCAAGGTGCAGCCGAAATTCATCGTCGCCGTCCGGCTGCGAACCGGATTGATCGGCGTCTACCCGTTCAACGACGCGGGGCCGGACTACTACACCTTCGCCAAGGACGGCCGGTCCTCGGGCCTGTGAGCCGAAAGGAACGCTGACCATGAAAATCCGTTCGGGCATCACGCTGGTCGAGGTGCTGGTCGCCATCTTCATCATGGGGGTGGGCCTGCTGGCGATCCTGGTGCTGTTTCCCATCGGGGCGCTGAACATGGCCCGGGCCATCCGCGACGACCGGGCGGCCCACTGCGGTGCCCAGGCCGAGGCCATCGCCAATATGTGGGATCTCCGCCATGATCCAGCCGTCACGGCCATGCTGGACAGCCCGCCGGGAATGGCTCCGATCCCGCGCGGCGACACGCCGAGCTACCCCGTTCTGATCGATCCATTCGGTGCGCCCTTCCTGGGCAGTCCGCTGGGCGATCTTGGCGGCTCGCCGGGCCTGCGCCGGGTGTCGCCGAACGGCATCCCGACTCCTCCGAACGGTGCCCTGATCGGGGATCGCTGGTTCACGTTCCTCGACGACATCAACTTCACTCCGGACGGTCGGCCGGAAGGAATGCCGGTCTCGGTCCAGCGCTACGGATCCTACACCTGGACGTACATCGCACGTCGGCCGCAGTTCGGCAACAAGAGTCTGGTCGATCTGACGGTTCTGGTCTACAAGGGCCGACCAACGCTGACGCCCGGCGACGAACCGACTTTCAACACCAGCGGGAATGCGGGTGACTCCACGCTGACACTGGCCATCACGCCGGGCAGCGAGCCCGATTTCCGCACGGGCGGCTACCTCCTCGATACGTCGCTGGTGCCGACCGCGAGCGGTTCGACCGTCGCCGCCCAGGCGTACCAGGTCACCGACATCGTCAAGGATAGTGGCTCCTGGACGCTGCGGGTGGAGCCGCCGCTGCGCAACAACGTCAACACGGTCGCTCTGCTGGAGAGCGTCATCGCCGTCTTTGAAAAGGGCACCGGCTGGCAGCCGTGAGGCCGCGTCTCTTTGCTGGAGGATGCGTCCCCATGCGACGCCGTACTGGTTTTACGATCGTCGAATTGCTCGTCTCGATGGCCCTGATCGTCTTCATCATGGCCATCCTGTCGGAGGCGTTCGCGGCGGGCTTCCGGTCCTTCCGCGACCTCAAGGCGCTGGGCGACATGAACGAACGCCTGCGCCTGGCGACGAACACGCTGCGCAAGTATCTCCAGGCGGATCATTTCGAGGGCCGCAAACGCCTCAGCGATCCGAACTTCTGGCAGGACGGCCCACCGCGTGAGGGCTTCTTCCGCATCGAGCAGGACAGCGGTAGCCAGTTCGAGGGGAACTCGAACACGCTGATCCCGTCGTACCAGGCCACGACGCATCGGCTGCACTTCACGGCCAAGCTGCGCGGCAACGATCGGGGCGACTTCTTCCCGGCCAGCTACGCCGGGGCGACGAACAGTCCCCAGTTGATGACGGTGGTGCAGAACGTGCCGGGCTATCGGGACGTTGCGGGCGCGTACCAGGCCCAGTGGGTCGAGGTGGCGGCGTTCCTGCGACCGACCGAGATCGCCGTCAGCGAGAAGGGCACCTCTCCCGGCCAGTTGTACGCTCTGCACCTGCGCACCAAGGCGCTGATTCCCGAGATGGCCGGCACGCAGGACGTGCCCGTTGGTCCCGCAGATCTGGCCGCCCTGGCGGACTTCAGCCTCTTCAACGGCTCCCTGGCCAACACGCCGGCTGACGTGACCATCCCTAAACCTTACGTGACCATCCCTGAACGGCGCGGGTTTCAAGCGATCACGGTCGGCGGTGCGCGAACCTTCCTCACACTCGCGGAGGAAACCGCGGCCCTGAATCCGAGTCGCGCCGGTGCCGACGTGCTGCTCACTGACGTGCTGTCGATGAACGTGCGCGTCCTGGTCGCCGGGATGAACGATTTCTACGACCTGAACGATCTGAACGGCCAGTGGCCGCAGAAAGGGGCGGCAACGCCGGCCGTCTTCGACACCTGGTCGCAGAGCAGTCAGACGTCGCTCGGCCTCCCGGACCTCGGCAACCCGATCAGCGGGCAATACTGGGCGAACACCATCCCGCGCTACCAGAACCAAACCTCGGGCGGCCCGCCGATCCGCGTCAAGGCGATCCAGGTGATTCTGCGCATCTGGGACGTGAAAACCGAACAAACGCGGCAAGTGACCCTCATCGTCGATCTGTGAGCGAATGTCGCGGGTCTTGGTGAGCGGGGGGCGTCAGCCCCCTGAGTGGGGCGAATCTCAGGGGGTTGACGCCCCCCGCTCGCCGAGAAAACCGCCAGCGATTCTTTACGGGGTACTCGAACCATGCTACGCACATCTCACGCGAACGGTCGGCGTCGCGGCGTGATCCTGATCGTCGTGCTGTCGCTGCTGGTGCTGTTCGCCATAGTCGGCATCACCTTCGTGTTGGTTTCCGACCAGCTGGCGTTGTCGGCCCGCATCGCCCGCGAAGCGGAGACGACGTTTCGGCCGAACAGTGATCCGGAAGGGGCCTTTGCGTACTTCCTGGGTCAACTCGTCTACGACGCCCCGGACGACGAACGCGGCATCTACTCGGGTCTGCGCGGCCACAGCTTCGCCCGGACGATGTACGGCTACAACGATCAGACGCCGTACATGAACAACGAGGCGTTCAGCGGCGTCGGCCGGATGCACCTCCCGAGTCCGTTCGCCGGCAATGGCAGTGCCGGGCAGGCGCAGTGGCTCGACTACATGGTTAATCACACCTACTTCGCGGGAGACGGCTTCCTGCTCGATCCGGAGCGGACGATCTGGCGAAATGGAAACGTCCCGAAGACGGCCCCCTTCGTCAGCGCGGCCGCACCGTACACCTATCCCGATCACAACAGCTTCTTCCTGGGAATGCAGAATCCGACGGACGGTAAGATCCAGGTGCAGTCGTATCATCGCCCCTGGCTGTTCGGCCCGCTGTCGCAGGCGAACCCCAACTGGACGAACGCCTCCGGCAAGTACCTGACGCTCCGGCCCCGACCGGCCGAGAATCCCGGCTTCCCGTATCCGGAAGATCCAGGCGGAGCCGGCTCCATCGGCGGCGACGTGAAGAACCTGCTCGGTGCCCCAGGCGGCAACGACAGCATCTGGATCGATGTCGGTGCCCCGGTGATGACCAGTGCCGATGGCCGCAAGTACAAGATGCTCTTCGCGCCGCTGATCCTCGACATGGACGGCCGCATCAACATCACTGTTGCCGGTAACGCCCGGGCCGCTGGCAACGCGCACGCCAGCCACCAGGGCTGGGGCCCGTGGGAGATCAATCCCCAGCGTGTGCTGGCGGGCGGAGCCGCCGAGTTGCAACAGATTCTGGATGGGACGCCGTTCAATGCGACCAGCGGTCAGCCCTACCGCACGGCCGGCCGCTACGGCTCGGACCGGCGACCGGGCGTCAGCGGCAACCAGGCTCCCACCGGCACGGGACCGCGCGTCTGGGGCCAGGTCGATTTCGACGCCATCGACGATGGAACCGGCGCGATCGGCTCCCCCTTCCTGCTGCCGGGTGAGGCCACGACGCTGCCGTACCAACCGTACCCGAGCTTCCCGCCGGCTTTCGGCAATGGCTCGAACGCCGAGCGCCTCGACCACCCGCTGCTGTACAACCCGTTCCGGCCCTACAACGATGACCGGGCTCTGGCGGCGTCGAACATGGCCTCGCTGCTGCGTCGCGGCGGAACTGGCTCACAGGGCCTGACGACTGAGTTGTCTCATCTGCTGCCGCAGACGTACAACGACGTCCACCGGCGCAACCTGATCACGACGCACAGCGCCGACATCGACCGCCCCGGCGCGACGCCGTACGTCTGAGACCGGACGGCGGCCGGCAGCCTGTACGCCTGGAACGCGGCCAACGGCTACCCTTCCGCAGTCGGCCCGATCATCTCGCCGTTCGACAACGTCGCGGGCAATCGATCGACGTTCCTCCCCGGGTCGGAGTTCGACCCCGGTTTCTGGCACTCGAACCTGGCGTCCCTGCTGCGGGTCAATCTGAACCGCGTTCCGCGCTACCCGACGGTGGCTCCGATCGACCACTTCACTGCGTGGACGGAGCGGGTCCAGCTGGCCGACGATCTGTTCGATCGCCTGTGGCGTGTGACCGGGGCTCCCGATCCGAGTACCGTGGCCGTCAACACGAACGAATTTCGCACCCTGCAATGGCTCGCTCAGCTCGCCGCCAACATGGTCGATGCGGTCGATGATGACGACGTGATGACAGTCTACCCGTGGTATCCGGTCGGTGTGCCGCGTGCGAACCGGACGAACTACGTCATCGGCACCGAGCAGCCGAGCCTGGTCATCAACGAGGCTTACGCCCAGGCCGATAACGTCGATACCGATACCGGCATCATCAACATCACGCCCATCGGGAACCGCAAGGCGAACGACGGCTACCGTCTGCACGTCTGGACGGAACTGCTTAACCCGCGTGTGTCCGATGCCTCCTTCAACAACACCGTCAACCTGCTGATCAACGGCCAAGCGAACCAGCCGGCGTATCAGCTCGTGCTGGCACCGTACGACAACGTGAGCAAGGGGCGTAACGTCCTCAACGACACGGACAATGTCTACGGCAATCCCAACTCCGGCCTGATCACCACCAAGATGGCGGTGAGTACGGTCCAGGACTGGGCGGTCAATAATTCGCAGATCCTCCCGCTGAAAAATGCCTACGCCAATCCGGCCGGCAATCCGACGAATGGCGGCTTCTTCACGGTCGGCCCACAGACGACGTACCTGACCGATGCCGGCGACGCCAACGTCAAGCCGGCCGATCCGAACCTGATCGCGGCGAAGACGTCGCATCAGTCGCCGAGCATGCGGCTGATCCTGCCGGCCGGGGCGGCCCTGGGAGACTATCGGCCGACGATCCTTCTGCGTCGGCTCGCCTGTCCAAGCCAGCCGCTGAACGACCCGGCCAGCGGTGCGTTTAACCCGGCCCTGCTGCCGAACCCGTTCGTCACCATCGACGCGTTCCACCTGAGCGATCTTGCCAACGGTGAAGTGAACGACGCCCGATCGTACGACGGCAACGGCGTGAACGGTGCCTACGTGCCCGTGGCGAATCGCGTGGCGTTCGGCCGTCGCCAGCCGTTCGCGGCCATCGACTACGTCGCCCAGAATCCGAACCGGGTGCCGGCTCCGAACCCGGACGAGCCGAAGCACACCTTCTACCGCCACAACGGGATCGACCCCACTCCGCCGGCCGCGCTGGCGAACTACTTTCCGACCGACCCGAACCAGACGATCCGCAAGTTCGACTGGCTCGTTCATCTGGATCGACAGGTCGTCAGCCCGATCGAGCTGCTCAACGTCTCGGCCTGGAAGCCGCATCAGCTGACGGCGAAGTTCTTCCAGGGGGGCGTTCCGCATCAGCAAGTCGCGCGGTGGTTCGATCCGACGACCCGCCTGCACCGCTTTCTCGAATTCGTGCAGACGGCTCCACGGACGAATGGTGTCCATGCGGGCGGTCGCATTCCGGGCAAGGTCAACATCAACACGATGATGGACCCGGCCGTCTTCAGTGCCGTGTGCGATGCCCAGGCGGGGAATCGGTTCAACGATACGCAGGTGCAGAACGTCTTCCAGATGCTGATGGCTCAGCGTTCGCCGAGCATCACGTCCGGCAATCCGTTCAGCACGCCGGATCGGCCGTTCTGGAGTCTCGCCCAGGGCGAGTCTCCCGGCGGCGACCAGTGGACGACCGGCCTGCGCGGCATCGAGAACACGCTGCTGGCTCCGATCACCGGCGGCAACGCCAACAGTCCGCGTCTGCTCGATCCGCTGGGCGGCGCGGCGCATCCGTATCACAATCTCGAACTGCTGAACAAGATCTACAAGAACGTCACGACGCGGAGCAACGTCTTCGCCGTCTGGGTGACGGTCGGCTACTTCGAGGTGACCAACGAGAACGCCCGGCCGGTCCAGCTCGGAGCCGAGATCGGTCGGGCCGAGGGGCGGCACATCCGCCATCGCTTCTTCGCGCTGATCGATCGCACGAAGATGGAAGCGTTCCGCGGCACCGTGAACGTCGCGGCCGATCAGTCGGTATCGATCCAGGGAACGAACACCACGCCGCCACTGAATGGCAGCCCCTGGCTCCCCCCTGTTCCTTCGGAGGGAACCCTGATCACCTTCAACCCGGACCTGAGTACCGCCGTCACGGCGGTCATGCAGGGAGGGAAAGCGGTATCCTTCCCGACGATGCCTGCCGGGACCTATCCTGCGGTCATCTACGGCAATCCCGGTCCCTGGACCGGTCCCGACGCGACCTCCGCTCAGAAGAGTCGCTACTCGCCGAAGAAGGATCCGTGTGTGCTGTACTTCGCACTGATCGACTGACGTCTCACGAATCAGGTGAAACTCTCGGAATCCTGCGGCTTTCTTCGGAAGGCCGCGGGATTTTCTTCATTTCCGGGCCTGGTTCCCGCTTCCCTTCTCATGTCGTCTCATTCGAGCGGTTTTTTCTTTCTGGATCGGAACCAATCACGCCGGCGCTGGTTGGATCTGTTGTGGTTACGACCAGGACGCCGCCTCCCCGGAGCGGGATGCCCGAACACGGAGCGACCCCCATGACGAACTGGTATTCTCAGGATCAGACGGCGACCTGCGTCTTCGCGGCGGTCTGCGTCGCGGTCGGCCTGCTGGGCCTGCTGCTCGGCACCGGGACGCGTCGCAAGACTCGCGATCGGCTGGAAGTCGGCCTGTTCCTCCTGCTGGCGAGCCTGGGTCTGGGAAGCTGGCTGCTGGGGGCTCCCGCCCTGATCTGGCTGCCGATTCTGGGCGTCGTCGGAACTAGCCTGCTGCTGGTCTCGCTCCGTCATTTCTCCCTGGTCCACCTGGGCTACCTGATCCAGGGCACGCTGGCCCGGCCGATCGCCCTGTGGATCGGCCTGTTCCTCGTCGGCATTGGCACTCTGGTCGCCCAACGGCTTGACCTGGAGAGCCAGCTCGTACCGGACTTCGTGGTGGAGTCTCCGGACGGCCCCTCGGCGGACCAGTTGCTCCAGCCGGTCGAGACGCAGTGGGCCGTCACGGACACCGGCCGGGCGGTGCCGCTGTTCACCATCCCGGCCTCGACGGCCGCCGAAATCGCGTTCGACGACAACCCGTCCATGCGGCGGCAGCTCAGCCTGGCGATGATCCGCACCGGCGAGGTCGATCTCAGCTACAACTGTCACGGTTTCGTCTTCGCCGCCGGTCGTTACTGGGTTCGCGGAGCCGGCGTCGAACTCATCCTCCAGGACAACGGCTACCAGCCGACGACCGCCCCACGGCCCGGCGACGTGGTCGTCTACCGGGACGAACAAGGTGTGCTGGTCCACACCGGCCTGGTGCGGACGATCCTGGACGCCGACGGCGTGCTGATCGAGAGCAAGATGGGCAGCTGTGGTCGATTCATCCACGGCGCGGACCGACACCCCTACCCGAACACGACGGCGACCTACTACCACACCCGTCGTGGCAGCCACGTCCTCAACGGCCTGGAAGGTCTCCGCCATCCCGGCCAGCTACTGACATCTGAAACGATGAATGATGAACGATGAACGATGAATCAGACTGAAGACAGGATCGCCCCTTCACCTCGGCCTTTGGTTTGATTCATCGTTCATCGTTCATCGTTCATCGTTACGATAGTTCCACGGCCTTCAGCAGTTCCACCTTGTCGGCGCGGCCGACGGCGTACTCGAAGTTCGTGCCCTGAGTGCAGGCGGCACCGATGCGGCCGCGTGGGTCCAGGGCCAGGAAGGCGACCCGAGCGGGATGGCCGCCTCGGCGGTTGGCGGCGGCGATCACGCGCTTGACCTGCCCCTCGCACGCCTCCTGCGGCGTCTTGCCGGCTCGCATCGCCTCGACGACGAGCAGACTTCCACCGATGCGGATGATCTCCTCGCCGACGCCGGTCGCGCCGGCAGCTCCGGCCTGGTTGTCCACGTACAGACCGGCTCCGATCAGGGGCGAATCGCCGACCCGGCCGGGTAGCTTGTAAGCCAGACCCGAGGTCGTGCAGACGCCACCGAGCGAGCCCTTGTGATCCAGGGCCAGCACGGTGACCGTGTCGTGACCCTGAGGACGCGGCGGCTCCTTCGGCTGCGGATGCTTCTTCACCCACTCGGCGACGCTTTCCGGCGTCGAGAGCGGCTCCAGCGGAAAGCCCTGTTGCAGAGCGAACTGCTGGGCTCCGTCGCCGGCGAGCAGGACGTGCGGTGTCTTCTCCATGACGCGCCGGGCGACGGCGGCAGCGTGGCGAATGTTCTCCAGGGCCGCGACGCCACCACAGGAGAGGGTGGCACCGTCCATGACACAGGCATCGAGTGACACGGTGCCGACAGCGTTGGCCAGGCCGCCGTAGCCGACCGAATTGACGGCCGGGTCGTCCTCGACCGCCTGAGCCCCGGCGAGAGCGGCATCGAGGGCCAGTTTTGCCGCACGCAGCAAGGGCAGGGCGGTCTGCACGGCGGTTCGGCCAAAGGGCCAGGTCGCGATCACCACGGGATCCGGCATCGATAGCTCTCCCTGCAAAACAGGCCTCGGAAGCGTCGCAGTGCCCAGAATGCGCGGTCGGCGAGGCGGCGTCCAGGCATTTTTCGCCTGTTTCTCAGGGGAAATCACGGATTCCGCGTTGACAAGTTCGCGCCGTCCATCTACCCTCCCCACAGTTCCTGTAACGAAATGCCCTGATTTCCAGACGTTTTTCGCGAGGATGCACAATGGCGACCGACAAGAAGCCGAAGCGTGAAAAGGGCGAGAAGGTCGAAAAGGCCGAGAAGGCCGAGAAGGTCGAAAAGGTCGAAAAGACCAAGGCCAAGGCCAAGGCCATGACCAAGTCGGAGGTGTTCCAGCACCTGGCCGAAGCCACCCAGGTGAACAAGAAGGACATCGCCGCGCTCTTCGACGCCCTGCTGGAGCTGATCGGCAAGGAACTGAGCAAGAAGGGCCCCGGCCAGTTCACGATTCCGGGACTGCTCAAGCTGCGCGTGGTCCGCAAGCCGGCCACCAAGGCGACGACGCGGCCGAACCCGTTCAAGCCGGGCGAGATGATGGAGGTGAAGGCCAAGGGAGCCAAGAACGCCGTCCGGGCCCGACCTCTGAAGACGCTCAACGAAAAGGTGTGATTCCGGCAGGGTCGGCTCACCCTGGGCGTGGGTCGTCCCTTTCTGTAGGCCTCCTGGTCGGGTACAATACAGGCGTCCGCCTTGCGCGGTGGTCACGCCCCCCCGTCCGAGAGAGGTCCGGACCCTTGAAACGACGCAGGCGAACCCCGGACGATGCCGTTGATTCCGGGCCTGATTCGAGCCCGACCGACGACCACGTCCCATCGATGGCGATCCCCGATTCCGACGAGGCGTCTCTCCACGAGCCCGCCGAGTCGGCCGAGTCGGGATTCTACGCCGAAGAACCGTTTGAGGAGCCGCCATCGCGGCTCGTCGCCGATACCGAGAACACCGTCCCCGAGGAACCGTCCGCGGAGGACGCATCCGAGGAGAGCGCGGAGGAACCGGCCTCCACGGCGATTCAGCGAGAGGAGCCGCCGCCGAGTTTATCGCTCGCGCGGAACACGGCCGAACTGGAGCAGCGCGTTCGCCGTCTGGAAGAGGCCCTGGCCCTGCTGCAACAGGGCAAGCCAATCCCACCGCCTGCGACCGGCGCTCCGCAGGCCGTGCCGATCACCGCCACGCCGGCCGCCATCCCGACGGCCCGCGTCCTGACCACTCCGCCCGAGCCCGGTCATGCGAAGAAGGGCAACTCGTGGCTCTTCTGGGAGATGCTGACCGAGCTGCGCGTGATCTGGCGCATGTACACCGATCCGCGCTATCAACTCTCGTGGTTTGGCCGACTCGTGCCACTGGCACTGCTGCTCATCTTCATTTTCTCGCAGTGGATTATTCCGCTCGCCTCGGTGCCGGTGCTGGGCGGCTGGTTCGAGCAAATCGGCCAGTTGATCGTCGCTTATCTTCTGGTGAAGTGCCTCAGTCACGAGGCACGCCGTTATCGGCAAACCGCTCCCGACCTGCCGGCGAGCTTACGACTGTGAGGCAGCCATGATCCGTCTGGGTGTGAACATCGACCACGTCGCCACGGTTCGGCAGGCCCGCCGTGGGTCCGAGCCGGACCCGGTC
>CAYYJM010000165.1:0-14314 GCA_964471755.1 uncultured Alcaligenaceae bacterium
AGACCCGAGAAGCTGAGGCGTTGCAGTCGCTCCTGCATGGCCTGAACAACCCGGCCGATCAGGCCGACAATCTGAAGTCGAAGCTGGCGGCACTACTGGCCTACATGCGGAATGATCGCATCACAATCCGACACGTGGCCCACTACCTGTTCGACGCACTGACCGCGTCGGTGGCGAACAAGCCGGCATACAACGCGGCCTTTCCGCCGGAGGTCCGTGAAGCGGCGGTCGCCAAGTTCCAGGAGATGCTCCAGATGGGTACGCTGACGGCCCCACCCGCTCCCGCGCAACCGATGCCGCCCAGCCCATGATTTCGGGAGAACGGTAACTGATTGCAGACTCCTTGAAGTTTCGGCCGCCGCCGCTCGTGAGCCTCACAGCAGGTGATACGTCCACCCCACCGGCCGCCCATCGCGATACGGCATCACGCCGTGGAACGGCCGGCCGGGGCGAACAGCAGCGGCAGGAAGTGGCGATCGCCTTCCCACATCGGCAGTGACATGGCCATGTCAATCTCGACCCATTCCAGCGTGCCCTCGGCGTTCTCCGTCCACGGCGTGCCGGTCCAGGTGGTGACGCGGAAGAGGAAGCCGAACCAATCTCTGCTGCCGCGCGGCCGACCGTAACTTCAACTCGCCGAACGACCGCGTCTACCGCAGCGACGTCATCGGCTTCCGAATCCTGTTCCTGCCGTGAGGACCGGTATCCGGATCGCCCATGAGCCAGCCCTACGACCCAACGCTGAAGGCCCTCGTCGAGATCGCCCCAGCCGACTGGGTCGCCCTGCTCGGCGAAACGCCCACGTCGGCCGAGGTCATCGTCGCCGACATCGCCAACGTCAGCAGCATGAGGTGCAGACACTCCCGGCTCGCCAACGACTTCGCTACCGGCGTCCGGCGACGAACTTCTGAAGCCGCTTGCCGTTGACCTCGGCGACGTAGACCGCCCCATGCGAATCGACACAGAGCATGTGCGGCAACTCAAACTGCCCGGCGGCCTTGCCCTTCTCGCCCCAGCGGCCGAGCGGCTTGCCTTCGAGATCGAGAACCTTGATCCAGTTCGCTCCGCCATCGGCGACGAACAGGCGGTCACCCTTCAGGAACAGGCCGAACGGAGCCCCGCTCTCCTTCCACTGGGCGAGGAACTTGCCCGCGCCGTCGAAGACCTGGATGCGATGGTTCTCCCGGTCGCCGACGATGACGCGGCCCTTCGCGTCGAGGCAGATGGCGTGCGGCAGATTGAACTCGCCCGCGCCGGTGCCCTTCTTGCCCCACTGACGGAGGAACTTGCCGTCGTGCGAGAACTGCACGACCCGAGAATTGCCGTAGCCGTCGGAGACGTAGAAGTCGCCCTTCGGTGTCACCGCCACGTCAGTCGGCATGTTGAAGTGGTCGGGACCGTCGCCCTTCACGCCCTTCTTGCCGAGGGTCAGGAGCAGCTTGCCCTGAAGATCGAACTTCAGCACCTGATGGTTGCCGATGTCGGTCACCCAGAGATTCTTCTCGCCATCGATGCGCAGACCATGCGGAGCCTTGAGCTGCTCGTCGCCCCAGGAACGGAGGAACTTGCCATCGCGATCGAAGACGAGGATCGGCCGCTTGCCGCGATGCAGGACGTAGACGCGGTCGTCGGCATCTGTCGCGACGGCCGAGACGGCACCGAGTTTGAGGCCGGCGGGCGGTTTCATCCAGCCGGGGATGGGCCGGTAATCGGGGAAGCCGGGAGCCTCGCCTTTCGCGGTGAGGCCGAGGAGGGCGATCAGGAGGACAGCGGATGCGAGAGATTTCATGAGTGTCTCCAGGACAATCGTAGGGTGGGCCGAGCGTCAGCGAGAGCCCACCGAGTCCGCTGTGACCAGCGGTCAGGGGATGTTCTGGCTTGATTCATTGTTCATCGTTCATCGTTCCGCCGTGGTGGGCTCTCGCTGGCGCTCGGCCCACCCTACCTCATTGCAGGATCTCGCGCACCACCCGGCCCGGCTGGCCATCGAGCAGCGTCTGGTCCCGGTTGTTGTGCCGGTAGATGAGTCGCTCGGCATCGAGGCCGAACAGGTGCAGCAGGGTCGCGTGCAGGTCGGAGTGCATCACGATGTCCTTGACCGCGTGGTGGCCAAACTCGTCGGTCGCGCCGAAGGCCTGGCCGCCCTTGATGCCGCCGCCGGCGAGCCACCAGCTGAAGCCGTAGGTGTTGTGGTCGCGACCGACCTTGGCCACCCCGGCATCGTTCTGGAGAACTGGCAGTCGGCCCATCTCGCCCCCCCAGGTGACGAGCGTCGAATCGAGCAGGCCGCGCTGCTTCAGGTCGGCGACGAGGGCCGCCGATGGCTGATCCGTCTTCTGGCACGCGCGCGGCAGGCCGGTGCGGATCGAGCCGTGATGGTCCCACTCCTGGTTGCGCGTGAAGAGTTGCACGAAGCGGACGCCTCGTTCGATCAGTCGGCGAGCCAGCAGGCAGCGGGTGCCGAACTCCCGCGTCGCGGTCTGGTCGATGCCGTAGAGTTTCTTCGTCGCCTCGCTCTCCTGGCTCAGGTCGAGAGCCTCACGGGCGGCCGACTGCATCTTCGCCGCCAACTCGTAGGTGGCGATGCGGGCCTCCAGGTCCAGTTCGCCCGGCCGATCGGCCAGGTGTTCACGGTTCAACTCGGCGAGGTACTTCAGGTAGGCGGACTGCGGCGCACCCTTCATCGTCGGCGGCGGATCCAGGTTCAGGATGCGCGGCTCACGCGGCCGGACGACCGTGCCCTGATACAGCGACGGCAGCCAGCCATTGGACCAGTGATCGACGCCGCCGACCGGCAGACTATCGGGATCGGTCAGAGCGACGAACGCCGGCAGTTCCTGGCTCACGGTGCCCAGACCGTAGACGATCCAGCTGCCGAGGACCGGCCGACCGAGCAGAATCCGGCCGGTGTTCAGAGCGTTGATCGACTGGACGTGATTGTTCACGCCGGTCTGCATCGAGCGGACGACGCAGACGTCATCGATGACGCGAGCGAGGTGCGGCAGCAGCTCGGAAAGTTCGACGCCGCTCTGACCGCGTGGAGCGAACTTCCACGGCGAGGCCAGGACCTTCGAGCTGGCCTGGGCGGCGTTGTCGTACTTGATCGTGCCGGGGAAGGTCTTGCCGTCGTACTTCGCCAGCTCCGGCTTCGGATCGAACAGATCGAGATGGCTCGGTCCGCCCTGCATGAAGATGGAGATCATCGCCCGGGCCCGCGCCTCGTGGGGCGGTTTCTTCGGCTTGAGGTCGAAGTGGGCCGGTTCGGATTCGGGCCGCGGCGGCGAGGCGAGTAGGCGGTCCTGGTTCAGCAGCCAGGCCAGGGCGACGCTGCCGATGCCGAACGTGCCGGCGTGCAGAGCCTGACGGCGCGTCCAGGGAAACGGGGTGAGCGGAGTCATGGTCGGCACCTCAATCGACGTACAGAAAGCGGTTCGCACTCAGCAGCGCCTGGCAGAACAGGGCCAGGGCCCGCTGCTCGGGCGGGTTGTCCTTGATCGGCGTCGATCGGAACGAGGCCGTCTGCTCCGTCACGAAGCGGGCGGCCTCGTCGATCTCCTGCGCGTCCGGCGTCCGGCCGAAGGCCAGCTGCCAGGCTCGTGTCACCTGGGCCTTCACGTCGGGGCCGGCGTCGGAGCGAACGCGGCTGGCGAACGTCTCGGCCTGGTTCAGGATGAAGGCATTGTTCATCAGCAGCAGGGCCTGCGGCGTGACCGTCGAACTGTTCCGCTTCTCGCAGCACGGCGCGGGCACGGCCCAGTCGAAGGCGTCCAGCACGGCCAGCGGCATGCTGCGGCGCACCTGGACGTACAGACTGCGACGGAAGGCAGCTCCGTCCGGGAGCGGAATCTCCTTCGTAAATCGGCCGGCTCCGTCCTTGTTCTCGCTGCCGAGGACGAACTGGCCGACCTCGTTTTCCTTGACCGGGATCGGCTTGCCGCCGAGGCGTGGGTTGAGGTTGCCGCTCACGGCCAGGACGGCATCGCGGACGGACTCGGCGTCGAGGCGGTGCAGCGGCATCCGGCCGAGCAAGCGGTTGTCCGGATCGAGCCGATCCTTCTCGGTCGTCCGCCGGGCCGACTGGCGGTAGGCGGTCGAGGTGACCATCAGGCGGTGCATCTGCTTCAGGCTCCAGCCGCTGGCGACGAACTCGCTGGCGAGCCAGTCCAGCAACTCCGGGTGCGTCGGCGGTTCGCCGAGTCGGCCAAACTCCGCCGGCGTGGCGACGATGCCCCGGCCGAAGTGGTGCATCCAGACGCGATTGATGAGAACTCGGGATGTCAGCGGGTGACGTGGGTCTGTCAGCCAGCGAGCGAAGGCCAGCCGCCGGCCGGTCGTCGGCCGTCCGGCGGCTTTTTCGCACGTCAGCGGCAGACGATCGTCGAGAATGGTCAGGCCACCGGGCGGAATCACCTGTTTCGGCTGATCCGGGTCGCCGCGATGGAACAGATGCGTCGCCGGCACCTTGCCGGGAACCTCGGTCAGGGCCCGGATGAACTCCTCGGTCGGCTTCGTCGCCCGCAGGTCGGCGGCCTGTTTGGCCAGATTCGCCAACTCGGCCGCCGCCTTCGAGTCGTACAGGTAGAGCGACCCGGCCGTGACGTTGGCGCTGGGGTGGGTCTGAAGCAACTTCTTCTGGGCGGCCGTCCGCTTCGCCACGGGCATCGACCACGCCTGGCGAACGTCGGCGCGGGCCGTCTCGGGGATCTTGGCGAGCTGCTTCTCGAACGTCGCGTCGATGAACGCCTGCTGCTTCTTCAGACGATCCGCCTCGATGGCCTTCGCATCCTTCTCGATGGCCGCGGCCTTCAGGCGATCCGCGGGGCTGTAGAGCGACACCTGACGACCGGGCGGCGTACGCCAGTTCGCCACGTCGAGGCCCGGTTCGAGCAGGGCTCGCAGGCGGTAGAAATCGCTCTGCGGGATGGGATCGTAGCGATGGTTGTGACACTCGGCACAGCCGACCGACAGGCCCAGCAGCGACGCCGAGACGATCTTGACGGTATCGGTGACGACCTGATTACGGGCCAGGTTCTGATCCGTCGCCGTGGCCGTGGCCGTGCCATCGGGAGCCAGACGCAGGAAGCCGGTCGCCACGAGACGGTCGGTGTCCTCCGGCGACAGATTCTGATACGGCGGTGTCACCATCTCGTCACCGGCGAGTTGCTCGTGGACGAAGCGATCGAACGGCTTGTCGGTGTTGAAGCTCCGCACGACGTAGTCGCGGAACTTCCAGACGTGCGGGCGAAGGGTGTCCGCGGCGGAGTAGCCCTCCGAGTCGGCATAGCCGGCAACGTCGAGCCAGTGCCGGGCCCAGCGTTCGCCATACTGCGGACTGGCGAGCAGGCGATCGACGAGACGCCGGTACGCATCCGGCGATGAATCGCCGACGAACGCCTGGACCTCCTCCGGCGTCGGTGGCAGGCCGATCAGGTCAAACGACAGCCGGCGAATCAGGGTCGCCCGGTCGGCCTCGGGGTTGAAGGCAAGGCCCTGGCCGCGCAGTTTCTCCAGCAGGAAGGCGTCGATCGGATTGCGGATGTCGTCGCCGGACTGGACGGCCGGGACGGCTGGGCGTCGAATCGGCTGGTAGGCCCAGTAGGTCTGATCCTCGGCGGTCAGATGGAAGCCGGCGGCGAGGGTCGCGGGTTCCGGTCGAGTCACCGGGGCACCGGCGGCGAGCCAGCGACGGATGACGTCAACCTGCTCGGGGGAGAGCTTCTTCTTGCCCGGCGGCATGGAGCCCTCACGGACACGCTGAAGCAAGCGACTCTCGTCGGGTTTGCCGGGCACGATCGCGGGGCCATTGTCGCCGCCGGCGCGGAGGAACCGCGTCAGGCGCACGTCGAGCGCGGCACGCAGTTTCTCGCCCTCGCCGTGGCACTCAAAGCAGTACGCCTTGAGGATCGGACGAACGTCGGCCTCGAACGAGATGGCGTCCTTCGGCGCAGCGGTGGCGGAACCGAGGACCAGAGCGACAGCGAGGAAGGAGTAGATCCAGCGAAGCATGGCGCGATACCGGCAAGGGAGGATACAACCCGCGGCGGGAGATACTTCTATCTTGCCGTGAGGGCGCGGATTGGACAAGAAAAAACTCGACCGGGTCGCTGGTAGGGTGGCGGCTATCCTCGCCGCCGTGTTCCTCGTAGAACACGCATTCTGCCAGCGTCCCCTGAACGCCTCTTTGCAACGTCACGCCAGGATGGCATCAATCGGCTTGCCGTGATCGATTTCCAGGCGCTTCCGGCCGGGGATTTCCAGACGGCGCGAGTCGAGACCAATCTGCTTCAGGATCGTTGCGTGGATATCGGTGACATAATGGCGATCCTCGACCGCGTGGAAGCCGATCTCGTCGGTCTTGCCGTGCGCGATGCCGCCCTTGATGCCGCCGCCGGCCAGCCAGACGCTGAAACCGAAGATGTGATGATCCCGGCCGTCACTGCCCTGCGTCCCCGGCGTCCGGCCGAACTCCGTCGCGAAGACGACGAGCGTCTCGTCGAGCAGACCACGCTGCTTGAGATCCTTGAGCAGGCCGGCAATCGGCTTATCGACCTGGAGGCAGTTCTTCGTGTGGTTCGCCTTGAGGCCGCCGTGCGCGTCCCAGACGCCGGCTCCGCCCGCGCCGTGCTGAATCTGAATGAACCGCACGCCACGTTCGACCAGGCGGCGCGAGGCGAGCAACTGCGTGCCGAAATCGCGTGTCTCGGGCCGATCCAGGCCGTAGAGCTTCTTCGTCGTTTCCGTCTCGGCCTTGAAGTCGAGAACCTCCGGCAGCGACTTCTGCATCCGGAAGGCCAACTCGTACGCCTGGACGCGGGCCATCAGGGCCGGATCGTCGGGATACTCGACGGCACGCAGACGATTCAGCTTGCCGACCAGGTCGAAGCCGAGTCGCTGCTCCACGGCGGTGACGTTGCCCTCCGGCTTGCCGTAGTCGAGCGGATTGGCCGGATCGACACGCAGCGGCACGGCGTCATGGGCCGGGCCAAGGTAGTGGCCGTCCTTCGCGTTCCAGTATTCACGCCGACCCATCGAGATGAACTGCGGCAGGTTCTCATTGAGGGTGCCCAGGCCGTAGTGAACCCAGGCCCCGAGGGTGGGGAACTCGCCATCGAGCATGTGCCGGCCGGAGTGGAACTGCGTCTGGGCACCGTGGTTGTCGTCGGTCGTGTACGTCGAACGGACGAAGGCGATGTCATCGACGCACGTCGCCAGGTTCGGCCACCAGTCGGAGATCTCGATGCCGCTCTGGCCGTGCTTCTGGAAGCCGACCTGGAGCGGATAGAGCTTGTTCCGCTGCTGACCGTTGGCGTCGTTGACGACGACGACACGGGCGAGCTTGAGCTTCTCCGGATCCTGGGTGTCCTTGAACGGCGTCTCGGCAATCGACTTGCCGGCGTACTTCGTCAGCATCGGCTTCGGATCGAAGCTCTCCATGTGGCTGACGCCACCATTCATGAAGAGCCAGATGACGCTCTTCGCCTTCGGCGGGAAGTGCGGCTTGCCGTCGGGTGGTGCCCAGGCCGTGCCCGGCGAGGCGTAGCCGTCGCGGTGGAGCAGCGCGCCCAGTGCGAGGCCAGTGAAGCCGAGGCCCAGGTCGGCGAGGAAGGTGCGGCGGTGGATCATGATTCTTCTCCTGGCGAGAGTGGGGCGTCAGCGGATCGTGATGAAATCGTTGTGGTTCAGCAGCGCGTTGATCAGATCGCCGCGAGCCCGCTTCTTCGCGTCGGGTTGGCCCTTGAACAGCGTCTCCCACTCAGCCAGCGCCGCCGTACAGGTGGTCAGCTCCGCCGCCGTCGGCGTCGCGGCCAGGACCGTCTCGAACGCCGCACGCACAAAGTCGGAGTCGGCCACGCCAGCGAGGCGATCATTGATCTTGCCGGCCATCGTCAGCACGAACTTGCTGTTCGACAGGGCCAGGGCCTGCTGCGGCAGGATGCTCTCGGCCCGTCGATAACACTCCAGCACGCTGGCGTCATCGAACATCGACAGAAACTTCTGATGCTCGTTGTGCGAATGGAAGAAGTAGAGGCTCCGTCGATGCGACGCCTCGTCCCTGGCCGGAATCGACGGACCACCCATTGCCGGGTCGAGTTCGCCCGCCAGTGACAGGAGACTGTCACGAAGCGTCGGAGCGTCCATCCGCACCGGGTTCATCCGCCAGAGGAGCCGATTCTCCGGGTCGGCCGAGACGGCCGTTCCCGCACTCGACGAGGTCGTCCGGTACGTCTCCGACAGAACGAGGAGCCGGTGGAGATGCCGCATGCTCCAGCCGTTCTCCATGAACTCGACGGCGAGCCAGTCGAGCAACTCCGGATGCGTCGGAGCGGCTCCCTTGCGGCCGAAGTCGAACACCGTGGCGACGAGCGGCGTGCCGAAGTGTCTCGCCCAGACATGGTTGACGGCCACTCGGGCCGTGAGCGGATGACGACGATCCGTCAGCCACTGGGCCAGGGCGGTGCGTCGGCCGGTACTCGTCGTCGGGAAGGGACGATTGCGCTGGGCCTCCGTCTCGGTCGATGACTCGACCGTCTTGAGCGCGCCGCGAAGCGGGGTGAAGTTCTCGCCCGGAGCGTCGAGGGCCTTGCGAGCCGTGGCGACGGCGGATCGGGCAACATCGCGTTTCTTCTCGGCGGTCGGCTTCTTCGCGCCCGTGGTCTGGAGCAATTCGAGTTCCGCCCGGGCGAGGGCTTCTTCGGCCTTCGCCACGCCGGCCTGTCGTTCAGCCAGGGCCGCCTGCCGGGCCAGATCCTTCGCTTTGGGATCGCGCTGGGCCGCAGCCCGAACCCGAAGCGAGGCCGGCTGGGCCTCGGCGACGGCGAGGACCTTCTCAGCCACGACCACGGCAGCCCGGCATTCCGCGACGGTGAGCGGCTTCTTCGGAGCCGGGCCAGCCTTCCCCTCGATGAGGGCAACATCGGCTGGCAGGTCCGCCAGTTCAAAGGAACGGAACGACGCCTGAGCCGTGAAGGTGATCAGTTCCAGGTCGCCGGCCTGGCGTGCGTTCGGCAGTCGGTAGGCAACCACGTGTTTGCCATCTACGGCGACGTTGACCAGCGAGCCACGCACGCGCACGGTTAACTCGATCGGCTGGTTGAGCGGAATCGGTCGAGCCTGCATCGCTCCTGCCGGGTAGGTATGCGTTGCTCCGTTCTTGTAGGCGATCTGCACCTTCGAGCCGGCCGTCTGGGCACTGACATAGACGAGGACCTCGTTGTCGCGGGCGACGTCGAAGGTAAGGCCCACCGAGCGGAATGGCTCGCCGCCGGTGATGGCGAATCGGAACGTCGCCTGGAAGTCGGCCGGCGGACGCTGCTTCGCACGGAGCGACGAACGCACCATGCCGGCCTGCGTCTGGATCAACTGGCCGCCCTCGTGCTTCCACTGGCCCGGGCCGATCTGCCAGAGATCCGGATTCGGCTTCGCGAAATCGTCGTGGAACAGGACCTTGCCCTTGCCGCCGGCCATCGGTGACGGCGCGGTGACATCGACGGGCCGCTTCTCGGCCACGGCGAGCGCCTTGCGGGCATCGCTCAGGGCCTGGCGAGCCGTCTCGATCTGGCTCTCGGCCTGGCGCAGTTGCTCATCGAGAACGTGCGGTCGCAGTCCCGGCGAATGAGCCTCGGCGGGCAGCGTCACCGGCCGGATGACGAGATCCCCCAGCGACAGCAGCGACGGCAGCCCCGGTGCGAGCGGTCGCTTCGTGATCGGGTCCTTCTCGTTGCCGCGTCGGAACAGATACGTCGGGGCGTCGAGATTGCAATCGAAGGCACGCGGCAGGCCATCCTTCTCGAAATCGGGCTGGCCGGGAACCATCTCCTGGCGGACCTGGTACGGCTCGAAGAACGCCCGGAAGCGGTAGTAGTCCGTCTGGGTGATCGGGTCGAACTTGTGATCATGACACTTGGCACAGTTCATGGTCAGGCCAAGGAAAGCCTTCGAGGTGTGTTCGACGGTCTCCTCCAGCCAGGTGTTGCGATTGAACTTGAAGTACTGCCGGGCGAGGAAGCCGGTCGCCCGGAGGCGGCCGAGATCGGTCGGATAGAGTTCGTCGGCCGCGAACATCTCGCGGACCATCTGGTCGTAGCCCTTGTCGGCGTTGAGCGATTCGATGATCCAGTCGCGCCAGTGCCACATGTGCTTCTGACTGTTGCGAACTTCAGCTCCGAGACCCCACCAGTCGGAGTAACGCCAGATGTCCATCCAGTGTCGGCCCCAACGCTCGCCGTACTGCGGCGAGGCGAGCAGGCGATCGACGATCTTCGCGTAGTCGGCGTCCGGGTTCGGCGAATTCGCGAAGGCGTCGAGTTCGGCCCGACTGGGTGGCAGGCCGACGAGGTCGAGGTGGAGGCGGCGGAGCAGAACGCGCCGGTCGGCCGGCGGCTGGAGTTTCACGCCCGCCTTCGCCCGTGCGGCAGCGAGGAACGCATCGACGGGATTGCGAATGCGCCCGGCATCCGGGAGCATCGGCACGGCCGGACGAACGGGTGGACGGAACGCCCAGTGGTCGCGGGGATCGGCCTCGGGCTTCTCATCGGGCGGGCTGTTGGCTCCCTGTGCGATCCAGGTCCGAAGGCGGGCGACCTCGGCTTCGGTCAGGCGTTCGCCTTCGCTGGGTGGCGGCATACGTCGCTTGCCGCCGGTCGCGGTGATGTGGGCCAGAATCAGACTCTCGTCCGGCTTGCCGGGAACGAGTGCCGGACCACTGTCACCGCCGGTGCGGATCGACTTGACCGTATCGATGCGCAGGGCACCCTTCTGCTGAAGCGATCCGTGGCAGGCCACACAGCGAGCCGTCAGGAGAGGCTTGATCTCCCGCACATAGTCGATCGGCTCGGCGGCGCGAATGGCACCCTGGCTCGGAGCCAGTGTCAGAAACAGGAGGATGCAGAGGCAGGTTCGCGGCATGGTCGAATCTCCCGCGGGGAGGGCGGTGGGGTGAGTGTTTGGATTCTACCCCACGCCGATGCGGGATCGCCAGCATCTTTTCTCCGGTTCAGCGGCCCATCGGTTCCGGCCGGGGCGGCTCGGACAGGCTCGGAATGAGCATCGGCACCCGCTCACGGTACTCGGCGTACTCCGGGTGGGCCGCGATCAGGTCGCGTTCCTCCCAGCCGATGGCGACGAGGATGTACGTCGTGAGGCCGGCCGCGAAGACGAGATGGGCGGCGGTCATCGTCGGCGTCGCCCAGAAGACGATCATCCAGCCGACGTAGAGCGGATGGCGGACCAGCCGGTACGGCCCCGGCGTCGTGAACGGCAGATGCGTGTACGGCCGACCGAGAAAGTGGAGCCAGACCTGACGCAGGCCGAACAGGTCGAAGTGGTTGATCAGGAACGTGACGACCAGCACGATCAGCCAGCCGGCCGCGTACAGGGCCAGGAGCGAGCCGCGAGCCGGGACGAACTGCACGTCCCAGATCACGCCGCCGAGCGGCCGCCAGAGCCAGAACATGAGGATCAGGGCGACGTTCGACAGCAGGACGTAGGTGCTGCGCTCGGCCGACTCGGGCACGTAGCGGGTCAGCCAGCGCTTGAAGACCGGCCGGGCCATGCCGCTGTGTTGCAGAGCGAACAGGGCGAGAAGACCGAGATCGATCAGAAGGGCGACGGCCAGCGAGCCCTCGCGCGGGCCATCGAGCGCCGTCGGCGTGCCAAGATTGCCGATGAAGCCGACGGCGTAGAGGAACGTGCCGAGGAACAGGACATAGGCGGCGAGACCGTAGATGAGTACGAGCAGACGCTGCATGCGGGAACTCCTTGATCGGTGCGGCGGCGGCCTGGCAAGGCCGCTCACAGGGCACTATCGCGGTGCGTCCGCCGTTGTGACACTCCTGAACGTTCACACTGTTGGCATCGTTTATGGCGAGCGTGGGGCGTCAGTTCCATGAGGGCTGGCACGCTGCGAAGACGATGCGGCCAGGGGGTGTTGCTGTGGAAGGCATCGCGGGTGCCAGGTTCGGCACAGCGACAGGGCCGTCCGGCAGAAAAACAGAAGAAATGAAGGAAAAGGCGCTTGACATGCCACTTTCCCTCGGGATGATCAGCGAGGTTGTGTGGGCCCGCAAATCATCAGCACAATCAGGGAAGCGTGGACGTCCAACGGTCGTGGCGAGTCTGCACCGTTCAGGACCGGCGTGAACCGTTCACAGTCGGAGGAACCGAGGATGGTTATGAAAACCGCACTGCGTTTGGTTCTGGCCAGCGCCTTGACACTTCTACTGACTGTGACTTGGTGCGCGGCCCAACCGCAAGACACAATCCCGCAGGCTCCCAAACCAATCAAGGCCGTGCCGGTGCAACTGCTGAACAAGGGGACCAAGTTGCACGTCCGGGCGATGGCCTTCTCCCCCAACGGCAAGACCCTCTACATCGCCGGCACGATGGGGCCGCCCATCGGAGGGAACGGACCGGTCGATGGCCGGCTCGGTTCCTGGGACGTGGCCAGCGGCAAGCTCGTCCGCGAACACAAGGGGCCACGGCTGGGCTACTTCTGCGATGGCCTGTTCGACGGCAAGTACCTCCTCCGGCAGTCCGAGACGGGGCGACAGCTGATCCTGGTCGATCCGGTCACGGGCCAGGAGGTTCGCCGCACCGAGGAGAACGACTCGCAACTCCACTCGGTCGGCTGCGCCTGGGCTGGAGAGAAGGAAGTCGTGGCCGTGACCCAGGACGCCCAGGGGCGACGATATTTCCGCCGTTGGAGCCTGGAGACCGGCAAAAACCTCCCCACTCCAGCCGCGCTCGCCGACTCTCTCCCCCTTGGAGATTGGGCGGTGTGCTCGCCAGACAATAACTGGTATGCCCTGACCGGGTGCCCCGGCATCCGTGTCCGTGCGGCACATACCGGCAAGGAGGTTCTGTACAACCCAAACGGCCACCGGCCGACCTTCGCCCCCGACGGGAAGACCTTCGCCTACGTCGATGGCGACGACAGCCGGGTCCGCCTCCACCGCACGGACACCTGGGAGTTGCTCGCCGAATTACCCTGGCCAGGGGACCCGCCCCCGGACGCTCCCCGTTCGCGCGGGGTCCACGCATTGCACTTCACGGCGGACGGCCGAGCGCTGGTCATCGCCTATAACGCCTCCCACGTCGCCGTCGTCGAGGTCGCCACGGGGCAATTCCGCTATCGGTTCGAGCACCACACCTACTCTTTGCGGGTCTTCCCGGAGAATCCCTTGCTCGTCACGGTAGCCCAGTCGAGGGGGGGCCTCCGGCCGGACGGCCCGACTCGCCCGAGCGGTTGGGTCGCCCTGTGGGACCTGCACAACCCGACCAGCCGTCAGGCGGCCGGACTGACCAGGGCAGAGGCAGCACGATGCCTGAAGCAACTCGACGACACCCGTGCCGTGGTCGCCTCCGAGGGCATGCGTGCCCTTGCCGCCAACCCGAACCAGGCCATCGGCCTGTTGCGGCAGTCCTTGCACGCGGCCCTGAAGCCGGATCCGCAGCAGGTTGCCCGGTGGATCATTGACCTGGATAGCGACGATTTCGACACGCGCGAGAAGGCGGAGCAGCGGTTGCGCGAGCAGGGCGCGGCGATCCGAAGCCTGTTGACGGTCGCTCGGGGCCAGCCGCACTCGCCAGACGTCGCGATGCGGCTGCGCATCCTGGTGGACGAGTTGAACGATCCGGCACGCCCGGCACGGTTGCGCGTCGTGCGCAGCGTCGAGTTGCTGGAATACTTCGCCACCCCGGAGGCGCGGGCCGTGCTCGCCGATCTCGCCGGTGGCGCGCCCGGGGCCGTGGCGACCGAGGAGGCCCGCGCCGCCCTGCGCCGTCTGGACCGCTGACGCCGGCCCGTCAGTCGCTTCCCATGAAAAACCGGGTCTGCCGCTGGAATTTGGCAATCGGTTCTGGTTCCCAGGCTCCGCCTGGGAACCGGCTGTCTTCGCGGCTCCGCCGCTCTTGCCGAGAGGGGGTGCCGGCTGGCGCGGCCGGGTGGCTGCCAAGAACGGCAGAGCCGTCAAGACAGTGCGTCCCGAGGCAGAGCCTCGGGACGAGAACCAACCGTCGCTCGCCAAAATCGAGCGGCACACCCTGAAAAACCCGTGTCTTTGAGAATGTGTTTGACAGCCCCCTCTCGTCCTGGTAGCTTCTCCCCACCTATCTTGCTCGGAGGCCGCACCATGACGCAACGACTCTTCCTTCGCATTGTCCTGGCGACGATGCCGCTGCTGGTCCTTACCGCATCCAGCGGCGCGGACCAACGGCCCAGCGACCTGCCGCCGGCCCCGGAGCCAATCAACGGCGTGCCCGTCCAAGCCCTGAAGGATCTGCCATGCAGTTCGGTGACGCTGTCCGAGGACGGCAA
>CAYYJM010000166.1:0-14134 GCA_964471755.1 uncultured Alcaligenaceae bacterium
GCCGCGCACGCAGCGAGCCTCCAGGCGAGCGGAGTAAGCGCACCGCGACCTGCACGTCAGGGAGAAGTATACGCACCAAAGCCTGCACGTCCGGCCGACGAAGCATTCCACCGCCTTGATGTGCAGGTCGCGGTGCGCTTACTCCGCTCGCCTGGAGGCTCGCTGCGTGCGCGGCTCTGACAGACATCACCGGTAGGGCCGCCGACTGCGCGGCGGTTGGAGGATCTCGTTGAGCAGAAATGCCGCCGGCAAGCTGTCGCGATCCTGGAGCAGGCGAACGAGCGTTGGCGTCGCGTTCGAGCCACCCCGACGCTGGGTGGCCGGCACATGGATCGGCTGGCCCGGTAGATCAACCGGAACCACCACCTCCGGCTCCGGAGGCAGGATGATCCGAACAGGCTCCGGCTCCGGGTCCGGCTCGGGGGTTGGCTTCGGCACCGGCGGCTGCGGTCGGCCGGGCCGCTGACGTGGTCGCGCCGTCGGAATGGCCTCCGGCCGGCTGGCCGTTCGCGTGCCGCGCTCACCGCGAGCCTCGGCCAGGAAGCGATCCAGCTCGCTCTGGCCGCTTTCGCGCTCCTCCTCCGAAGGCGGATCCTTCGCGAACAGGAGCGCCAGCAGCACCACCACTGAGACCAGACCCAGGATCAGAATCACCGGCATCCACATGCGACACGAGCCTCCGGTCAGGTCGTCGGGCGGTCGTGGTTGATCGACGTCGGCGAGGTGACGTTCGCCCCGCCAGCGATGGCCGAGCGCATCTCCGTGTCGGATTGCAGGTTGCGCAGCTGGTAGTAGTCGAGCATGGTCATCTTGCCGTCGCGCAGCGCGTGAGCGATGGCCCGCGGCACCTCGGCCTCGGCCAGCACCAGCGAGGCCCGATTCTCCTCGACCCTGGCGCGCATCTCCTGTTCCTGGGCCACGGCCAGGGCACGCCGTTTCTCGGCATTCGCCTGGGCGACGCGCAGATCGGCGTCGGCCTGGTTCGCTTGCAGATGGGCACCGACGTTGACGCCAACCTCGATCTCGGCCACGTCGATCGAGACGATCTCGAAGGCCGTCTGCGAATCGAGAGCGTTGTTCAGCACGGCCCGCGAGATGATGCCCGGATCGGCGAGAACCTCGGTGTGAAACTCGGCACTGCCGATCGCCTTGACAATGCCCTCGCCGACGCGAGCGATGATCGTCTCCTCGGTCGCGCCGCCGATCAGGCCCTTGAGCTTGGTCCGCACGGTGACGCGGGCTCGCACCTTGAGCTGAATACCATTGCGGCAGACGCCCTCCAGGCTGGCCTTGCCCTTGCGCGAATCGGGACAGTCGATCACCTTCGGATCGACGCTGCGACTGACGGCTTCCTCGATGTCACGGCCGGCCAGGTCGATGGCGGCGGCCACGCTCCAGTCGAGGTCCATCTTCGCCTTGCGCGCGGCGATGACGGCCTTGACCACCTTGTCGAGCCGACCACCGGCCAGGACGTGCGCCTCCAGATCCTGAACGCGCACCTCGGCATCGGGGACGCCGGCCTGGACGAGGGCGATCTTGCGATCGACGACATCGACGTAGTTCAGGCCGAGAATCTTCATGCGGACCATGGCGATGATGCCGACGCCGGCTCCGGTGAAGAAGCTCCGCATCCACAGGTGCAGGAAGCTGAAGAAGACGTAGACAAAGATCAGGATGAACAGACCGCCGATGGCCAGGACGGCCCACAGCCAGGGGTAGTCCTGCAACAGGTTCGGCAGCCCATTCGCCAGCGGCAAGTTCTGCATGGTTCAAACCTCGGTAGAAATCCGGCGGCGGATCTCCCCTCAGATCTCCTTCACGACAACACGGTTGCCCTCGATCTCGACGATCTGCACGCGCGTGCCGGGGACGATGTAACCGCCCTCCGCGACAACGTCGAGAAAGCGGTCGCCGACCTGCATCTTGCCGGAGGGCCGGAGCGGCGTCGCGGCCACGCCGATGGCACCGAGCAACTCCTCGACATCGTCTTCCTCCAGGGCGGGGCCGGCCGTCTCGCCCTCTGTGGGAACGGCCGGGTGGAGCATCAGTTGATTGACGAACGGCAGGTGCGGCATGTAGCGGATCAGAACCACGGCCATCACGATGGCCAGGAACATTCCCAGCAGCAAATACCCCATCTGGTTGGTGAGGTTGACCCAGTCGTCCTGGGATCGCGGGATCTCGCCGACGGCGATCAGAGCCAGGGCGGCGAGAATGCACAGGATGCCGCCAAGGCCGCAGACGGCGAACCCCGGCAGAATGAAGATCTCGATCGCCAGGAGGATCAGACCCAGCAGGAACAGCAAGAGGGCCAGCCAGACGATCTCTCCATTGAAGCGCGAATGGGACCAGAAGTAGAGGACGAAACAGATGGCCGAGATCACGCCCGGAGCGGTGACGCCGGGCATCTTCAGCTCGAGGATCAGGCAGGTGATCGCCACCATGATCAGGACGTAACTCGTCCACGGATCACGCAGGAAATCGGCGATCCGCTCCAGCAGATCGCCGTCGAGCGACTGGACCTGACCCGGCGTAACGCCCGCACGCTCGGCGACCTGATCGAGCGACTCGGCCAGGCTCTCGGCCAGGCCGTATTCCCGGGCCCGCTCGGCCGTCAGGGTCAGGAACTGATCGCGATCCTTCTCGTTGGCCGGCTTGACCGTCTCGATCGTGTGCCAGCGCTGCGGGCCGTTGTCGCGCAGGAACGTGGCGTCGTCGATGAAGCGCTTCTCGCTGTCTCCCTTGACGCTCTTGACCCAGCGGATGTGCAGCTTGCGGTCCAGCATCCCCTGAGCGATGACCGGCGGGTAGAACTTGCGCGTGGCGACATCGACGAGAACCTCGTTGACCTCGTCCAGACGCTGGGGGTGTGTTTGCAGGTAGCCCTCGAAGTCGCCGAGGTGGGCTCCGGGATGCATGACGATCTGATCGCAGGCGAAGGCGAGGATCGTGGCCAGGTTGCGGGCCGCCGGTTTGACGTAGGCGATGGTGAAGATCGGCCGCTCCTGCGTACTCAGCGCGATCAGCTGGTTGGCGACATCGCGGGCCGCGCCAATGTCACCGTCACCGCAGGCCAGCTCGACGAGGACGACGGTCGCCTTCAGCTCACGAGCGGCCTTCAGGCGGCGCTGCATCTTCTCGCGCGTCTCGCCGTTGATCGGACCCGCGATCAGGGTCTTGCAGACGACCGGATTGACCGGCGTCTGCCGCAGCACGGAGGCTGGCAGACCGTAGGCGTGAAGAACGTCCTGAAGCGAGTTGCGCGGATCGCCCTTGGCGAAGCCGTAGATCTGGGCCTTCTCGTAGGTGAACGATGCCAGGGTGCCAGGGCCGAGGCCGGGAACGACGACCCCTTCCGGCCGGGGACGGTCGCGACCATCCCGATAACGATCTCCGGCCACACCGGCAGGAACCTGGAGAACCTCCACATCCGGATCGTACAGCTTGCGGATCAGGGCGCGGGGATAATCCCCCGCTGGGATCGTCTCGTAGGCTCTGCGTTCCAGTTCCTCCAGGCCGCGTTCCATGCCGGCGACCGGACCGAGGACCGCCAGGGGCTGGCGCGAGAAGGCGATCTCGGAGCAGGCCAGGACCGGCAGCACGGAATGACGCGACACCTCGCCATGAACGTAGGCGATGGTACGGACGCCCCGTTGTTCCAGGGCGCGGAGTCGGCGGGCCAACTCGTAGCAGGCCCCGAAGTTGTCGCTGCGATTGGGCTGACCGTCCGGGTTGAAGTCGAACACGATCTTGAACACACCCGGCGTGCCCTGCTCCTTGCGGCGGGCCTCGAACGCCTTCAGCGGTGCGTCCACCGTGGTCAGCACGGTGCCGCCCACTTCGAGAATATTCTTCGAGGAGACGGGGACGACGAGGCCGGTCGTCGGCTCCGCCCGCGTGGTCTGGCTGACGAGCAGCAGACCGAGCAGGATCAGGGCCAGGCGATTGAGCGAGCCAGGGAACGATTTCACAACCATGATGCTCTCGTGGCAAGGATCCCGGGTTCGCTGTGATTGTATCGCTTTTCCGTAGGCCCTGTCAAAAGGCACTCCCCTGTAGGTATTTCGTGGTCGGCCTCTCGTCATTTGACCGCCGCTGGCCTTTGCTCCGTTCGCGAGCCATATTTCCGACAGACCCCGACTGCCAGGAGATCCGGCGATGACCGCAGCGGCGTTGTTTCTCTGTCTTGGCCTGCCTGGCCCGATCGATCTGTCCTTTCCTCGGGGCAGCCTGTCCGGCTGGGAGGGGACCGGCTTTCGTGCCGCCAGCCTGACCGGAGGACCATCGCTCCGCTGGGGCGTCCAGAGTGGGGACGCCGGCGTTCCCAGTCGTACGGCCTTGCTCCATCAGACGTTCACGCTGCCGGCGGACGCCGATTCGCTGGTCTTTCAGGCCGCCGCGCTCCGACCCGCGGGTCTGAGCGATGACCGCAAGCTCGACGTGCTGCTCGAACTGCCCGGCGGTGTCTACCTGCGCCGCCAGGACAACGGGCCTCTGCCACGATGCCAGGCCGGTCGGCTGGCCGACTACTGCTTCGCCGTCGCCGAACACGCCGGCAAGACGGTGCGTCTGCTGCTGATCGATCAGGACACCCGACCGGGCTGCGGCCTGATCTGCTCGGGCTTCCGGATCGTGCCGCGAACGACCGTCGCCCGGATCGACCCGCAGTCGGTCGGCGAAATCCAGCTGGTCCGCGATCTGCAACGGCTCGTCCAGGGCACGGAGCGGGCCGTCGGTCGGCTCGATAGCCGACACTTCGTGGCGATGGGCACGGCCAGTGACGAGATGCTCGAACTGATGCTCTTTCACGGCGAATGGATCTACCCGGAGTTCCTGGCCCATTTCCGCGAGAAGGGCTTTGCTCTCAAGCCGCCGAGCGGCCGGCTTCAGATGGTCGCTCTCGATGACCAGGCGACGTTCGAGGCGTACCTCGGCCGGCGCATGCCGGACAACGTCACGGGGATCTACCATCCCGAATCGAATCGGCTGGTGGTGTACGACTTCGCTCGCAACCGAGCCTTCGCCGCCCAGCGGGAAGCCATCGAGGCGAGCCTGCGTGAACGTCAGCGTCAGCGGCCATCGCTGGTCCAGGCACGCCAGCTCGGCACGTTTCGCCGCAACGTGGGCGACTTCCAGGCCACCGTGAACACCGCGACGATCATGCACGAACTGGCCCATCAACTGTCGTTCAACTGTGGCCTGCTCAATCGCGAGGGAGACACGCCGGCCTGGCTGGCCGAGGGCCTGGCCGTCTACTTCGAGCCGACAATCAACGGTCACTGGCAGGGGCCGGACGCTCCGAACCGACCCCGCGCAAGCGACCTGGCCCGCGCCTTGAAGCAGGATCGTCTGCTGTCTCTGCGCGAACTGGTGGCCGATGACACCTGGTTGACACGGGGAACGCGCGAGCAGGTGCTGCTCGGCTACGCTCAGGGTTGGGCACTATTCCGCCTGCTCATGCGCGAGCGGCCGCGTGCCCTGCGGCGCTATTTGGAGATGATCGCCACGCGCCGGACGCCGGACCATCGCTGGACCGACTTCGGCGAATGCTTCGGGGCGAGCCTGGAACCGCGCTACCGAGAATACCTCCTGGAGGTCGCCCAGCAGGAGGGAGGCAATCTCCCGCGTGAGCGTGGGATCAGATGATGGTGCCATCGGGGATGACCGAGCCGCGCGGAATACAGACGATGCCGTCACGGATGACGTAGTTCTCCGCCTCGGCGTTCTCGATGCCCTTCTCGTTCACGATGCGGACGTTGGCTCCGATGCGGCAGTCCTTGTCCAGGATGGCCCGCTCGATGACGGCGTCATGGCCGACCGTGAGATTCGGAACCTCACGCTCCCGGTTGCGCTGGCGGTCCAGGTCTGTCTCGATCCGATCCGCACCGATCATGACGACCTCGCGCAGGGTGGCGTTCCGACCGATCCGGCTACGGACGCCGATGACGCTGCGCTCGATGTTCGCGCCGCTCTCGATGACGCAACCGTCGCTGATGAGGACTTCCTTCATGGTGGCGTTGCAGATGCGCGAGGCGGGCAGGAAACGCATCCGCGTGAAGATGACGCCCTCGGGGCTGTTGAAGTCGAACGGCGGGCTATCGCTGGCGAGAGCAAGGCTCGCCTCGTGGTAGGCCTTGATCGTGCCGAGGTCTTCCCAGTAGCCGTCGAAGAGGTAGGCCTGGACCTTGTAGTTGGCGATGGCCTGGGCCCGCAGCGAGCGCGGGAAGATCTCTTTGCCGAAGTCGGCGGCCAGCGGCTGCGAGTAGAGCAGCTCCAGCAAGGCTTTCCGCGAGAAGAGGTAGATGCCCATGCTGGCGACGAAGGGCCGACCCGTGGCATCGACGCCGAACCGTCGGGCCCATTCCGGCGGCGTCGCCAGGGGAGCGATCGCCTCCTCGGTCTGCGGCTTCTCGACGAAACCAGTCACCTTGCCGGAGTCGTCCACCTGGACGATGCCCAGGCCGGGCACCTGATCACGCGGCACGGGCAGCACCGCGATGGTGATGTCCGCCTTCGTGTTCTGGTGCGTCTCCATCAGCTTGCGGAAGTCCATGCGGTAGAGCTGGTCGCCGGACAGGATCAGCACATGCGAGCAGGCGTCGTCCTGGACGTAGCGGATCTGCTGACGAACGGCGTCGGCGGTGCCCTGATACCAGTCGGCCGTCTCGTTGGTCTGCTGGGCGGCCAGGACCTCGACGAAGCCGCGCGAGAACATGTCGAACTTGTAGGTGTTGGCGATGTGCCGGTGCAGGCTCACGCTCAGGAACTGCGTCAGGACGTAGATGCGGTTGAGGCCGCTGTTGATGCAGTTACTGATGGGGATGTCGATCAGGCGATACTTCCCGCCGACCGGGACGGCCGGCTTGCTGCGGAGTTTGGTGAGCGGATACAGGCGGGTGCCGCGACCGCCTCCCAGGATCAAGCTGAGTACGTCGGGTGTCATGGGAGAGCCTCTCGGAGGGGCATTGCGAGTTCGTTCGTCGGCCGATCCGTCGAGCCTGCGTTCAGTCCTGGCATTCTATCAGCCCGTCGAGGTCGGCGGCAGACTGAATTTCCGCGACGAGGGAGGAAAACCAGCGGCGGCCCGCCCCGGCCCGAGCGGATCAACTGGACGCGAAACTCGGAAAAACCCGCACAAACCTCCGCTCCACCCTTGATCCGCATCCGGAGAACCTGTACTATTGTTACGAACACATGCGTACAGGAGGAAGCGAGATGCACCACACTGTGACGACTCCCTCTCAACCAACCTCGGTGACGTTACCATCGGTTTCGACTCCCGTCCGGGCGGTGCGGGTCATCGTGGTCCGGGAAGGCCGGGTGATTTCGCCGCGCAAGAAAAAGATCGCACCGCGAACTCTGACATTGGCATCCGACTTGCACATGTCCTGATCGACCCGGATGGGTTGTGCCGATTCCGCCGTCTTTACGATTCATGGAGTTTGCCGAAAGTAACGGCTGGCATCGGCGTAGGGAAGAGAACCCGGGTAAAGAAGAGACTCCCAGATCGGCCGCCCTCCTGGGAATGCAGAAACGAACGCAGGATCGCCGAAGTTGTTCAGGTGAGCTGCCCTGCAAGAGGCACTGGTGTTTTGCACTCGGGCTAGCACCCTGTTCACAACATCCGCTGGATGAAGCACGGAGGTATCCACATGCTGGTGTTGAGCCGAAAGAACGAGGAAACAATCCGAATCGGCAACAATATCGTCGTCACGATCCTGGAGGTGAAGGGCAACCGGGTTCGGCTGGGGATCAAGGCTCCCAGCGACTGCCCCATCGTCCGCGGCGAGCTGGCCATCCTGGAAGAAAGCGCTGCGGCCGTGAAAGTTCTTTCCTGAACGCTTTCCTCGGTGAGGGTGGCCGAAGTGCCCAGCCCTCACCGAGACTAGGCGGAGATGTGCGATTTCGCCCCGGTCTGTGGCGAAATCGCACATCCTGTCAGCGTTGAAGGACATCGGGCCGCACAAACTCAGCCCCTTGAATCTTGATCTTTTTCAACGGCCAGTTCTCCGCTGGCGTGACACAGCGCGGCCCATTCTCGGTAACCAGATAGGTATCCGCACCGCTGGCTGCTCCCGCTGTCGGGTTCCAGACCAGAGCCTGGCCGGCTTCCAGCAGATCTTCCGTCTTCGGCAAAATCTGGGCCTCGACAGGACGCCGCCCCAGCAGGTGCCCCTGCGGAGCTTGCAGCCATTCGTGTTCATACCCGCTCAGGGCATAGATGCGACGAGCGGCCTGGAGGATCTTGCCCGGTAGAGCGTTCGGCCAGGTCGAGGCCAGGAAACTGGCAGCCACCCGGCAGACGGCGTTCATCTCCGCCCGAAAACTCGCGTCCGGCACACCAAAGGCAACCGCTCGTGCCGCCGTCGCGCACAGACCATACTTCTTTGCCGTCGCCACGACGATCGCATACTTCGTGATCGCCGTGGACGTGAACGAGAACTGCCGGTAGTTGCGTGATCGCCCATCGGCCGCCACGCCAACGTGGATCGGTAGCGCCCCGCGATGCATGAGCCGATGGGCAATCTGGCCGGCCACCTCGCGTTCACTCACTCCACGGTCGATCTGTCGGCAGGTCGCCTCCAGGGCGTGAGCCACCAGCAGGCCAATCGACCGCAAACAGGCCTGCTCGTAGGGTGTCAGCCGACACCGCTGTCGTCGGAGAGTCGGCTCAACCACAATGCACTCACCCAGCGTCGTATCGCAGGCTATTTTTCGATTCTGGCAAAGTTCGTTCAGGAACGTCTCGCGGCCCCAGTGCCAGGGCCATTCCTTGAGTTGAAAACCCAGGCCGTCGAGTTCCTCGTCGAAAAAGCGCTGCGTGTCCGCGTTAGTACAGAGGAGCCAGCGTTGGCCGCCGCCGTTGCAGTAGATACCGGGGGCAGTCGATGGATCGGGCACGGTGCGCTGGAGGGCTCCGCTGGTGATCCAGGCCAGGTTCTCCGGCTCCAGCACGAGCAAGCCCTGGCAGCCGGCCTGGCGTACGAGGGCGGCGGCACGCTCCAACTTGGTCTCGATGTCGGTGCGGCGGTCCCCGATCGGAGCCTGGGCCTGCTCAAACGCAGAATCCAGCGCAGGGAGAATGAGGGTTTCGCTAGTCACCGGTTCGGATACCTCGAGGCAAATCACCGCGACGAAGGACGGGTTTCAGTCAGCATATCCCCTCGGCTCAACGTGTGCCAGGGGTGGGCGAGCGCAACCACGGCGGAGGAAACGCTCCGAGCGCATGTCGCTGGGCCATTTCCAGGTAATGGGCGGCGATCGCTCGCGTTCGTTCCAGATCCTCGTCGCTGACCTGGCGAACGATCTTGCCGGGAACGCCCATGACCAGCGAGCGGGCCGGGATACGCCGCCCCTCGGTGATCACGGTCCCTGCCGCGATGATGCACTCGGGACCGATCTCGCAGCCCGACAACAGGACGGCTCCCATGGCGATCAGCGATTCCCGGCCGACGCACCGGCCGTGCAACACCGCGCGATGACCGACCACCACCCCCTCCTCGATCACCAGCGGTTCGCCCCGATCGGTGTGGACGATGACGCCGTCCTGCAAGTTGACCCGAGCCTGGAGCGTGATCGAGGCCAGGTCGCCGCGAACGACGCAGCCGAACCAGATGTTGACTCCCGGCGCGAGCTGCACGTCGCCGACCACCGTTGCCGTCGCCGCGACGTAGTAATCGTGAATGGCCTGCATGTTTCTTCTCGGAACGGGCTGCGACACGATGGTTGGCATTGTACAATCGGAGCGAGCGAAAGGGTCAAGAGAAAATGGGGCGGTATGAAAACGACCGTGGCGATTTTTCCTTTCGATCGGTTTGGAGGGGCTTGCGCGGGCGAAGGAGCTCGGCTTCTCGGTGATGAACTGCGGGAAGTCCTGGCCGACAACCGGCGAGAGCAGGTCGTCACGACCGCGCGCGCCTACACGCCACACGTCCGCTTCAAGGAGTGGTCCTTCGAGTGTCTCGACGATCTGACGAACTGGCGCAGGTCCGCCCGTTCGGCCGTTCGGGCTCCACTCCGTGCGGGCGACTTCCTGATCTGGCTGGGCGGCAATCATCTCAGCGTCCTGCCCGTCCTGGAGGAGATCGCCCGTCTGGAGGGCGAAAGCGTCGTCGTCCAGTTCGACGCTCATCTTGACATTCACCACTTCTCCGACTGTTCGCCGGAATTGTCGCACGGCAACTTCCTCCTGCACGCTGATGGCCCGCTGCCGACGCTGGTGAATCTGGGCCATCGCGAGCTACTCTTGCCGGATGAACACATTCACAGCACGTTTCATGCCGCCCACGGCGCGGCGGATCTGGCCGCGCAACCCGAACGGGTGCTGACCGCCGTCCGCGCGATCTGCGACCGGGCGACGCGTGTCTTCCTCGATCTGGACTGTGACGTACTGGACCCGGCTCACTTCCCGGCCGTGGCGACGCCGATTCCGTTCGGCCTGGCCCCGCTCCAGCTCTTGCACGCGATCCTGGCCCTGTGGTCGCCGAAGATCGCCGGCATCTTCATCTCGGAGTTCGTGCCGGCCCGCGACCAGAACGATCGCAGCCTGGCGTTGCTCGCCTGGTTACTGGAGCGGCTGCTCCTGAAACGCTACCTCAGTTAGCCGGTGACTCTTCGTCGGAGTCAGATCGGCTCCTCGAACGATCGGGCCAGGCTGCTCACCAGCGACTCCAGCGAATAGAATCGCACCGCGAAGTCGCGCAGTCGGGCCAGCGACGACCCCGAAACGAACATCCACCGAGCCAGTCCGCGTGAATCGCCCTGGATACGCTCCACGCGACGCTTTCGCCGCTGGACGTAGAGTCGCAGGGCATGCTCCAGGAAGCGGTTATCGGTTCGGGAGAGTTCATCGTTGAGGACCGCAGCCGACTCCATCGCCATGGAGGCCCCGACGCCGGCGGTCGGCAGGAACCCGGTCGCCGCGTCTCCAAGGAGGACGACCCGCCCGCGCACCCACTCCCGCGAGCGGACGTCCGCCAGCCGCCAGAAGAACAGTTCGGCGTCGTCGTCCGGTAGCGTCTCCAGCATCGCCTCGACCTGCTCGCCGAGTCCGGCGAAGTGTCGTCGTAACCGTTCGCGCCGACCCGGGCCGGGTAGGTCGAAGCCGTCCACCACGGGCGCTCCGGCGAATACGCCCAGACCACGCCGGGTGGGATAAGCACCGAGGAACCGCCCGACTCCCCAGTATTCGTTGAACGTCTCCGCCGCGCTCGCCGACTGCTTCGACCACCAGACCCAGCCGCCCCAGCCGGTATCGAACACCGGCTGAGCGCCGAAGACGACCTGACGCACGCTCGAATGTATCCCGTCTGCCCCGACGACGAGATCGAATGTCTCCCGTGAGCCGTCGCTGAAGACGGCGTTCACCTCGTCGTGACACTGGTCCAGGCTTTCCAGGGCGGTGCCGAACCGAATCGGTGTGTCGCGCAAGCCAGCCCGAAGGATGGCGACCAGTTCCGGTCGGGTCGCGTTGAGGATTGGGCCGAAACGCTGGTTGAGCGGCTCCAGCGACCAGGTTCTGGTGAGGCGGCCACGATCGTTGTGGACTTCGTAGCGTGACGCGACGAGGCTGGCATCCACGAAGCGCGAGTACAGGCCCAGGCCGTGCAGCACCCGACTGCCGAGGGAGAAAAGGCCGAGCATGTACCCGGCGTGTTCAAAGTTGGCGGCTCGCTCGACGACCACGGCCCGAACGCCTCGTCGTTCGAGCAACGCCGCCAGGGTCAGGCCGCCAACGCCGGCACCGACGATCAGGATGCGGATCATCGCCCCCCTCCTGGTTCAGGCGACAACTCCATTCTACTCGGGAAGCCGCTTCGGGTTGGACGCCGTGTACTGCGAAATGACACAAATCTCATTGACTGAGCGTATCCATCAGGGACAGAATCGTTTCGACACGTCGGTTTCCGCAGGAGAGTAGGCCCATGGCAAGCAACTGGCGGACGGTGCGGCTGTTCCTGTCCTCGACGTTCCGCGACATGCACGCGGAGCGTGATCACCTCGTCAAGAAGGTCTTCCCCGGCCTGCGTGAGCGGCTTCTGCCCTACCGTGTCGAGCTGGCCGACATCGACCTGCGCTGGGGCATCACCGAGGAGGAGGCACGCAGTGAGCAGGTCGTCGGCCTCTGCCTCGATCAGGTGCGCGAGTGTCGGCCGTTCTTCCTGGCGTTCCTCGGCCATCGCTACGGCTGGGTTCCCGGCCGGCTCACCGACGACACACTGCGGCGCTTCCCGGAGGTGGCGAACCTTTCCGGCCAGGGCGTCACGGACCTGGAGATCCGCGTCGGAGCGCTGCTCGAGCCGGCGGGCAAGCGGGCCCTGTTCTGCCTGCGGGACGGAGCGGCCCTGGAGACGATCCCCGAGGCGACCCGGCGACGTGACTATCTCGAACCGGACGCCGTGGGCGCGGCCCGGCTGGAGACCCTGAAGGCCGAGCTTCGTTCCGGGCCGTTCTCGGTCACGACGTATCCGGCGGCCTGGCGAGCGGACCTGTGGGACCGCGTCAATCGGTCGCCGGGCAAGCTCGACGGGCTGGACGCTTTCGGCAAGACGGTCGAGGCGTGGCTCTGGGAGGCCATCGTCGCGGAACTCGGCCTGCCGGCCGAGCCGCCGAACGTCGCGCCGCTGGAGGCGGAACGCGATCTGCACGAACGTTTCGCCGAGAGCCGGCTGCGCATCTACATCGGCCGGGAGGACGTCTACCAGCGGCTGCGCGATTACGCCCGTTCGGAGGCGACGATGCCGGCGCTGGTGACCGGCGAGAGCGGCCTGGGCAAGTCGTCGGCCCTGGCCCGGTTCGTGCGTGATTTCCGGCGGGAGCATCCCGACGTGCTGATCCTGAGCCACTTCGTCGGGGCGAGCCCGTGGACCACGGCCCTGCCGACGATGCTCCGCCGACTGTGCCAGGAGATGAAGGCCGCCTTCGATTTCGCGATGCCGATCCCGGACGACGAGGACGAGATCCCGCGGACGTTCAACGCCTTCCTGGCGAGTATCCCGGAGGATCGTCGGGTCGTGTTCGTCTTCGACGCGCTGAACCAGCTGGACGCCGACAGGCGGGCCGAGTCGCTGGCCTGGCTGCCGGAGGAGTTGCCGCCTCACGTCAAGGTGATCGCCAGTTGTGTGACTGGGCCGCAGCGACCGCCGCGTGTCCTGAGCGCGTTCGGCGAACGTGTCTACCTCGATGTGCCGATGCCGCCGTTGACCGACGCGGAGCGGCGCGAGATCGTTCGGGCGGTGCCGAAGGTGGTGGCCAAGACGCTCGACGATCGGCAGGTCGATGCCCTGCTGGCCAACCCGGCGACGCGGAATCCGCTCTACCTGATGGTCGCTCTGGAGGAGCTGCGCGGCTCAGGGTCATTCGAGCGGCTCGGCGAACTGATCGCGTCGTTCCCGCGTGACGGCGACGCGACGACGCGGTTGTTCATGAGCGTGTTCGAGCGTCTGGAGGACGAATTCCGGCCGGCGCTGGTCCGGCGTGTGCTGACTCTGCTGGCCTGCGCCCGCAAGGGGTTGAGCGATCGGGAACTGGAAGCGCTGGTGGCCGACCTGGGCGACGACGCGGACGAGTTGTTTCCGCTGCTGAAGCACGTCGGGGCGTATCTGCTGTCGCGGGATGGGCTCTACGATTTCTACCACCTCAGCATGCGTCGGGCGGTGGAAACGAAGTACCTCGGCTGGGAGCGGGACGAGGACCAGAACGATCCGTTCGAGCGGTGGTCACGGATGACGCCGGACGGCCTGAGGGAGTCGTCGGCGAGCGACCCGACCGAGCCGGAGAGGGCCGCCCGGCAGCGACTGATCGCCCACTTCGATGCCGACCGGCTGTCGCCGCGAGCCATCGAGGAACTGCCGTGGCAACGGGCTCAGGTGCGCGACTGGCAGGGCCTGAACGACCTGCTGGCCAACCTGGCGTTTCTACGGGTTGCGTGGAGATCTCGTCAGGTCGAGGTCCGTGAATACTGGTCGCTGTTGCAGGGTCTCGGCAAGTTACGGATGCTCGATGCCTACCGCGAGGCAATGAGCATGAGCAGCTATCGTTCGGGGATGTGGGAACTGGCGCACCTGCTCATGGAGAGCGGACATCCCCAGGAATCGGGCCAGATCTGGCCCGTGCTGGCACAGCATTTCCGCCA
>CAYYJM010000167.1:0-13830 GCA_964471755.1 uncultured Alcaligenaceae bacterium
CAACTTCTTGCCGATCTCGACGTTGTTGTTGCTGGCGATCGTGGCGACTTCGGTGATCTTCTTCTTGTCCTTGGGGTCGATCTTCTCGGCGAGCCCTTCGAGGTCCTCGACGACCTTCTCGACGGCGCGGGCGATGCCGCGGGTCAGGGCCATGGGATCATGGCCGGCCGCGATCATCTTGAGACCTTCGCGGTAGATGGCCTCGGCCAGCACCGTCGCGGTGGTGGTGCCGTCGCCGGCGATGTCACTGGTCTTGCTGGCGGCTTCCTTGACCAGCTGCGCGCCCATGTTTTCGTAGACGTCGGTGAGTTCGATTTCCTCGGCGACGGTGACGCCGTCCTTGGTGACGTTGGGGCTGCCCCAGCCCTTGTCGATAACGGCATTGCGACCGCGCGGCCCGAGGGTGCAGCGGACGGCTCGGGCCAGTTTGCTCACGCCGGCGAGGAGCTTCTGCCGCGCCTCGTCACTGTAGGTCAGCTGCTTCGCTGCCATGCAGCAATCTCCTTGTTGATCTCTGGCAAAACCGCCGGACGCCGCACGACTTCAGGTCTGGCCGCCCCGGCGCGGGGGACTCTTGACTCATGGCACTGCATCTCTTCAGCAACCGGCGTGCCAGGTCGTCGCAATGCCGCAAGCCACAGGCGAAAAGCAGGTTGCGGCCGGATGCCAGGCCGGCAGACGGAGATGGAATGCTGCCACAATGGCAGCGCTCCGGCGCTCGGCTGACATTTTGTCACGCGGCGCTGTCGGCCTCGCCGCTGGCGGATACGTCGGCGAGGCCGTAGAATCGCTTCGACTTGACCCCCTGCTCTCCGAGGAGTCCTGCCGATGCGATTCTCACGCCGCGATTTCCTGCACTCGACCCTGGCGACGGCCGGGGGGCTGACCCTGCTGCCGTCGATCCAGGCCCGGCCGGACGACAAGCCCCTGTTCAAGATCTCCCTGGCCCAGTGGTCGCTGCACAACGCCTTCTTCGGCGGCAAACTCAACGCCATGAACTTCGCCGTCATCGCCAGGAAGGACTACGGCATCGACGGCATCGAGTACGTCAATCAATTCTACAAGGGCAAGGCCGAGGACAAGGCCACGCTCACCGAGCTGAAGAAGAAGGCCGACGACAACGGCGTGACCAGCGTCCTGATCATGTGCGACGGCGAAGGGAAACTCGGCGACTCAAACGTCGCGGCGCGGAAGAAGGCCGTCACGAATCACCACAAGTGGGTCCACGCGGCCAAGTTCCTCGGCTGCCACTCCATCCGCGTCAACGCCGCCAGCGATGGGACCTACGAGGAGCAACTGGAGCGAGCCGCCGACGGCCTGTCTCAGCTGACCGAGTACGCCGCCAAGGAGAGCATCAACGTCATCGTCGAGAACCACGGCGGACTGTCGTCCAATGGCGCGTGGCTGGCGGCCGTCATGAAGAAGGTGAACAATCCACGCTGCGGCACCCTGCCCGACTTCGGCAACTTCAACCTCGGCGGCGGCAAGACCTACGATCGCTACAAGGGCGTGCAGGAACTGATGCCCTTCGCCAAGGGAGTTTCCGCCAAGTCGTACGACTTCGACTCGGCAGGCAACGAGACGACCATGGACTACCGGCGGCTGATGAAGATCGTCCTCGATGCCGGCTACCACGGCTGGGTCGGCGTCGAGTTCGAGGGCCGCAAGATGAGCGAGCCGGACGGCATCCGGGCCACGAAGAAGCTGCTGGAGAAGATCCGCGACGAGATGACGAAGAAGTGACCGCCGCCGGCTCGGTGGCGGCCTCCATCGGGCCGCCACCGACGGCCGGACGATCACTCCGCCACGCGCGCTCCGGGCCAGACCAGGGCGTTGAATCGGTCCACCGGCTCGCGCACGCTCCAGAGCATCCCCCGGAAGATCAGCACCCGGAACAGCGGATCGTCGAACGTCCACGAATAATGGCCCGGAATCGACACGAACACACGGCCCTTGCCGCGCTCGGCCGTCCAGAACTGCGGCTCGGCCCGGCCGTCCTCGCGCGACGTGCCCAGCAGTCGGATCGTGCCCGGATCGCCGATCAGCTTCCAGTAGCTCTCATCGACCATCTTCAGCGTGTCGAGGTTGCGCAGGATCGGATGCCCCTTCCCCGGCGTCAGGTCGAGTTCGAGAGGCCCATGCCGGAAGCGGATCTTGCCATTCGGCGCGGCCAGGCCGACCCGTTTCGCGAACCCTGGCGCGTCTGGAGCCCCATCAACGGCCCAGTGGATCAGCACCAGACCGCCGCCGCGAGCCAGGAACGCATCCACGTCGAGCGCCCGACGTTCATTCCAGGTGCCGTGCTGAAACACGATCGCCAGGTCGGCCTTCTGCCACTGCTCGGCACTGGGCCAGGGGCTCGCCTGGCTCACCGTCACGCCCTCCGCTCCGCCGAGCAGCTCGCGCCAGGCCCGCTGCCAGGCCGGGTAGTCGTGTTCGCCTGGCCCGTGGTCCTTCGGCCCGCTCACCAGCAGCACGTTCAACGCGCGCACCTTCTCCGGCAACGGCGACGAGCCCGCGAGGACCGCCGTGACTTCCGCCCGGCTGCGCGGTCCGGGCCGTGGCCCCTTGAAATCGGCCGGCATCGTCGGAGCGGTCAGCAGGAACGTCATCAGGTCCTTCATCTCGGCGGGCGAAAGGAGTTGGCCGAGTCCTTCCGGCATGGTCGAGATCGGCACCGGCTGCATGGCCTCGATCTGATCGCGCCGCAATCGGGTGATCTTCCCCTGACCGTCGCCGACGTGGACCGCGTCGCCGACGGTTCGCGCGACTCCGGTCAGCACCCGACCATCGGTCGTCTCGATCAGGTGCGTCAGGTGGTCCGGATTCAGGGCGTAGCTCGGGCTGGTAACGTCACGCAGGACGGAGGCGTAATCGCGGTGGACGAGATTGCTCAGGTCCGGGCCGATGGCACTGCCGACGCCGTGAATCGCATGACACTTCGCGCAGCCGGCCGCTCCCGCGTAGAACAGTCGCCGACCGCGAGCCCAGCTGCCACCAACGATCTCTGGAATCGTCCGCACGAGCGGAATCTCTTCGCCACCGCGCGGTGCCCGGGGCAGCGTCATCCGGTGCAAGGGCAGTGCCCGCGACACGTCATCGCTGCCGCGCCAGGCCACCGCCAGGCGGGGCTGGTCCAGCGTCAGCGTCACCATCGGCTGATGGTCCGCCGTCGCCGGGAGCCGCAGGCGGGTGAGCGCCTTCTCACGCAGAATCTCGCCCGGCCAGCCGACGACCTGAACGCTCCCGGCCGACAGGCGGATCTCGGCGGCCTCTTCCGGCCAGTCATGGCCGCGATTCGCTCCCGGCTGCACGGCTGGATGCAGCAGACTCGTCAGGTCGAGCCGGGTCTTCAGGGTCAGCGTTCCCGGCTTCTTCAGGGCCTCCCAGAAAGCGTCGTGTGCGGCGCTGCCGCGCGTCAGGTTCCGGGCGACCGCCAGGTCCAGGTGCGGCAGCCAGAGCGTCGTCGGCGAGCCATCGCGCGGCGTCCAGGTCGCCTCGACGCCGTTGAGCGTGTAATCCAGATCCGTCTGCGGATGCTGCGATTCGCTTTCCGCCCGAGGCAGCGTGAGGGCGTGATATCCGGGGTCGCGGTGCGTCGCCGTTGTCACGATCAGCGTCCGCCGATCGGGCGTCAGGCTCACTCCGGCGACCGGCAGATCGTGGCGTGGGGTCAACTGTTGCTGCTGCACGACGGCGTAGCCCGGTCGATGCTGCTCGAACCGATCGCCGGCCCGGACCGCGCGTCCGTACTGCACCTCGACCGCGCCGCGCATCCGTGGCAGCGTCGCCGGGTCGAGCGGCCGATCGAACGCGACGCGCACCTCGCCCGGCCCGGCCGGCCAGACGGCCACCGGCTGCGGCTCCGCGTGATACTCCGCCTTGAAGAGCTTTCCCTTGCCGGCCGGCCCGCTGCCCCAGTCCGGACCGCCGCTGTGACATGCCAGCACCAGCGTTCCCTTCGGCCCGACGCAGCTGTCCGCGAGCAGCATCGCCGTCGAGGCGAGCAGGTGGTTGCTTGCGACGTACCCGGTCGGCGTCTTCACCAGGTGCGTCCGGTAGAGCTTGCCACGACTGTACGCTGACACGATCGCGTCACCGCGCCACGCTTCGGGACCGAAGCCGTCGTTGAACACCAGCCCGCAGGTCGATTGATGCTGCGGCCCGTAGTCAAACACGCTCGGTTCATCGACGACGCCCGGCAGGTGCCGGGGATGTCGAGGCGGGAAGCCGTAGTGTCGGCCGCGCTCGATGTGGAGCAGTTCGTCGAACGGATTGCCGTCGGGAAGCCAGGTCGCCCCCTCCTGATCCGTCGCGAACAGATCGCCTTCGCCGTTGATCGCCAGGCCGACCGTGAAGCGTACTCCGGTGCAGACCGTCTCGCGGTTCGCCAGGTCCGGGCTGACGCGCTGGATCGTGCCCCGCTCGCTGTCGGTCCGATAGCGTGCCTTCCCTGTGCCATCGACCTGGTAGGCGTTGGTGAAGTCGGCGCAGCCCAGGCCGAAGTAGATGGCGTGGTCCTTCGGATCGAAGCAGATGCCGAGGGCGTCAACGCCGTGCGGCAGTTCTTTCCATCCCGACGCGACGACGATCTCCCTGTCCGCCTTCTCGTCGCCGTCGGTGTCGAGGACCATCATCACCTTGCCCTTGCAGGGGAAGACGACGCCGCGCCCTTTCGCGTAGCCCTTCGGCGTCAGGGCCAGGCCGATCGGCCCCCGGACCTTGCCCCGGCCCTCCCAGAAGAGGCGGACGCGATCCTCCAGACCGTCGCCGTTGGTGTCGTCGAGCAGGTAGACGTTGCCGTCGTAGGCCAGCGCGACGAGGACGCCATCATCGCGGTAGCGAACGTTGTTGATGTTGGTGAGATCGACCGGCAACTCCCGGACGCGGAAGCCCGGCGTGAAGAACTGCACCGCCGGCGGCTTCTCGACCGTCTTCAAGGGCACGCCCGGCGTCGCCTGTGGCTGCGTCTCCTTGAGCCCGGCCCACTTCGTCCGCAGATACTCGCGCACGCTCTTCGCTTCCGTCTCCGTCAGCGCACGCTCGAAGAGCAGCACCTCGCACAGGTCACCGGCGAGGAAGCCGCGCGGCACCTGCGCTCCCGGTCCATTCGTGTAGAACCGGGCCCCGATGGTGATCTCGTCCAGCCGCAGCGCCCCACCCTGGAGCGGCCGACTCTGGCACGGCTTGCCATCGACCTGCAAGGACACCTTCTTCGCACCCGGATCGATGCTCACCTCGATCGGTCGCACGGTGCCGAAGGGATGGCTCTGATCGAGCAGATCGCGGGCTCCGCCGAAGCCGACTCCCTCGACGTTGAGCGTGTCGAATCGGATCGACCCGAACGGTCCCTGATCGAGCGTGAAGCCCGTTTCGTAATCGCGTCGCTTCGGCGCATTCGCCGCCAGGAACGCGCGGAACTCTCCCGGATTGGCGTGCGGACTGGCGACGACGAACACCGTCGCTCCCTGGCTGGTTCGCTCACTGCTGACATGACGCAGACAGTCATCGACGCCGTCGAACCGCACGAAGGCGAGTTTCTCGCGGCGAACGAGTTTCGGCTGCTTCGCCGCGTCCGACTGGGTCACGTCCCGCCGTGCCGGCGACGCATCTGGCCAGCGCGAGATGGTCGAACCGTCCTTGCCCTCGATCCGGGTGGCGTCGAGCCAGAGGGCGAGCCCTGTCGGCGGTGTGAAGGTCGGCTCGGCCGCCGATGCGGTCAGCGGCAGGAGGAGAAGCAGGAGGAAGCTGCGCAGCATGGTCGCGGTCCCCGAGGACAGGGAGGTCTGGAACCGCGAAGATACCTCAGGCGAGAACGGATCGCTACCGGATTCGACGCCTTGTGCGGCTCAGCGGAACAACTCCGGCATGACGCGCCCGGCTACGTCGGTCAGTCGCTCGTCGCGGCCGCCATGCAGGAAGGTCAGCTTCTCGTGATCCAGGCCCAGAGCGTGCAGCAGGTTGGCGTGGAAGTCGTTGACGCTCATCCGGTTCTCGGTGGCGTACAGGCCGAACTCGTCGGTGGCACCGTAGGCCAGGCCGCTCTTGAAGCCGCCGCCGGCCACCCACATCGTGAAGCCATACGGGTTGTGATCGCGTCCCTTGCCGCCCTGCGACGTCGGTAGTCGGCCGAACTCGCTGGCCCAGACGACCATCGTCCGCTCCAGCAGGCCGCGCTGCTTCAGATCCTTCAGCAGGGCCGCGATCGGCTGATCGACGTGGCCGCACATCTTCTCGTGGTTGGCGTTCAGATTGTCGTGAGCGTCCCACTGCGTCACCAGAGGGCCGCCACCGGAATAGACCTGCACGAAGCGAACGCCCCGTTCGACCAGTCGGCGAGCCAGCAGAAGTCGCGAGCCGAAGTCCTGGGTGCGAGCGTCCTCCAGGCCGTAGGCTCGCCGGGTCGCCTCGGTCTCTCGGTTCAGGTCCACCGCCTCGGGAGCGGCCTGCTGCATGCGGAAGGCCAGCTCGTACGAGGCGATGCGGGCGGTCAACTCCGTGTCGGCCGGATCGAGATCAACCGCGTTCATCTTCTGGATCAGATCGAGCGTACGGCGCTGCCGACCGCGATCGACATCGGCCGGCGGCTTCAGGTGCAGCAGAGGACTGGCACCGCGCCGCAGGAGCGTCCCCTGGTAGACCGCCGGCAGGAAGCCGGTGCCCCAGCACGGAGCGCCGCCCTCCGGCGGCCCTTCCGGTTGCAGCATGACACAGTAGGCCGGCAGGTTGTCACTGACCGAGCCAAGGCCGTACGTCACCCAGGAGCCGAGCGACGGATGCCCCATCAACTGCCGGCCGCTGTGAACCTCGTACATGGCCGGAGCGTGAACCGTGCTGGTGACGTGGCAGCCATGCAGGAAGCAGAGGTCATCGACGCAGCCGGCCAGGTGCGGCATCAGATCGGAGACGGGCAGACCGGACTGGCCGTGCTTCTTGAACGTGCGAGTGCTGGCCAGCAGGGGAGTGTCCCCCCTGGTGAACTGCGAGACGGGCTTGCCGAAGCTCTCCGGCAGCGGCTTGCCGTGCTGGCGAGTCAACTCCGCCTTGGGCTCGAAGAGATCGACCGGGCTCGGTCCACCGACCATGAAGAGGAAGATGACGGAGTCGGCTTTTGCCGGGTGATGCGGTTTCCGGGCCGCCAGGGAATTTTCGCCCGGCACCGATCCGGCGATCCCATCGCGGGCCAGCAACCAGTTCAGGGCCAGGGCCCCACAGCCTCCGCCCGCTTGCTGGAGCAGGGCACGCCGGGAGAGAAGCGGCTGGTTTGGGAGCTGCATGCGGGTATCTCCGTCGTTCCGAGTCAAGGAAACCTTCTCCTGATGTTGCCAGATCCAGGCCCACTTCGCAATCCCACGCCCGGTTTCCGGCCGGGATTGCGTTTCATCGTTCATCGTTCATCGTTCCTCATTCATCGTTTTTGACCAGAGGTGGGATTGATCGGAGGATGACGGCCACGGCAGCCGGCGGCAGGGTTCTCCTGACCAGAACAGTCCCCGTAACTGGATTTCTGCCAATCCTGAGTTAGGCTTGTCATGTGCCCGAGTTCGCTCGGAAGGAGCGAGCCCTGAAACGGAGGTCGCCGTGGACCGCCTGCAATCGATGACATCCCCACCTCCCCTTGCGGCTCTCGAAGCCGGGGCTGAGCCGTTGCCGGGCTATTGCCTCGTCGAACCGCTCGGCAAGGGCGGTTTCGGGGAAGTCTGGAAATGCGAGGTGTCTGGCGGCCTGTTCAAGGCGATCAAGTTCGTTCGCGATTCCGGGACGGGAGGCTTCCGTTCCGCGGCCGCCCAGGAACTGGAAGCGCTCCAGTGGATCAAGGGCATCCGCCATCCCTTTCTGCTCTCCATCGAACGCATCGAAGTCAGTGAGGGCACGCTGATTTTGGTCATGGAACTGGCCGATCAGAATCTCTTCAACCTGCACCAGCTGTACGTTCAGAAGAACGAGCGAGGCATTCCTCGCCCCTTGCTGCTGTCCTTGCTCCGCGAGGTGGCCGAGGTTCTGGACGTGATGAACATCCAGCACGGATTGCAGCACCTGGACATCAAGCCGCACAACGTCTTCCTGGTGGGAGCCCACGCCAAGGTGGGCGATTTCGGCCTGGTGGCCGGCCTCACGACCGGGGGGGCGGCGACCCAGGGCGGTCTGACGCCGTTGTACGCCGCACCGGAGCGACTCGTCGGCACCTGGAGCCGATCGACCGACCAGTACAGCCTGGCCATCGTCTATCAGCAGATGCTGACCGGCACGACGCCGTTTCGCCCCAGTTCTCCCCGCCAACTCACCCAGGCGCACCTGGCCGGTCCCGATCTCAGTGCCCTGACGACCGCCGACCGCGTGATCCTGGCCCGCGCCCTGGACCGCGATCCGGAAAGCCGCTTTCCGACCTGCACGGCACTGATCGAGGCGCTGATCGGTGGAGAGCGTCTGCCCAGTCCGTCGGCGTGGCTGGTGCCGGGCTCCGCATCCGAATCGGGGCTGTTCCGGCGACCGACAGGAACGTCCGGAGTGAAGCCGGCACCGGGTCCCCGGACGTCCACTCCTGGCGAGGGCCCACGGACGACGCCGCTGGAGTTCCTGCCTGGCTACCACCTGGTGGAGTGTCTGGACCAGACGGCTCTGCGCGATCTGTGGAAAGTCCGCGATCCGGAGGGGCACGAACGCCTGGCACGCTGGCTGTTGCAACCGATCGATCCACCACTGAGCCTGATCGCCTCGCTGGAGCAGTTGCGCCACCCCAGCCTGATCCCGACCGAGATCGTCGTCAGCCCGACACGCCGACTCGTTCTGCTGGAGGAGATGCCGGACGAAACCCTGCGCGACCAACTGGACGCCTGCCGAGCGGAAGGGCTGTCCGGCATCCCGCAGGAGTCCCTGATTCGCTGGCTCTACCCGATCGCTGAGGCCCTCGACTGGCTGCATTCCGAAGCCGGAACGAGCCACCTCGGCCTGAGCATGGACAGCATTCTCCTCGAACAAGGCGAGGTCCGACTCTCCGAAGCGGGCCTGATTCCGTTGATCTGGATGCCGTTGAAGAAGCCCGCCGCCGCGCTGAATCCACGCTACGCCGCTCCGGAGACGATGACCCCGGGGGGTGGCGAGCCAGCCAGTGATCAGTACAGCCTGGCGTTGATCTATGCCGAGGCGATTACCGGGATCCCGCCACGCAGTGGCCAGCATCATCGTCGCGGCCAGACCCGCTTCGACCTGGATCTGTTGCACGCCCCGGAACGCGCGGTCCTGAGTCGGGCGCTGGATGAGGATCCGGCCGCCCGGTACGCGTCGTGTCTGGACTTCCTCGATGCCCTGCTGGCGGCCAGTCAGGATTCCGGGGGATCGACCGGCTTTCCTTCGGTCCTTCCTCTCTCCGCCCTGCTCGGCCGGACAGGGCCCTCCGACGAATCGCTGCCACCCTGGAGCGAACTGGTCGAGGCACTCCTGGCCGAGGCCACCGGCGGGGAGAGCCTTCAGCAGAGCCAGGACAACTACCGCATCCTGCCGGGCGGAGCCTGGGAAAGTCGATACCCGGTCCACCTTCTTCCCGGCACCCTTCCGTTGAAGCTGGAGGGCTTTCGCCACCAGTGGGGTGGCCGAAAGATGCCTTCTCCCAGCGCCGACACGCACATTATCCATCTGATCGTGACGATGCCGCGCACGAGCATCTTTCAGTGGACTCCTCCCGAGGGGGGGATCGAGGTGGTGGTCAAGCTCCTGCCGCGTGACCTCGCTGAGAGCAGCAATCGCGAGGCCGAGATCACCCTGCGAGCCGTGGGCGGCAACCTACCGGAAGCCGAGAAACTCCTGGCCAAGCAGGGGACGCGCCTGATCCAGTCGCTTCGTACGTACATCAATCCGGCCCCGGAGCAGCGTACCGAACCACGCTGGCCCTTTGATCATCCGCTGCGGGTCTGGGTGGCGAAGGACAGCGGACGCTGGGAACCCCGACCGGCCCAGGGGATCGATCTCTCGCGCACCGGCTTGCGGTTGACTCTGAGCGCTCCGCTGGAACACGACCGGATCTATCTCGAATTCCCCGGTTGGGCTCCGGTCGCCAACCGGGCCCTGCTCGGCTGCGTCCGCCGACGCATCGAGGGCAAGCGGGGCTTCGAGTACGGCGTCTCATTCGGGTGACCCTGCCAGGTCACTTGCCCCGAATTCGTCCCATCACTGGCAGCATGAGCAGCAGCAGCACTGCACCGAAGGCGTACGGCAGCAGATGGTTCGTCGTTGCCTCATAGAGCGACATGCCGATGATCGGCCCGAGAATGCGCGCCAGGGCCGATGCTGACTGGTTGACACCGAGAATCTCGCCCTGCCGTTGCGGGTCGGCCCGGCGTGAGATGAGCGCCTGGGCCGACGGCGTCAGGAACGCGAAGCCGATCACCGCACCGGTCGTGCTGAGCATCATCCACACCAGCCGACCGGAGTAGTCGAGCCAGGATTGACCGAGGCTCGCGTTCATGCCGCCAAGGCTCGCCAGACCCAGGCCCATGAGCAGGATGCCGACCGTCATCAGGGTCGTCTCGTGCAGACGCGGCGCGAGTCGGCGATAGAGGACGCCCTGGGTCAGCATCAGGACGAGGCCGACGTAGGCGAACATGAGGTAGTTCTTCGCCTCGGGCAGCCCCAGAGCATCGCGATTGATCAGGGCCAGCGTCACCTCGAAGCTGGCGAAACCGAGCGAGGCCAGGAAGAAGACGAGGATGACCGGTCCCAGCTCCGGCCGGGCGAGAACCTCGCGAATGATCCGCACCTGCACCCAGCGCTTGCCGGTCGATGCCGAGCCGAAGACGCGCGTCTCGGGCAGCAACACGTTCCCGAGGATCAACGCCAGCAGCGACAGGCCGGCGGCCGCGAAGCCGATCCATTGTGGGGCCTCCGGAGCGAGCGCCTGACAGAGCGCGCCGATCAGCGGGCCGAACGTGAAGCCGATGCCGAACGCCGCTCCGATCAGGGCCATGCCGATCTTGCGCTGATCGGGCGTCGTGCTGTCGGCGATGACCGCCTGGGCCGTGGAGATTGTCGCCCCGGCCAGGCCCGCGCCGATGCGCGAGACGAACAGCAACGCCAGGGCCAGGCCGGCCTGCTCCGGCGTCCCTGCCGGCAGCATCAGGGCGATGCCGAGCAGGGCGTAGAAGAAGACGGAGCCGGCCAGGCCGATGAGCAGCACCGGTCGGCGACCGATCGAGTCCGAAATTCGGCCCCAGACCGGAGCGAAGAAGAACTGCATCGCCGAGAACGAGGCCATCAGCAGACCGACGACCATTCCCCCGAGAGCCGTATCCGGGCCGAGTAGCGGAGCGACGTGACTCTTGGCGAACAAGGGCAGCAACGGCAGGATGATGCCGAAGCCGAGCAGGTCGATGAACACGACGAGGAAGACGATCACCAGGGCGCGGCGGTGGCCGCGATCGTCGGGACTGGGAACTGCGGACGGTGCGTCAGGCATCGGCTGGCATCCTGGTGCGGTGAGTCACGGGGGAGGGCGGTGGTTGTTGTACCAGCCGCCCTCCCCTGCGTCCGCCACAGTTCAGCTCTCCGGCCGGATCAGATCGAGAACCCAGCAGCCCTTGCGGTGCTGAACGTCGGCCCGGCAGTGGTCGAGGACGTCGGCCTGTGCGCAGCCGGCGTCTTCGAGAGCATCGCCGAGAATGGGCATCAGATCCCAGGCCGCGTCGAGTTCGATCTCCTCGGCCAGGCGGCGCACCACGCCGCCGTGGAAGTGCAGCCAGTCCGGACTGGCCACGGCCCACGGATTGCCGAAGTACTCGCGCAGCAGGGCGATCAGCCACCGTTCCTGGGGAGCCCACTCATTGACGGCCTCGGAATCGTCCACCCAGCGGCGGTTCTGATGATCCCAGCCGCGTCGGACGACGCGGGCTCCCCGACCCAGTTCCTGGGCCAGATGCTGTGCCGCCAGCGGCACGTTCGTGTGCAGCCAGCGTGACACGCAACCGGGCAACAGGTAGAAGTCGTCGTGGCGGCGCAGTTGCTTGACCGTCAGATGGCCATCCGCGAAGGCGATGACCAGGTCCACGCCGGCGTCCGCGAGCCGGTACTTGCGGAGAGCTTCCGCAATCCAGTACATCAGCTTGCGATCGACCAGCCTGAGCGGAAGCAGAGGCTGGATGCGCAGAAACTGCAACATCCCTTCCAGGTCGTTCGCCGCCAGCCAGCGCTTCTCGTTCATGATCGGATCCTCTCGACGTCCCATCGAGCAGAGACACGGCATCCCCGTCGAAGGCTCGCGCCGGAAGAACGATTCTCTCACGCCACGGTGACAGAATCGTGACGACCGTGCAACTCGTGACGAGAGGCCGGGGGTATTCCGTACTGGCGAGACGTAGGGTGGGCCGGAGCGTCGCTGCCGCCCAATCACCCCTGTAAGCCGAAACAGCGCAGGCCCACCAATCCAGGACGTAGGGTGGGCGGGAGCGCCACTGCCGCCTAATCGCCACTGGTGACCAGAACAGCGCAGGCCCACCAATCCAGGACGTAGGGTGGGCGGGAGCGCCACTGCCGCCTAATCGCCACTGGTGACCAGAACAGCGCAGGCCCACCAATCCTCGCTCGGGAGCGCAGCGACACCGTACAGAAAATGCCATCTGCGGTGTCGCTGCGCTCCCGTCGGAGCATCGGTGGGCCTACGCTGTGGCGGGCCTTCCGGGGTGGTTGGGCGTCGGTGGCGCTCCCGCCCACCCTACGTTTTGGCGGCTCCATCGCCTCGTCTGGATTTCGCCCGGCTCGACCGTAGACTGATCGGAGCGTCCTCGCCGGTTCGTGGCCGTTCGCGAAAGGGTTCCTCATGGGCTTGCTCCTCCGCGCTGTCGCTCTGCTGGGGTTCGCCGGTCTCTTCGCCATCGCCCGGGGGCCGGCCGCCTGGCCGCAACTGCTCGGCCCACATCGGAACGGCCTGTCCACTGAGACGGGCCTCAATCTTGACTGGGCCAAGACGCCGCCGAAGACCCTGTGGCAGGTGCCCGGCGGCTCCGGCTTCTCCTCGCTCGCCATCGTCGCGGGCAAGGTCGTCACCGCCATCCAGCGCGACGGCAAGACCGGCGTCCTCTGCCTCGACGCCGACACCGGCAAGGAACGCTGGTTCCGCGCACTCGGCCCGGCTTATCTCGACAAGCAGCGTCACGGCCCCGGACCGCGCGCCACTCCCACGATCGTCGAGGGCGTCGTCTACGCCCTCATGCCCACTGGCGAGCTGGCCGCTCTGAAGCTCGCCGATGGCAGCGAACTGTGGAAGGTCAACATCGCGAAGATCGCCAGCCTCAAGGATCGCAGCAACGAGCAGTATTACTGGGGTCAGGCCGCCTCGCCGTTGGTCGAGGGCGATCGGGTCATCGTCCAGCCCGGCGGGCCGAAGGGAGCCTCCGTCCTGGCCCTGAACCGCAAGACCGGCAAGGTCGTCTGGCAACTCGGCGACGACGCCATGGGCTACGCCTCGCCGATCGCCATCGACTGGCACAAACGTCGGCTGCTGATCGTACCGACGGGCCAGGCCTTTCTCGGCATCGACCCGGTCAAGGGCGAGCAACTCTTTCGCTACCCGTTCGGCAACCGCTTCGATGCGACCTGCTCGACGCCGGTCTGGACTGGTGATGTCCTGCTCGTCTCGGCGGCCTACGGCGTCGGCACCGCGGCCCTGGAACTGAGCGAGAAGGACGGCAAGATCTCCGTCCACGAGAAGTGGATGACGCGCGACCTGATGAGCCTGATGGCACCGCTCATCATCCACGACGGCTACATCTACGGCTTCCACGGCGATCTGGGCCGATTCGGTCTGCGCTGTCTCGACCTGGCCACTGGCAAGCTCCTCTGGAC
>CAYYJM010000168.1:0-6442 GCA_964471755.1 uncultured Alcaligenaceae bacterium
AGGGCCGGGCGAGGACATCGACCCGGGCCACCTTCGGACAGTTCAGCAGCAGCTTGGCGATGTGGCCCGCCTGGCTCTGCGGATCCTCTTCGCCGAGCGCGACGATCGCCCGGATGGGCATGACCGGCTCCTGCGCCCGGATCAGACGCAGACGTCGGATCTCCGGCCGGATCAGGGCAAACCGGCTGCCCAGGAGCAACTGCGTTCGCGGCGTGTACGAGTAGTCTTCCTTGGCCGGCCCGAGGAGTGGGTTGACCACCAGGTTCGACGGGAAGGTGCGATTGGCCAGGTGATCGAAGGTCACGACGCAGACGCCCATGCGACGAAGCGAGCCCAGGTAGGTTTCCGGCACGTCGGGACTATCGACGACCACGGCGGCGGGCTGGAGCCGGCGGATTTCCTGGGTGATCTCTTCCAGATCGTCGGGAGAGCCGGCCGGGGCACCAGCCTCGATCCATTCGTTGCCGCCACGCTTGACGAAGGGAACGATCTCGGTCGGCTCCAGCTGGCTCAGGAAGCAGGCCTGGCGACGGCGACGTTGCAGGGCCTGGGCGTAGAGCAGACAGCGGCAGAGCGATTCCCAGCCGTGACGGGGGGTGGCATCCACTCGGAACAGAACGGGAGCGCGGTTCATTTCTCGGCATCCTTGCGCGAATGAAAGGGCCTCCAACCCGGATGCGAGTATCCGGGTTCTGTCTCGCTGGCGGGTCGGCGTACGACCCCATGGGCCGCGTGCGGCGCGGTCGGGGTGGCTACGTCGAGATCAGGCCGATCGGGGAGGTACGTTACGGGATGCTAGCCGAGGAGCAGGGGTCCACGAGGAGGAGAACCGGGTGCGTCGAGGGAGTGGAGATCGGATGTCGGCAAGACGACATCGCTGCGCCGCGAGGGCGCATGGGGAGCGAGATACGGATCATCAACGCCTCTTCTTTTCGAGCCGGTCTGCGAACAGGAAAGGAGTGCGAGTGGTGACGTCGTGGAGCAGAGCCGGCCATCGCCTTGCCGGGAGCAAGGCGACCAATCCTGGGTTCCGAAAGCCGACGGTTCCGACGTCGGCGAGAGGGATCTTAACCCGATGCCGCGACGAAAAAAAAGAGCATCTCGGACAGGCAGCCGCGCACCGACGTTTCTCACAACCGACCTGGAATCGTGTTGAATCCTTCCGTTAGAATCCCAACATCAGGGATGGCCTGCCTGTCGCCCCTGACCTTTTCTGACGATGGGCGCACCTGCGCCCGTCGCATGTTCTGCGCGGAACGCACCACCCGGGAAGACGGCTCCGAAAATCCACGTTGTTCCGTGTAGAACTCCACCGTACAATCCCGCCCCGTTCCGTTCCTTCAGGGAACCGAGGAGAATGAACATGGAGCAAAAAACACGGCTGGGTCGCGGGCTGGATGCCCTGATCGGCGGTGGCAACGACGACGGCCCGGCGGGTGCCCTGGCCGAGGTCGCCGTCGAGACGATCGAGGAGAATCCGTACCAGCCCCGCAGGAACTTCGACGACGACGAGCTGAACGCGCTCAGCGACAGCATCAAGACCCACGGCATCCTTCAGCCGCTGGTCGTCCGTCCGGTCGGCGACCACTATCAGCTCATCGCAGGTGAGCGCCGGCTGCGGGCCGCGAAGAGTGCCGGCCTGGCCGCGGTCCCGGTTCGCATCGTCGATTTCAACGATCAGCAGACGGTCGAGGCCGCCCTGGTCGAGAACATCCAGCGAACCGACCTGAACGCGATCGAGAAGGCCCAGGGCTTTCGCGACTACCTGCAACGGTTCAGCATGACGCACGAGCAGCTGGCCGCCCGGCTCGGTCTGGCTCGCTCGACGATCACGAACCTCGTCGCCCTGCTCGACATGCCCGACGAGATTCAGGAAGCGATCCGCACCGGCCAGCTCACGCTCGGTCATGCCAAGATCCTCAAGGGGGTCGCCGATCGCGAGCGGCTCAAGGCCCTGGCCCGGGAAATCATCGCCCGCGGTCTGTCGGTCCATGCGACCGAGGCCCTGGTCAAGCAGCCGCCAGCGGAGAGCGAACCGGCCGCTTCGACTGGTGGCGGCGGAGGCGGTGGCGGCCCGGCGGTCGAGAAAACTTCCCACGTCCTGGGCATCGAAAACGAACTGCGTCAGAAGCTCGGCGTCAAGTTCGAGATCAAGCTGAAGGCCCAGGATCGCGGCACCATCCTGCTCACCTTCGACAGCAACGACGACTTCGAGCGGCTGGTCGAGGCATTACGTCGATAATCGCGAACTTGCGTTTTCCTCGGACTCTCCTTATGCTGAGAGAGTCCACACGGGCCGTAGCTCAGCCTGGTAGAGCGCGTGGTTTGGGACCACGAAGTCGCAGGTTCGAATCCTGTCGGCCCGATTGATCCGAAGGCGAGCGAGGGAACACCCCTCGCTCGCCTTCTTTCATTTCAGCCAGTAAGCCCAGGCCAGCTGCACCAGGACGATCGCGAACAGGCCCAGACTGACGACCGCGTTCACCTTGAAGAAGGCATCGTTGACCCGCGTCAGATCATCGGCCGAGACGAGGCAATGCTCGTAGGCCAGCAGCACGCCGACGAATCCCACTCCCGCCAGGTAGACCCATCCCAGCGGCGGACTCGCCACCAGGGGCAGCAGCAGCAGCAGGACCATCACGACGAGATGGCACAGAGCAGCCACGCGGAGGGCACCGCGCACACCGAGCGCGGCCGGCAGACTCCGCAGCCGGGCCTGGCGATCGAAGTCCACATCCTGGCAGGCATAGAGGATGTCGAAGCCGGCCACCCAGAACAGGACCGCGCCGCCGAGCAGGAGCGGAATCGCCGCCTCGGGCCAGTCGGGAATGCCACGAATCGCGATCCAGGCCGCCACCGGAGCCAGGAAGAGCGACACCCCGAGCCAGAAATGACAGAGTGCCGTGAACCGCTTCGTCCAGGAATAGGCGAGCAGAAACAGCAGCACGGGCACTGACAGGTAGAGCGGCCAGGGGTTATCGCGGAGCAGGAACAGGGCCGTCGCGGCCACGAAGGCGAGCGAGCAGAGGATCGTGAAGATCGTCACCTGGGCGACGGTCAGGCTCCCGGCCGGAAGGTGTCGGCCGGCCGTGCGGGGATTGCGTGCATCGAGGTCGCGATCGGCCAGACGGTTGAAGGCCATGGCGGCGCTGCGGGCCAGGACCATGCACAGGAGGATGCCGACGAGCTGGAGCCAGTCGAAGGCCCCGGCAACGTACCAGGCCAGGGCCGCGCTGGTCAGGGCGAACGGCAGAGCGAACACGGTATGGCTGAAGCGGATCAACCCGAGGAGCTTCTGAACGGCCTGGAGCATGGCGGATCTCGTGCGGTAACGGCCTGGCTTCCTGATCGGTTTACCGACGAAGCCGGTCGTCCGCAACGGTCACGCTCGCACGGCGAGCCTCCGCCGGCACTCTTCCTCCCGGCCGCGCACCACCCGATGCCCGGCCAGATCGCCTTCCGATTCTGTCTCGACCAGGCGTTCGCCGGCCTGTTCGCCGGCCTGTTCGCCGTTGCTGAAATGGATCACCACGCGATCGCCGACCCGGTCCAGCTGGTAGGCCAGGGCCGAGCGATCGAGGTCCACCCGGTAGCGAAAGCCGGCCCGCGCCCAGGTGAACGAACGGACGAAAAGCGGCTCCTCGTCGCCGATCTGATCGCGAAAGACGGCGTCCACAGCCAGCAGGTCGATCACGTCCGGCTCATCCGGCGGGGCGATCGGCTCACGTTCGCGTTCGTCGAGGGCCTCGCGCAGGGCGGCCCGGCGACGACGACCGATCCCTGGCAGGGCTCGATCTTGATTCTCCAGTGCGGCGGCCAGATCCGCGACCGTCTCGACCCGGGCCTCATCACGCAGGCGGGCGGCGATCAGCGTGCCGATTCCGGGCAGGCTGGTCACCAGCCGTCGCGGTTCCCGGTGCGCCGACTCGGCGGTGATGTGGCGCACCTCGCCGGTGGTAAGCAGGCTCTCCAGGGTGATCGCCAGATGAGAGCCGACGCCGGGGACTCTCTCCAGGCCGGCGCGGCCTTCCCGGGCAAGGACCTCGGCCAGTTCGCGCGGATACATCGCGATCCAGGCGGCCGCCTGTCGGTAGGCACGGATTCGGTAGAGAGCCGACGCCCGTCCGGTCAGGGTTCGGGCTTCGTTCAGCAGCACCTGTGCGATCTCCGCGTTGGTCATGGTTCGCCTCCACTCCACCAGGAGAATTCTACCCCGCCCGGGTGGCCATCCGGTAGGTTGGTAGTATCAGAGCCGCGCACGCAGCGAGGCCACAGGCCGAGCGAAGTAAGCGCACCAAGGCCCGGACGTGTGGGCTTTGGGGCGATGACTCCGCCCTGTCGTGCAGGTCGAGACACGCTTACTCCGCTCGGCCTGCGGCCTCGCTGCGTGCGCGGCTCTGACGGAAAGGAGCCCCTCATGTCGGCGATCGAGATGCTCGGCCTGACCAGGGCCTACCCGCGCGTCCGGGCCGTGGACGATCTGACCCTGTCGATCGCCTCGGGCGAATGGCTCCTGCTCCTGGGGCCATCCGGCTGCGGCAAGACGACGCTGCTCCGTCTCATCGCCGGCCTGGAGACGCCGACCTCGGGCACACTTCGCATCAACAACCAGGACGCCCGGAACCTGGCTCCGCACGAGCGGCGTGTCGCCCTCGTCGCCCAGGAGCCGGCCCTCTATCCGCACCGGACGGTCGAGCAGAATCTGCGGTTCGGCTGCCAGCCGGTGGAGGGCCATCTCCGCGATGTGATTGTCGCTCTCGGTGTCGACGACGTGCTGTCGGCCTTGCCCGCGACGCTGTCCGGTGGTCAGCGGCAGCGCGTCGCCCTGGCCCGGGCCCTGGTACGCCGGGCCGCCATTCTGCTGCTCGACGAACCGCTCGCGCAGGTGGACGCACCGACGCGTGCCGAAATTCGTGGCAGGTTGCCCTTGCTCCTCGGCACGCCACCTCCGACAATAGTTCATGTCACCCACGATCAGGACGAGGCACTCGACCTGGCCGATCGCGTGGCCCTGCTCGATGGCGGTCGCCTCGTGCAGGCCGGCTCGGTAGCAGACCTGCTCCGGCATCCGCGAACGCCACTGGTTGCCTCGTTTCTGCGTGGCTCGTCCGCCCGGCCTGTCCGTGCCGCGCGATGCGACGACACACCGCCCGCCGATGCCTAGGCATCGCCAGGGGCAGCCCAGCCCGGTCGGCTGGAGGGGAGGTGGGGCCTGGCTCCACCTTTTTCATTTGCCGCCGGACCACCATGCGAGGCCACCGCCAGGAGCGACGAACATGAACGGCCCCGATCTGCTGCGCAAGGTCGATGAACTGCATCGCGAACGTGCCATCCCGCGCGAGGTCATCTTCGCCGCCATCGAGAAGGCGCTCCGCCTGGCCATCCTGAAGCGGTACGACGACGAGGACGACATCACCGTCACGATCGATCGCACCACGGGTGAGGTCTCCGCCCGGAAGGGCGAGCGGAGCATCAGCCCCGAGGAGCTGGGTCGGATCGCCGCCACCTCCGCCAAGAACCTCATGATTCAGTCGTTCAAGGAAGAGGAGACGAACACCCTCATCCGCGAGTTCCAGCCCAAGAAGGGTGAGATGATCGTCGGCAACGTGACGCGCGTCGATCACGGAGCTGCCACGGTCAACCTTGGCAAGACCGAGTCCATTCTGCCTCGCAGCGAGCAGATTCCCGGCGAGACACCGCACGTCGGCGAACGCATCAAGGCGATCATCCTCGACGTTCGCAAGCAGGGCCATCGCGTCCGCATCGTGCTGTCCCGAACGCACCCCGACTTCGTACGCCAGTTGTTCGAGGAAGAGATTCCCGAGATTCAGGACGGCACCATCTCGATCCGGGCCGTGGCGCGCGAGGCCGGCTACCGCTCAAAGGTCGCCGTCAGCAGCATCGACAGCAAGGTGGACGCCGTCGGAGCCTGCGTCGGCGTCCGTGGCAGCCGGATCAAGAACGTCGTCGAGGAACTCGGCGGCGAACGCATCGACATCGTCCGCTGGAACGACTCGTTCCAGGTGCTGATCCAGAACGCCTTGCAGCCGGCCGCGATCGAGGAGGTCATGCTCTACCCCCGGCTCGGTCGGGCGATCGTCCTGGTCAAGGAGGATCAGCTCTCGCTGGCCATCGGGCGGCGTGGCCAGAACGTCCGGCTGGCCTCGAAGCTGGTCCAGCGCGACATCGAGATCATGACCTACGATGAACTGGGTCAGGCCCTGGAGAAGGCCGAGTACTGGTTCCGGCAGATGGCCGGCGTGGACGACGCGATCATCGAGGCGGTCATCACCGAGGGCTTCCTGTCGTTCGATGATCTGACGCTGATCGAGGCAAGTGACCTGGCCGAGATGGCCGGCATCGGCGAGGACCAGGCGATGGACATCATCGCCGAGGCCGAGGAGCGGGCCGAGCGCGGCGACATGGATCAGGAGTGGGAACG
>CAYYJM010000168.1:6452-13823 GCA_964471755.1 uncultured Alcaligenaceae bacterium
GCCCGAAGGGGAAGCACCCAGCACGGTCCTTTCGCCGACTGAAGCCGCCGTTCGCCTGCTGGGCGATGGCGAACCGACCTCCGCTCCGGAGTCGGTGCCCAGTCTCGATTCCCTGTTCCGCGACCCCGTCGAGGAGCCGGAGTCGGGTCCCGAGGAGGAGCCGGTTTCGCAGGACACCGTGGAAAACGAGACCAGCGCGGAGCAATCCGCCGAGACGGACGAGAAGGTGGAGCCGAACCCGGCGGCAGACCCGGTGTCCGAGGAACAGACCGAAGAACCCGCAGCGCTGGAAGGTTCGGCAAGTGATTTGCCGACGCCTCCGTCGGCATCTTGAAGGCGGCCGGACGAGAGATTTTTGCTGGGAAGCCAGGTTTCTCTTTTCCTCCCGGCCAGTCTGGTTAGAATAGAGGAGAGCGGCCAGTTGCCGCGACCCTCCTGACCGATTCACCCAAGGGAGTTCGGGTTTGCAGAAGGACCAACAAAAGTTCCGTATCTACGAACTAGCGCGCGAACTGGACATGGAGAGCAAGGCGCTGATCGACCTGTGCAAGCAGGCCGGCATCGAATTGCGCAACCAGCTCAGCAGCGTGGATGCGGACGTGCGCGATCAGATCGTGGCGCTCGTCAAGCGCGGGCCGCAAACAGCGGCACCGGCTCGTAGCCCGATCCCGGTCCCGGACCCGGACAGGAAAATGCGCACCCTGGCCCCCGGTCGCGTTCGCACCGATCGGCCGGGCACTCCTGCGGACTCGGTCCCTACCCCCTCCACGACGTCCACGCCTGCGGTTCCGACCGAGACGCCGGTCGTCTCCACTCCGGAGAATACAACCACTCCCGTGCCTACCTCTGCAACCCTGGAAGAAAAGAAACCGGTAACGATCACCACCCCTGACGAGGCGCTCCAGGAGTCGGCCGACGAGACCGACACCGAGGAGACGGTCGATACCGAGCCGACGCCGGCACAACCGGAGCAGGCCCCGACGGTCAAGACTCCGCTGGCAGCGCCCGTTCCGGTAGCGACCGAGAAGCCGGTCGAGAAGGAACCGCAGAAGCCAGCGGCGGTCACGCCGGCAATTCCGGTTCCGACCGCGCCGGCTCCGACCGCGACGACGCCGCCGACTCAGCCGCAGCGGCCCGGTGGCCCGCAGCCGGTTCGTCCGCTGGGCGGTCAGCGAAACCACGGTCAGGTTCGCAATCTGAATGCCCGGCCTCAGCAGGCAGGGAACCGCCCGCCGCAAACCGGCGGTGACACCCCGCCGCCGACAACGGGCACACCCCAGCCCACGAGCGGCCAGGAAACTCCGGCTCAGACGCCTGCTCAGCCTGCTCAGCCGACTCAGCAAACAGGCGGAGTCCGTCCGGTGGTGCCGCAGCGGCCTGGCTCGAACCAGCCGGTCGGCGGTGGTCGCCCGGTCGGCCAGGGTCAGACCGGTAACCGGCCAGGTCAGGGCCAGACGGGCCAGGGGCAGACCGGAAATCGTCCGGGTCAGGGCCAGGGCGGCCAGGGCCAGACAGGCCAGCAGAATCGGCCTGGTCAGGGTCGGCCTGGTCAGGGTCGGCCCGGCCAGGTGCGTCCTGGTCAGCAGGGTCCCGGCGGCCAGCAGGGCGGTCGCTCCATCGGTCAGCAGCAAGGCCGACAGACGGGCGGCGGACCCGGGCAGACCCAGGGTCAACAAGAGAGTAAGGGCCCGAAGAAACTCGGCAACATCTCTGCCGACATGCTCGGTGGTCGCAGTTCGATCACGCTGGAGGAACTGCGCCGCAAGCAGCGCGAGCAGCAGGGCGGGCCCCAGCAGCCGGTCACCGGCCAGCAGGCGGCCTCCGTCGGCGGTGAGGGGGCGGGCGACGAAACCGATGACGAACCAGTCGGCGGTCACAAGAAAGGTGCCGGCCACAAGGGGGCCGGTCCGGCGAGCAACGCTCCGGGCGTGGCCGGCCGCGATCAGCGCCACAAAGACCGCCAGCGCCGTCGCGACGAGGGAGGCGTCGCCGTCCGTGCCGGTCGGGTGGTCGAGCAGGAAGAATCCGGCCGTCGCCGGGGTGGCCACAAGCACAAGCACAAGGAACAACGCAAGGGCACTGAGCAGCGCAAGGGCAAGGTCCCCATCTCGCTGCCGATCACCGTCCGATCCCTTTCCGAGGCGTCCGGCATGCGGTCGGGCGAGGTGCTGCTCAAGCTGATGCAGTTCGGTGTGGCCGGCATCAACATCAACTCGATCCTCGATCCGGAGCTGGCTGAGACCATTGCTCTGGAAAAGGGAATCGAGCTGGAGATCAAGCGCGAACTGGACGCCGAGGAACGGCTGAAGATCCTCGAAGAGCAGGCGGACGACCCGGCCGACCTGCTGCCGCGGGCTCCGGTCGTGACCATCATGGGTCACGTCGATCATGGCAAGACGACGCTGCTGGACAAGATCCGCGAGAGCGACATTGCCGGCGGCGAAATCGGCGGCATCACCCAGGTGATTCGCGCCTGGCGCGTCGATCACGGCGGCCGGCCGATCACCTTCCTCGATACGCCGGGCCACGAAGCGTTCACCAAGATGCGGGCTCGCGGTGCCAACGTCACCGACATCGCCGTCATCGTGGTGGCCGTCAACGACGGCGTCATGCCACAGACGGAAGAGGCCATCGCTCACGCCCGGGCCGCCGGCGTCTCGATCATCGTCGCCCTGAACAAGGTCGATCTGCCGGACGCCAACATTCAGAAGACCATCCAGGAGCTGATCCGCAACCAGGTCATCCCCGACGACATGGGCGGCGACGTCCAGTTCGTCCAGGTCAGCGGCAAGACCGGCAAGGGGATTCCCGAACTGCTCGACACCATCTCCCTCGTTGCCGAGATGAAGGAGTTGAAGTCGAATCCGAAGAAGGCGGCTCGCGGTTCCTGCCTGGAGGCTCATCTCGATCCGGACGAGGGCGTTTTCGCCACGCTCCTGATCCGCGAGGGCACCCTGAAGCGCGGCGACACGATCGTCTGTGGTGGAGCCTACGGTCGAGTTCGGGCCATGTACAACGATCTCGGCCGCTCCATCCAGGAGGCCGGGCCGACGGTTCCCGTCCGGATCACCGGTCTGGATGAGGTTCCGAACGCCGACGATCCGTTCGCCGTGGTCGAGGATGTGACCGAGGCTCGCGAGATCGCCGAGAAGCGCAAGACGCGCACCCAGGAAGCGGCCATGTCGCGCCGGCCGGCCCTGTCGCTGGAACGGCTCGGCGAAATCAAGGTCACCGAGGTCAAGGTGATCCTGAAGGCCGAGGCCCGCGGTTCGATCGAGGCCATCCGGGCCGAGTTGGAGAAACTCCAGCACGAGGAGGTCCGCGTCCGCCTGCTCCACACCGGCATCGGTGGCATCAACGAGAGCGATGTGCAGCTGGCCCTGACCTCGCCGGAAGATACGCTCATCCTCGGCTTCAACGTCGTCGCCGACGACGGAGCCAAGACCCTCGCCGAGGAACGCGGCATCCAGGTCCGCCTCTACAACATCATCTACCAGCTCACCGACGACATCCGGTCGGCACTGGAAGGCAAGCTCAAGCCGCGCGAGGAGATCGTCTTCCTCGGCCGAGCCGTGGTTCGCGAAACGTTCAAGATCAGCCGCGTCGGCACGATCGCCGGCTGCTATGTCACCAAGGGCGTCATCGAACGCAGTGCCAAGGTTCGCGTCATCCGCAACGGTGTGGTCATCTACCCGCCGGCCGACCGGACCACCGGCCTCGACTCGCTCAAGCGCTTCAAGGACGACGTGCGCGAGGTCAAGGAAGGCAACGAGTGTGGCATCAAGGTCGCCGGCTACGACGACATCAAGGTCGATGACATCGTCGAGGCGTACCGCATCGATCAGGTGATGCGGACCCTCTCGTAGGTTCTGGTGAGCGGAGCGATGGCGAGAGCCCGTGTCGTTCCGCTCGTACGGTTTCCTCCGGGCTCGTCTCGGCCGGCACGGCTGGCCGTTTACCATGATCGTCGGCTCGCTTCGGGTCCGCCTGTTGATCCGTGAGTCGAGGACGCTGAAGGACAAACGACAGGTGATCCGCAGCATCAAGGATCGGCTGCGGAACCAGTTCAATGTCTCCATCGCTGAGGTCGATGCGGAGGACCACCGGCAGATTGGCATCCTGGGTTTGGCCATGGTGAGCAACGAGAGCGGTCCGATCCGACAAACGTTTGAAGCGATCGTGCAAGCTTTACGCGCTCATCCGGTCGCCGAATTCCTGGGTCACGAACTGGAGGTTGGATGAAGACGCATCGCCTGGCCCGGATCGCCGAGGTGATCCGCGAGGTTGCCAGCGAGACGATTCTGTTCGAGTTGCAGGACCCTCGCGTCCGCATGACCACGGTCACGCGCGTCGAGGTGTCCGGCGACCTGCAACACGCCAAGGTCTACGTCAGCGTGATGGGGACCGAGGCGCAGCAGAAACTGACCCTGCGCACTCTGCAACATGCGGCCGGCTTCGTCCAGAGCCGGCTCGGCAAACGATTGCAGACGCGCTTCCTGCCCGTGTTGACCTTCGTGCTGGATCAGGGCGTCAAGAACAGCCTGGAGATCACCCGGCTGATCAACGAGGCCCTGGGAGACTCGGCCGCCACGGCGGAGCCGACCACCAGCGATGCGACCCCTGATGAGGCGATGCCGGACGCGGGTGCCGATGGATCGGCCTCCACGCCGGCGGAGGAGACCTGAGCGGACGGGACTCCCGTGCGCGGTCTCTTCTCTGCCGTTTCCGAACGGAGTGTGCCAACCGACATGGCAACGACGACCAACAAACAGCGGCTGCTGAACCAGGTTCTGGCCCAGGCTCGCAAGGGGTCTGAGGCGTCGGAAGAGCGGAGCGTTCTGGAACAGGTCATCCTGGGCATCTGCCGGGAAGGGGCGACCACGCCGGAGGCCGAATCGGCTTTCCAGAACCTGAAGGCCCGCTTCTTCGACTGGAACGAGATCCGCGTCAGTTCCTACCGCGAGGTCGAGGAGGCCCTCGAACCTCTGCTCGACGCCGAGCCGAAGGCGCACCGGATCATCTTCTTCCTGCAAGAGGTCTTCGAGATCCACGTCTCGTTCGACCTGGACAAGTTGCAGAAGGAGGGCCTCAAGCAGGCCGTCAAGAAACTCTCCCGTTTCAAGACCGCCAACGATTTCGTCTGTGCCTGGGTGGCGCAGCAGTCACTGGGCGGCCATGCCATCCCGATCGATGCTCCGAGCCTGCGCTGTGTTCAGCGCCTGGGCCTGATCGACGAGGATCGCGACGACCTGGAGTCCGTCCGGGCCAGCCTCGAACATCAGATTCCCAAGGCCAAGGGCGTGCAGTTCACCGAGGCCATCAGCCTGATCGCCGGTGACTTCTGCGACGAGCAGCCACGCTGCACGGAATGCCCCCTGACCCGGGACTGTCCGTCGGCCCAGTCGCTGCCGATGGAAACGCCTCGTCGAAAGCCGAAGTAAGCACCCATCCATTCACCGCCGGTTCGCCGGCGGTTCTTGCGCGCGAGGGTTGACCATGACGAAGGATCAGGTCGCCGCCGTCCTCGCCGAGATCGGCACGCTGCTCGAACTCAAGGGGGAGAGCAGCTTCCGCTGCAACGCCTACCACAACGGGGCCCGCGTCATCGAGCAACTGGACGAGGACATCGAGGATGTCGTCGCTCAGGGCCGACTCGGTTCGATCCCCGGCATCGGGGCGACGTTGACCGAGAAGATCGTCACTCTCGTTCGCACGGGGCGACTACCGTTTCTGGAAGACCTGCGAGCCGAGATCCCTGCCGGCCTGGTGGACATGCTCCGCGTCCAGGGCCTGGGCCCGAAGAAGGTCCGGGCTCTGCACGACAGCCTCGGCATCGATAGCCTCGACAAGCTCCGGGCCGCCTGCGTCGAGGGGCACGTCGCGAAGCTCAAGGGCTTCGGAGAGAAGACGCAGCAGAAGATTCTCGAGGGCATCGATTTCCTCAGCCAGATGGGCAGCCGAGTCCGCATCGATCAGGCTCTCGCCCTGGCCCAGACCGTTCTCGAAGGTTTGCGATCCGCGCCCGGCATCATCCGCATCGAGGTGGCGGGCAGCATCCGCCGGCGGCGCGAGACGATCAAGGACATCGACATCGTCGTCTCCAGCGACAACCCGGTTCCGATCATGGATCGCTTTGTCGCGCTGCCGGGCGTTCAGCAGATCACCGGCCACGGCGAAACGAAGTCGAGCATCATCCTGGCCGGGCCGGGTGTCGTGATGAACGTCGATCTCCGCGTCGTCGCGGACGATCAGTTTCCGACCACGCTACACCACTTCACCGGCAGCAAGGAACACAACATCGCGCTGCGAACTCGGGCCGTCGAGCGCGGCATGAAGGTCAACGAGTACGGCCTGTTCCGCGGCGAGGAACTCATTCCCTGCAAGGACGAGGCGGACATCTATCGAGGTCTGGGCCTCGACTGGATTCCGCCGGAACTGCGCGAGAACACTGGTGAGATCGAGGCGGCCGAGACGCACCACCTTCCACATCTGATCGAGACGGCCGACATCCAGGGCGTCTTCCACTGTCACACGACGTACAGCGACGGCGCGAATTCTCTGGAAGAGATGGCCCTGGCGGCGAAGGCACTCGGCCTGCACTATCTCGGTCTCGGTGACCATTCCCAGTCACTGACGATCGCCAACGGCATGAAGCCCGAGCGCGTCCGGGAGCAGCAGAAGCAGATTGACGAACTGAATCAGAAGCTCAAGGGCATCCATCTCTTCAAGGGAGCCGAGGTGGACATCCTGGAGGATGGCAGCCTCGATTATGACGACGAGTTGCTGGCGACGTTCGACTACGTCGTGGCCAGCGTCCACAGTCATTTCAAGCAACCGCGTGAGGTGATGACCGCGCGCATCATCCGGGCGATCCGCCATCCCGCGGTGACGATGCTTGGTCACTCGACCGGCCGCCTTCTGCTCAAACGCGATGGCTACGCCGTGGACCTGGAGGACGTTCTTCAGGCGGCCGCGAAGGCCGGGACGATGGTCGAGATCAACGCGCATCCACAGCGGCTCGATCTGGACTGGGTCCATTGCAAGCGAGCCCGGGCCCTCGGCGTGCAGCTCGTGATCAATCCGGACGCGCACAGCACGCACGACGTCTCGCTGTATCGATTCGGTGTCGATGTCGCCCGGCGCGGCTGGCTCGAAAAGAAGGATGTGTTCAACACGTTGAGCCTGAAGGACGTGACGGCCGCACTTCGGAAGCGGAAGAAGGAGCGAGGGCTCATCTGACATTTAGCCGCCGGCTTGCCGGCGGGTATTCGCCATGAAGACGGCCGGCAAGCCGGCGGCTAAATGAAGACTCGCCACTGGCTATCGGCAGTAAGGAAAGTAATGCACGCTTGGCCTGATGTTTGCAGCGGT
>CAYYJM010000169.1:0-13755 GCA_964471755.1 uncultured Alcaligenaceae bacterium
TCTGACCGCTGGCCAGGCGGGGCAGGAAGCGTTGCTTCTGATCGGGAGTACCGAAGGTGCGGACGGGATCGACGGCACCGATGCAGCCGTGGATGGAGGCGAGGCCGGCGACCATGGCGTCCTGGGTGGCCATGCGCGTCAGGAAGCGGCTGAAGCGTTGAAACGGAGCCCCCTGGCCGCCGAATTTCGGATCGATGAGCATGCCCCAGTAGCCGACCTGAGCCAGCTCGGCCAGGACGGTGGGGTGGACCTTGTTGTGTTCGTCGTAGATGGTGCCAGCCTGGCGATGGCGACGGACGACCTCCAGGGAAGCCTGCATGGCGGTGTCGGACGGATGGCTGGCGGCCGGTGTCGGTGGCTGGAAGAGATCGAGTGGCACCTTGCCGTCCCAGACGGCCTTGTGGACGGGGCTGTTGATGGTCTGATACTGGGGCAGGAAGAGTTTTTCGACCTGCTCGTCGGCTTTATCCAGAGCCCCGGTGCGACGAGCTTCCTCCTCGCTCTTGCCGCCCAGGCGGAGGGCGGTTTCGGCGAAGCTCTGGTCGTGTTCAGGCGGGGGTGCGGTACTCATGGCGGAATCGCCTCCAGGAGAGTGATGTCGGGATAACGAACGAACGCCATCTCGCACATATCTCCATTGTACACGGTGGTCGCCCCGAACGAGCGCGATGCCGAAACGAAAGCTGTCGCAACAAATGCTATCTGGACGATTTACAGGCGGGATTCTGAAGAATCGTTCACCTTTTGTCTTTGAGACAACACGGAAAGCGACTCCCTCGCCCCCGGTACTCCGGGGGAGAGGGTTGGGGTGAGGGGGAATGCCTACGAAACCAGCGAAAACGAAGACCCCTCACCCCAACCCCTCTCCCCGGAGTACCGGGGCGAGGGGCTTTCCGTGCAGCCTCTTTGACACAGTCGCTGTGTCGGCTCACGCTCTGACGACCGGGCTGGCCGCCGAGGTTACCGCTGTCACCCGAGCTTCAGACAAAGCTGTACCAGAACCGCAACGCCCGGCCCCGTCTCCACGAGCAGATGCTCGAACCTGGATTTGCCCCCGACCGTTTCACGTTCTACCCTTCAGGAGCGATCCGATTCCTCCGAGGCCACAAGCCGGCCTCGTCCCGCAGAGGAGGCCCCTCCGGTGGCCGTGCCCGGCACTCTACGCCATGCCAGCGAACCCCTGATCAAGGCTCCCGACGCGGAGCCGATCCCCGGCTACCGACTGATCGAACCAATCGGCCGGGGCGGCTATGGCGAAGTCTGGAAGTGCGAAGCCCCCGGCGGCCTCCTCAAGGCCATCAAGTTCGTCCCCGGCAGTGATGGTCTCGACGACGAACCCGGCCCCGCCTCCGAAGAACTCCGCTCCATCCAGTACATCAAGAGCCTTCGCCATCCCTTCCTGCTCGGCATGGAACGCGTCGAACTAATCGCCGGCGAGCTGGTCATCGTCATGGAACTGGCCGACAGCAGCCTCAAGGACGTCCTCGAACAACGCCGCGAGGCCGGCCTGGTCGGCCTCGAACGCCGCGAACTCCTCGGCTTCCTCCGTGAAGCCGCCGACGTCCTCGACCTGATCAACGTTCAGCATGGCCTGCAACACCTCGACGTCAAGCCCGCCAATCTGTTCGTCGTCTCCGACCACGTCAAGGTCGCCGACTTCGGCCTGGTCAACAGCTTGCAGGATCGCACCGGCTCCCAGTCCAGCCCCCTCGGCGCAGTCACGCCCACCTACGCCGCCCCGGAACTGTACCGCGGCCAGATCAGCCCCCACTGCGACCAGTACAGCCTCGCCATCGTCTACATGGAACTGCTCACCGGCCACCTGCCCTTCCAGGCCAAGAGCGCTCGCCAGCTCGCTCTGCTGCACTCCAGCCAGGAACCCGATCTGGCCCCCCTGCTGGAAGTGGAACGGCCGATCATCGCCCAGGCTCTCTCGAAGGACCCGGCCGCACGGCACGCCTGCTGCCGGGCTCTGATCGAGGCCCTCGAACAGGTCGGCAGCCTCGGCGGCGGCCTGCTCGGCTCAGCCGACGCACGCGCCTCCTGGACCGGATCGCTGCCCGACCTGACGCCACTGGGCCTCACCCATCGCAGCACCCACGGCGAGACCTGGCAGGCCCGCGACCGCGAGGGCCGGGGCTGGCGCGTCCTCCTCATCCAGGGCATCACCGAACGGTTCCGCGAGGGCGTCGTCCGGCTCCAGGCCCTGAGTCACGAGCGCCTGGCTCCCGCGCGCCTGCTGCGCGGCGAACAGGGCGAACTGATCCTCGCCCAGCAGACCGGCGAAGGCTCTCTGAACAATCGCTTTCTGATCGAGAAGCAACGCGGCAACAAGGGCCTTCAGCGCGGCCCCCTGCTCGCCTGGCTGGCCCAGGCGGCCGAGGCGCTCGACGAACTGGCCCGTGGCGGCGTGCCACATCTCGGCCTGTCGCCCCGGCACCTGTTCCTGCGCAAGGACCAGATCTGGATCGCCGATCATGGCCTGGTGCCCCTGCTCGGTCTGCCACCCGCGCCGCGCTATGCCGCTCCCGAGGTCGTCCAGGGACGCGGCACCGGAGCCAGCGACGTCTATAGCCTGGCCTGCGTCTATCAGGAGATGCTGACCGGCGTTCACCCGCTGACCGGTCGTCGGCTCGATCAGCCGAACCTTGGTCCGCTGCCGGCCTGCGACCTGGATCTGATCCAGTCGGCCCTGAGCCTCGATCCGACCCGGCGGCCAATCGACTGCCGCGAACTGATCGCCGGCCTGGAGGCGCTGTCGCCCTCGAAACAGCTGCAACTCTCGCAGGCCGCCCGTGAGGCCGAGGCGCGCGAAGAGGCCACGCCGACGCGGATCGACGTGGGTCTGAACGGCCAGCGCCGGGCCCTCCGCGACCTGATCACCGAGGTCGCCGACACCGCTCCCGACCACGTCGCCGATCGCTGGCAACTGACACCCAATGGTCTGCTGTCGTTGTTCAGCGTCTTCCCGGCTCCCCTGCCGCGCCAGAATGTCCGCGCTCTGTTCGACGCCTTCTGTCAGAAGTGGAACGGCAAGACGGCGATGGGATGCGAGACGAGCCTGATCTTCGAGCTGTCCGATCGACGGCCGTTCTGGCGGCGCTGGCTGGGTCGGCCGCTGACCCTGACGGTCGAGTTGACCTGGCAGCCGGCCACGCCGCCGCTCTCGCTGCAACCGGAGATCCGCGCCAGTGTTCGCGGCCGCTGCCTGCGCGGCGACGAACAGGCCCTGCTGCGCGAACTCGGACCGATCCTGATGGACGATCTGCGTGCCAGCGTCCAGGCGGTGCCGGATCGTCGCGCCGAGAAGCGAATCCTGTTCACTCGCCCCTTGCAGGCGAGCCTGGTGTTCGACACCGACGACACGCTGCACCACATCGAGGCCCAGGGCAAGGATCTGTCCCTGACCGGCGTCGGCCTGTTTCTGCCGCCGATCGAGCCGGGCACGCTGGTGCAGATCAACCTGACAAGTACGAGCCGACCGCGGCCGGTGGTCCTCGCCGGCCGCTGCGTCCGCGTCCGCCCAGTCGATGAGGGCCGCTACGAGGCCGGCTTCCTGCTCGACGGCTGAACACCGCTCCCGACCGGAGCCATCTCCAATTACGCCAGGATCTCCCGCACGACGTTGCCATGCACGTCGGTCAGCCGGAAGTCGCGCCCGGCATAGCGATACGTCAGCCGTTCGTGATCGAAGCCGAGGAGGTGCAGCAGGGTCGCGTGCAGGTCATGCACATGGACCTTGTTCTCGACGGCCTGGAAGCCGAACTCGTCGGTCGCGCCGTGGACGTGACCGCCCTTGACGCCGCCACCGGCCAGCCACATCGAGAAGCCCCAGTGGTTGTGGTCCCGGCCGTTGATCTTGCCCGCGTTGGAGCCCGGCGTCGGCAGCTCGACCGTCGGCGTTCGGCCAAATTCGCCGCCCCAGATCACCAGCGTCGAATCGAGCATGCCGCGCTGCTTCAGATCGAGCAGTAGCGCGCCGATCGCCTGATCGGCCTCCTTCGCCAGGCGGCGGTGATTGACCTCGATGTCATCGTGATTGTCCCACGGCTGGCCCTGGCCGGTCCACACCTGGATGAACCGCACCCCCTTCTCCAGCAGTCGCCGCGTGATGAGCAGTTGTCGGCCCTGCGTGTGAGTGCCGTACATCTGGCGGACCTTCTCCGGCTCCTTCGTCACGTCGAAGGCGTCGGAGGCGTCCATCTGCATGCGGTAGGCCAGCTCGAACGACTGGATGCGGGCCTCCAGGTCGGCTGTCTGCTGGCGAGCCTGCTGATGGCGTTCGTTCAGCTGACGCAGCAGATCGAGCTGGTGACGCTGCTCGTTGCCGGAGACGTGCTGGCGGGTGATGTTCTCGATGAGCTTTTCCAGGGCGGTATGGCGGGTGTCGATGTAGCTGCCCTGGAAGACGCCGGGCAGGAAGGCCGACTGCCAGTTCTGCGTCTCCTGGATCGGATAGCCGCCCGGACACATGGCGATGAAGCCGGGCAGATTCTGATTCTCGCTGCCCAGGCCGTAGGTCACCCAGGAGCCGAAGCTTGGCCGGACCAGTCGGGCCTCGCCGCAGTTCATGAGCAGCAGCGACGGCTCGTGATTCGGCACATCGGCATGCATCGACCGGATGATGCAGAGATCGTCGATCGACTTCGCGACGGTCGGAAAGAGTTCGCTGATCTCGATGCCGGACTGGCCGTACTTCTGGAACTTGAACGGCGACGGAAATGCCGCTCCGGTCTTGCGTTCGGTGCGCAGATTCTCGCGCGGCAGCGTCTTGCCGGCGAACTTCGCCAGCAGCGGCTTCGGGTCGAAGGTATCGACGTGCGACGGACCACCGTTCATGAACAGATGCACGACGCGTTTCGCCTTCGCCGGGAAGTGCGGCGGACGCGGCGCGAGCGGATTGCGCGACAGATCGGCCGGCGCGGCGGCGAGTTCACCGGCTTCGCCGAGCAGGCCCGCCAGGCCGAGGGTGCCGAAACCGACGCCGACACGGTTGAGCAGTTCGCGGCGCGTCAGGGCCAGGTGTTCGATGCGATCGGTCATGGTCGCTCTCCGTCATTGGGGGTGGTTCACGTTCCCGTGTAGCTGGCGTTGACGGTCAACTCGACAGCCTCCCGGGCACCGAGGAAAAGCGTGTCGAAGTATTCCAGGAAGCCGGCAAAGCCGAGCAACGGCATGTTGAGGGGGGCGCTCGTGAACCCGACCCAGGCTTGCCAGACGCGCTGTTCCTGGTGGTCGGCGATCCTCAAGGTGACCGGGGCATACCAGAGCTGAGCTGTCGCTCGCAGTGCCGTTCCCGCCTGACCGGTCGGCGCTCCGCTGGGCGTGATCCCGATCCGCTGGGCGCAGGACTCAGGAAAGACCGTGTCGTCCGCTCCCGTGTCGAGCCGCGCATCCCGGACAAGCACGCCGTGCGGCCCGGTCAACGTTACGCCGATGATCGGGCGCGGGCGCTGCCGACGGCCACGCAAGGAGGCAACCGCATGCGGCATGTTCACCATGAGGTAGTTGAACCGCATGGTCATAATTGGCTACCGATCTCCACAGGATCGACGAATGAAACGACGTACCCGTCGGTCGGCAACCCCTGCTCGTCGAGCAGTCGATCGAGTTCCAGTGCGTCGGCGTGATGGGCGATGATCCGGGTTCCGTCCAGGCTCCAGGCAACGTAGCAGTTCGCGTACGGAACCAGCATCTCCGCCGTGAACCGGTTGCGGTTTCGTACATGCAGGTTCCAGTCCAGTTTCGGGGCTGGCAACTGGCCGCTGTCGTTCATTTCAACCTCCTTTCCTGAGCGGATGGTTCCTTCATTCTATCCGCTACCAGGTCAATCCACGAACGCGAACTCGTTGGCCAGCAGCAGCACCTGGGCATACTGCTGCCATGCCGTCAGGCCCTTCTCGATCTTGCCGCCCACGGCCTGGACGAAACCAACACCCAGACGCACCTCGTCGGCATCGGCATCGCGACCGAATGCCAGCCGGTACATCGCTTGCACCCGCGCCGCCGGGTCGGTCACGCCGGCCACTTCCGCCCGCGCGACGAACGCCTTCGCCTGCTCGACGGCGAACGGACTGTTCAGCAGGAAGAGCGCCTGCTGTGGCACCGTCGTCGTGTAGCGCTGCTGCGTCGAGGTGTCGGGGCTGGCGAAGTCGAACGTGCGGAAGACGCCCGGCAGATTCTGCCGCTCGATGAAGGCGTACACCGTCCGGCGCGGTGGCGAGGGCACCCGCGTGATGTCCACGGCCGGGCCGCCCATCGTCCGATCGAGCCGGCCCGATACGGTCAGCAGGCTATCACGCAGGGCCTCCAACTCCAGACGCCGACGGTTCTGCCGCCACAGGAACTGATTCTCCGGATCAAGCGCGGCCCCCTCCGGCCGCGATGCGCTCGCCTGCCGATACGTGGCGGACTGCACGATCAGGCGATGCAGCGCCTTGACCGACCAGCCGTCCGCGACGAATCGCCACGCGAGCCAGTCGAGCAACTCGGGATGCGTCGGCGGCTCGCCCCGACTGCCGAAGTCGCCCGGCGTGCGCACGAGTCCCTGGCCGAAATGGTGCATCCAGACACGGTTAACCATCACCCGTGCTGTCAGCGGATTGTCAGTCGAGGCGATGGCCCGGGCAAGTTCGAGCCGACCGCTGCCCCTGGTGAACGGCTTGCGATCCGGTGTGAGAACTTCGAGGAACTGTCGCGGCACGCGCGGCCCACGATTGTTCGGATTGCCGCGCACGAAGAGCTGGGCATCGCCGGGCCGGGGCACGTCGTTCAGCACCATGCCGCGCGGCGGAGCCGACTTCGAGCTGGCCTTCCACTCCTCGACCTTCTTCTGCAGCGCCTGTAAGCGGTTGCGGAGTTCACGGTTCTTCGCGTCCAGGCCGGTCTTGTTCTTCGCCCGGAATTCGTCTGCCGCCTGCTGACGTTTCGCCAGCTCGGCCTGGAACGCCTTCACCTCGGCCGTCTCCTCGGGCGTCTCCAGCAGGGGCAGATCCTTCGGCTCGACCGATGCGGCGAACACGCCGTAGAGCGAGTAGTAATCCTTCTGCGGAATCGGGTCGAACTTGTGATCGTGACAGCGAGCGCAGGCCACCGTCAGACCCTGGAGGCCGCGCGTCACCACGTCGATCCGATCGTCGATGATGTCGTGCGTGTTGTTCAGGAAACGTCGGCCCAGGGTCAGGAAGCCCATCGCCGCCAGTGACGACGGATCGTCACCGAGATCGAGCTGGTCGGCGGCCAACTGCTCCAGGATGAAGCGGTCGTACGGCCGATCGCTGTTGAACGCCTCGACGACGTAGTCGCGGTAGGTGTAGGCGTAGGGGTAGCGGCGCTCCTCCTGGAAGACGTAGCCCTTGGTGTCGGCATAGCGAGCGACGTCGAGCCAGTGTCGGCCCCAGCGTTCGCCGTAGGCCGGCGACGCCAGCAGTCGCTCGACGACGCGCTCGTAGGCATCGGGTCGCGTGTCGGCCACGAAGGCGTCGATCTCCGCCGCGGTCGGTGGCAGGCCGGTCAGGTCGAACGTCAGCCGGCGCAGCAGCGTTCGCCGATCGGCTTCTGGCGATGCTTCCAGCCCCTTCGCGGCGAGCTTCGCCTGGACGAACGCATCGATCGGGTTTCGGATCACGGCCTTCGGATTGGGGATCACCGGTGGTGTCGGATGGGCGACCGGCCGGAAGGCCCAGTGACTGCTGCGCCAGTCGGCCACGGTCTTCGGCGTACTCGGCTGACCGGCATCGTCCGGGAAGGGAGCGCCGAGGCGGACCCAGGTCGTCAGCTGCTCGATGGCCGCATCGGAGAGCTTTTTCTTCGGTGGCATCTTGATGTCACCCTGATGACGGACCAGTTCGAGCAACCGGCTCCGCGCGGGGTCCTTGGTGGAGACGATGGCTCCGTTGTCGCCGCCCTGGAGGAACCCGGTTCGGGTGTCCAGACGCAGGCCGCCCATCTGCTTCTTCGGCCCGTGGCAGCTCACGCAGTGTTCGGCGAACAGCGGTCGGATGTGCTTCTCGAAATACTCGACGCCTTCGGCCGTGGCCTTCGCCGGAGCCGGTTGCTCGGCCCGCACCGCTCCGGTCAGGAGAACGCCGACGAGGATCGTGAGAGTGCAGCGCATGGCAGATCCTGCTGTGAGAGGCGAGTGCGATGGCGGGAAGGATCAGCACGCGGCCGATCACTCTATCCTTCATTATGCCGGATCAGGGAGCGAGGGCGGTAGGGAAATTCTGCCAGAAACCGTTGTGGCCCCTTCGTTGCCTCCCGCCGTCAGGCCAGCTACACTGACACCGGGAGGACTCTGCGATGGATGGACGTCTCCGCATCCTGATGGCGGCCTCCGAGGTCGTCGGCTTCGCCAAAACCGGCGGTCTGGCCGATGTCGTCGGCACCCTGCCCAAAGCGCTGGCACACCGCGGCCATGACTGTGTCGTCGTTCTCCCTCTGTACCATGCCGTCCGCCACGGCAAGGTTCCCATCGAGCCGACCGAGTACACGTTCGCTCTGCCGCTCGGCGAGCGGACCATCCCCGGCCGACTCTGGCGGTCGAAACTGCCCGGCTCCGAGGTGCCGGTTTATCTCGTCGAGCAGGCCGACTTTTTCGAGCGTGACGACCCGGCCATCGGGGGTGGCCTCTATCAGTACACCGAGTGGCACGGCGGCAAACGCGACTACGAGGACAACGCCGCCCGCTTCATCTTCTTCTCGCGGGCCATTCTGGAGGTCGTTCGCGTCACCGGCTTCCCGGCCGACATCCTGCACCTGAACGACTGGCAGACCGGCCTGGCCGCGGTCTACCTGCGCGAGGTCTATCAGCATCTGCCGCAGCCCGACCGGGCGGCGATCTTTCGGCGGATGCGATCCCTGTTCACGATCCACAACCTCGCCTTCAAGGGCGAGTTCTGGCACTGGGATCTACGTCTGACCGGCCTCGACTGGCGGCTGTACAATCCCGACCAGCTCGAGTTCCACGGCAACCTCAGCCTGCTCAAGGCCGGCCTCGTCTTCTCGGACTACCTCAGCACCGTGAGCCCGACCTACGCGCGCGAGATCCAGACGCCGTACTTCGGTCACGGTTTGCAGGGCCTTCTTCAGGCCCGATACGCGCGGCTCTTCGGCATCGTCAACGGCGTCGATTACGCGCAGTGGGACCCGGCCACGGATCAGCACCTCGCCGCTCGCTACACCTTCGCCGATCTTCAGACGGGCAAGGCGGCGTGCAAGGCGGCCCTGCAAAAGCGGATGAACCTGGCCGTCGAGCCGCGGACGCCGCTGCTCGGTGTCGTCGCTCGACTGGCCGAGCAGAAGGGCATCGACCTGATCGTCGATGGTCTGCCGCCGTTCCTGGCCGAGCAGAACGTCCAGGTCGTCATCCTGGGCGACGGCGAGCCGCACTACCGCCGACGGCTGGAGGAGTTGAAGGCGGCCTATCCACGGCACGTCGCCATCACCCTGGGATTCAGCGAAGCCCTCGCCCATCAGATCGAGGCCGGGGCCGACATCTTCCTGATGCCCAGCATGTACGAACCGTCCGGTCTGAACCAGCTCTACAGTCTCAAGTATGGCACACCGCCGGTCGTCCGGTCCACCGGCGGCCTGGCCGACACGGTCACCGATACGACGCCGGCCACGCTCGTTGCCGGCACGGCGACCGGCTTCGGCTTCGCTCCCTACGCCGTCGAGTCGTTCCGCGAGGCGCTCGGTCGGGCCTGTGCGCTCTACCGCGATCATCCGGAGGACTGGCTCCAGGTGGTGCGCAACGGCATGGCCCAGGACTGGTCCTGGGACCGCAGCGCCGCCGAGTACGAGCGTCTCTACCACCTGATGCTGGAAACGTGACCGATGCGTCTCGACCGCACCCGCACTGCCTTGCTCGTCATCGATGCCCAGTGCGGCTTCACGGACCTCTGCCCGACCGAGTTGCCCGTTCCCGGTGGTCGCGAGATCGTTCCCAACCTGAACCGCCTGCTCGCCCTGCCGTGGGCGCGCATCGACGCGACGCAGGACTGGCACCCACCCGATCATTGCAGTTTTCACGGTCAGCGCGACAATCTCTACCCGCCGCACTGCGTTCGTGGGACGCCCGGTGCCGAGTTTCTACCCGGCCTGGAGACCTGGCGCTTCCAGACGATCTGGCGCAAGGGCTACGAGGTGGACCGGGACGCCTACGCGGTGACGGGCCAGCACTCGGCACTGCCGGCGTTCTACCGGACTCTGGGCGTGTCCACCACCGTGCTGGCGGGCCTGGCCACGAACATCTGCGTCTACCTGACGGCCCGCGATCTGCGCTATGCCGGCTTCCGCGTGCTGATCGTCGAGGACGCCAGCGCCGGTATCGACGTGCCGGCCGCCGGTCTGTTGCAGGCCCGCGCCCACCGCGAAGGCCTGGCCCTCGGCATCGAGTACGTCAAGACCGCCGAGGTGGTCGCCTGCCTGACCATCGTGCCGGAGCCCGACCCGATCTCTTGACGACGAGGACTGTTGTTGTACAAGCAACCGCCGTGCCGGGTCGGCTCCATCTTGACGAGCCCGCGCCGGCCCGCTACTGTGCGCGGTTAGTGGGTACTAGCTTTGCCAGTGGGAGTGATACTGTGGCCGGGCCCCTGAATGCCGATGCCCTGCTCGCCCTGAGCGATCCCGGCAGCATCGCCCTGCTCTGTCTCGGGCTGGCGCTGCTGCTCTTCGTCGCCAGCCTCGTCGTCCGGGGGCCCTACGGTCGGCTGCGCCTCGCCGTGCGCTGGTTCAGTGCCGCTCTGCTGCGTTCCCGACTCCACGGCGAGCGCAACCTGCCCGCTCGTGGTCCCGCTCTGCTGGTCTGCAATCCGGTCACCTATCTCGACTGGCTCTACCTGATCGCCCTGCTTCCGCGTCGGGTGACGTTCCTTCTGCCGACGCCTGGCTACCGGCCGGGAACCTGGGCCAGCAGTTTCCTCCGCTGGGCCGGCGTCCTGGCGGTCGAGGGAAACACCGACGCGGCGGCCGTCGAACGGCTCTACGCCACGGCCCGGCAGCGGCTGGCCGAGGGGGGCGTCGTCTGCGTCCTCACCCAGGGCTGGCGAATCCAACCGGCCAGCGAGGAGTTCCCCGTCTCGCGCACCCTCCGTGCCCTGGCCTCGGCCGGCGTGCCGATCGTGCCGCTCAACTTCGAGCAGGAATGGGGCAGCCTCTGGCGCGAGGACGGCGACCAGTTCCGCTGGAAGTGGCCGGGCTCGCTCGGCGAATCGATCGAACTGACCATCGGCGAGCCGCTACCGGGAGATACGCCACCGGGCGAGGTCATCGCCGCGGTCCATCTCCTGGCGGCTCGATGCGACATCGAGCGGAACAACTCCCGACCGCCGGCTCACCGACGTTTCGTCCGCATGGCCTCACGGTATCCCGGCCGACCCTGCCTGATCGATGGCATGGGCCTGTCACCGGACCTGACTTACGCCGAGACGCTCACGGCGGCCATGTGCTTCACCGAGCTGCTCAAACCGATCCTCGGCGACGCCCGGTTCGTCGGCCTCTGGCTGCCGCCGGGACCGGGGGCGGTCCTGGCCAACATCGCCATCGCCTTTCTCGGCAAGGTCTCCGTCAACCTGAACTACACTGCCAACCAGGAGAGCGTTCACTCGGCCCTGCGTCAGTGCGGCATCCGCCACGTTCTCACCTCGCGCAAGTTCGTCGAGCGGATGAAGCTCGATCTGCCGGCGGGGGTGGAGCCTGTCTTCCTGGAGGACATCCGGCCACTGGTGACGAAGTGGATGCGGGTGCGGAACTACCTCGCCATTCGCCTGCTGCCCGGCTACGTTCTCGAACATTTCGTCCTGGGTCTGGGTCGGCACGGCAACGACGACCTGGCGACGATCATCTTCTCCAGCGGCAGCACCGGCGATCCCAAGGGGGTCATGCTGACGCATGGCAACATCGCCGCCAACATCGAGTCGGCCGTTCACGGCATCCATCTCGATGGTCGTGATCGGATCCTCGGCGTTCTGCCGACGTTCCACAGTTTCGGCTACACGATCACCATGTGGGCTCCGCTCAACGTCGGAGCCTCGACGGTCTACTATCCCGATCCGCGCGCCGCCCGCGAGATCGGCGAGCTGTGCAAGAAGTATCGGTGTACCGTCTTCCTCTCGACGGCGACGTTCCTGCGCTTCTGTCTGCGGAAGTGCGATCCGGACTCGTTCGCCAGCCTGCGTGTGCTGATCTGCGGTGCGGAGAAGCTGCCGCTGGGGCTGCAGAAGGAGTTCCTCGAGAAGTTCGGCGTCCCGGCCATGGAGGGGTACGGCTGCACCGAGCTGTCGCCGGCGGCGGCGACGAACATGCCCGACTTCGGCCATGACGGCCTCGTGCTGATCGGCAACCGACCCGGAACGATCGGGCCGCCGCTGCAAGGCTGTGCCGTCCGCATCATCGACGCCGAGACGCGCCAGCCCGTTCCGATCGGCCGGGAGGGGATCGTCCTCGTTCTCGGTGCCAACGTCATGAAGGGCTATCTCGATCGCGACGACCTGACGAAGCAGGCCGTCATCGATGGCTGGTACGTCACCGGCGACGTGGGCCAGCTCGACGAGGAGGGGCACGTCACGCTGACGGGGCGGCTGTCGCGCTTCGCCAAGATTGGCGGCGAGATGGTGCCGCTGGAACGCATCGAGGAAGAACTGCACGCGACGGCCAACGGTCATGGCGTCGGCGAGGCTGGTGGCGATCGTCTCTGCGTGGTGACCTGTGTGCCGGACGACGTGCGCGGTGAACGGCTCATCGTCCTCTATCTGAGCGGTGCCGGCGTCGAGGTGCCGGCCTGGGTCAAGCGGCTCAGTCAGCGCGGTCTGCCGCCCCTGTGGCTGCCGGCCGAGCGCGATTACATCGCCGTCGCCGAGTTGCCCCAACTCGGTACCGGCAAGCTCGACCTGCGTGCCGTCAAGGAACTGGCCCTGAAACTGACACGAAGGTAGGCATCGTGGCCGAGTTGCGGGTCGTTCTGGTCCGGCCGCAGATCGCCGCCAACATCGGGGCGACGGCCCGTGTGATGCGCAACTTCGCCCTGCGTGATCTCGTTCTCGTCGCGCCGGAGGCCGACCCGCTCGACCCGGCGGCCCGACGGCTCTCCACGCATGGCGAACCGCTCCTGCACGCGGCCCGGATCGTCGCCGACCTGGGCGAGGCTGTCGCCGACTGTGTCCGTGTGGCCGGCACCTCGGCCAAGGTCGAGGGCCGGGTTCGACCCCTGGGCCAGGGCCTGCCGGAAGAGGTGATCCCGCTTCTCGTCGCGGATCAAGCGCAGGGGCCGGTGGCGCTGGTCTTCGGCCCCGAACGCGACGGTCTGACGACGGCCGAGGTCGCCCGCTGTCATCATCTGGTTCACATCCCGACCGACGCGAGCTATGCCGCGTTGAACCTGGCCCAGAGTGTGGCCATCTGTCTGTACGAACATCGGCGGGCGACGCTGCGGACGGCCGACGCCCAGCCAGCGCATCCCGCCCCGGCCTCGTTCGCGATGCAGGAGCGAGCCTACGACGCTCTGCGCGACGCTCTGGAGAAGGTCGGCTTCCTGTACGACGAACGGGCCGACGCCCTGTGGGCGGCTCTCCGCCACCTGCTCGGTCGAGCCGGACCGACCGAGACGGAGGCGAAGATCCTTCTCGGCCTGGCCCGCCAGCTGCGCTGGTTCACGGATAGTCACACTGGATGAGGGGAGCAGGTCCATCAGCGCGGATTGTCAGAGCCGCGCACGCAGCGAGGCCGCAGGCCGAGCGGAGTAAGCGCACCGAG
>CAYYJM010000170.1:0-9663 GCA_964471755.1 uncultured Alcaligenaceae bacterium
GGATCAGTCCCCCCAGCATGAAGTGAACGAGGAAGAGGGACAAAACCTTCCCCTGGGTCATCTGCCGACTGCCACGCATCGCCTCGATCGGGCCATAACTCCGATCGACGATCAGCAGCGGCCCGAACGTCCCGAAGCGGATGCCGAAGTAGATCATCGATACCACCGAGAGAACCCCGCCGGTTCCCAGAACCCCGGTCACGATCCCGGAAGGGAGGCCACCCGGCCCCGATGGCGACATGGCGACCAGAATCAGGGCCGACACACCCAGACAGAGCATGCAGCCGAGCGCGACCAGCCCCAGGAGAAGGTTGTAGCCGATGATCGGGCCCATCCAGTTAAAGCCACACCAGAAGTCGCCGAAGGTCCAGCGCTGGCCGCGTATCTGCCGCAAGGCCACGGCCCACGGCCCATAACTCAGGGGCAGAACGACGAGCAGATTCAAGAGCGGGCCGAGGATGGGAATGAGGGTGAGCAGGCTGAGGAGAAACATGAGGAACACGAACCCGATCATCGGGCCGAGGAAGGCCGAATAATGCTTGCCGGCCTCATTCCACCAGCCGTTGAAATCGACCGAATACTTGCTGCTGAGCGGCCCTCTGGATCGCCTGCTCAACCGACTCCGGAAATCACCGTCGTCGTCCCGACGCGACCAGACGTCCTCGTCGTCCCCTCGGTCCTCCCGTTCGACGCGATCATCGCGGCGCGGTCGTGGAGTCGAGGCGAAGTTCTCTTCGCGCTCGGCCGCCGATTCGGGCGCGGCAGCGTCCTCCGCCGGCACGGCGAACTGCCTGGAACAGCGGGGACACTGCACCGTGGCTCCCGTCTGGATGCCCGGTGACCGGCGCAGCTTCGAGTTACATCCCGGGCAAGAGAACGTATTCATGTGTTGAGACAACCTCGGGCTTGAAGGAGACTCCGATTGGATGGCCGATCCTTCGCGGCAGGATATGGACCGCTCGAACGGCGAGCCACAGAAAAACGGTCGGATTTCGTCGGCGTGAATCGGCGTCTTCTTTTCCGTTGCATCCCGCCCTGCCCTCCCGCATCATGAGCGCGTTCTCGAACCCAGGAGCGCTGTCATGATCCGTCTGTGGTGCATCCCGCTCGGCCTGGTCCTGCTGCTCACTCCGTCCGGCCAGGCCGCTCCGACGGCAACGCCGAACGTCGTCTTCATCTACGCCGACGATCTCGGGTATGGCGATCTCGCCTGCTACGGTCAGAAGAAGTGGAAGACGCCCCATCTCGATCAACTCGCGAAGGACGGCGTCCGCTTCACGGACTTCTACGTCGCCCAGGCCGTCTGCTCCGCATCGCGAACCGCCCTGCTGACCGGCTGCTATCCCAATCGCGTCGGCATCTTCGGCGCGCTCGGCCCGGCGTCGAAGAACGGCATCCATCGGCAGGAGACGTTGATCTCCGACCTCCTCCAGCTGCGCGGCTACGCCACCGCCTGTTTCGGCAAATGGCACCTCGGCCACCATCCCGAGTTCCTTCCCACGCGTCACGGCTTCGACGTTTACTTCGGCCTGCCCTATTCCAACGACATGTGGCCGAAACATCCAACGGCGAAGTTTCCCGATCTACCGTTGATCGACGGCGAGAAAATCATCGAATACAATCCGGATCAAACGAAGCTCACGACCCAGTATACCGAGCGAGCCGTTGACTTCATCGCGAAGAACAAGGCCCGGCCCTTCTTCCTCTATGTCGCCCAGTCGATGCCGCACGTGCCGTTGTTTGTCTCGGAGAAGCACCGGGGCAAATCAGGGGCCGGCCTCTACGGCGACGTGATCGAGGAGATCGACTGGTCCGTCGGTCAGATCCGCGCCGCGCTGAAACAGCACGGTCTGACGGAGCGAACGCTCGTCGTGTTCGCATCGGACAATGGTCCCTGGCTCAGTTACGGCAACCACGGCGGCTCGGCCGGGCCGCTCCGTGAGGGGAAAGGCACGTCGTTCGACGGCGGCATGCGCGAACCGTTCCTGGCCGCCTGGCCCGGCGTCATCCCGGCCGGCAGCGTCTGCCGGGAACCGGCCATGAACATCGACGTGCTGCCCACCATCGCCGACTTCGTCGGCGCGCCCCCGGGCTCGCTGCCGATCGACGGCAAAAGCATCCGCCCCTTGCTGGAGGGCCAATCCGGAGCGAAGTCGCCGCACGAGGCCCTGTACTTCTACTGGGGCCGTGAGTTGCAGGCCGTGCGCAGCGGGCCGTGGAAACTGCACGTCGCCCACGAATACCGCCATCCCGACCCGCCCGGAGCCGACGGCAAGCCGGGCAAGCAGATCATGCGCAAGCTGCCGAAGTCGCTCTTCAACCTGGAGAAGGACATCGGCGAGGCGACCGACGTGGCCGCCGAGAATCCGCAGGTCGTCGCTCGCCTCGAAAAGCTGATGGCCACGATGCGAGAGGATCTCGGCGACTCGCTCACACGGGTCCAGGGCAAGGGCGCACGTCCGGCGGGCCTCGTCACGCCGGCGAAGAAACTGGTCCTCGTCGGCCAGGGACCGGATGGGGCTCACCCGGCGGGCACGCACGAATACGCGGCCGGGATGCGCATCCTGGCGAAGTGCCTGAAGGGCGTACCGGGCGTCGAGGTCGAGGTACTGAACGTCGTCGAACCGTGGAAGGAAGGGCCGGAACTGATGGCCCGGGCCGATGGCGTCGTCCTGTTCGTCGCCGAGGGGACGCGCTGGATCGACGCCGACCCGAAGCGTCGCGCGGCCCTGACCCGGGTGGCGAAACGCGGCGGCGGCCTGGCCGTCCTGCACTGGGCGATGGGCACGAAGGACGCGGCGTCGATCCCGACGGCCCTGGCCCTCTTCGGCGGCTGCCACGGAGGCCCCGATCGCAAGTACAAGGTTCTGGAGACGGAGTTGAAACCGGTCGCCTCGCACCCGGTCACTCGTGATGTCAAGCCGCTGACAGTCAAGGAGGAGTTCTACTACACGCTCAAGTTCGCGAAGAACGGCAAGGTCATTCCGATCGCGACGGCGAAGATCGAGGACAAGGACGAGACGGTGTCGTGGGCCTGGGAGCGACCCGACGGCGGTCGCTCGTTCGGCTTCAGTGGCCTGCACTTCCACGCGAACTGGAAGCATGAAGCCTACCGCCGACTCATCGCCCAGGGGGTGCTGTGGACGATGAAGGTCGAGGTGCCGGAGAAGGGATTGCCAGTCCAGGTGACCGAGGCCGACCTGAAACCATGACGTACTCGGTCGGGCGAGCGGCCCCGCTCTCGCGGAACAAGCCGCTGCGCCCGACCTGGAAGGACTGGCCGCTGATCACGCCAGATCCCGATCCTCGAACAGAATCAACCCCAGCAGCAGGACGATGGCCGTGTACATCGCGGCGTACAACACCACCGAGCCGACGTAGGCGAAGTAGGCCCAACTCAGCAGCGACATGTCGCCGATGAGCGCGGGAGCGAACCGGAAGAAGGCCAGGCCCGGCAGAATGGTGTCGAACATCTGCGAGGTAAATGCGACGATCTGCGAGACCGCTCCCGGCGCGGACAACTGCATGTGATGGCCAATATCGACCAGGACCGGCGTCAGGTGCGCCGCCAGGTAGAGGACCAGGATCGCACTCATGTTGACGACCATCGGCAGCCGCGTCGCCAGGGTCACGGCGACGGCGATCAGCACCGTCACCTGACAGAAGCTCAGGATCAGGCCGGGCAGCAGTTCCAGCATGTGATTAACCCATCGGCCGATCCCCGTCAGGAGCAGACCGGCCTCTTCCTTGAATCCGACCGTGTCGAGCGCGTTGACGACCCACAGGGGCGGCGGCACCGCATCGCTACGGTCCCACCAGAACTTGTAGGTGAGGACGCCCGCGAAGTAGCAGGCGAGCAGGCCATACATGAGCATCGCCGCCATGACGATGCCGACGAACTTGCCGAGCAGGAACTGCCGTCGCGAGATCGGCTTGCTCATGACCGTGACGGCGGTACGGCCCTCGATTTCCTCGGCGATGAACAGGCTCGCCGCCAGGGTGCCGAACAGCACCGCGGCCAGCATGAGCGTGTCGTAGCCGAGTTCCTTGACCATGATGTAATCTTCGCCGAACGTGAAGTACGGAATGAACGGCGAGATCGACAGCGCAGTGAACGCCAGGACGGTCAGCAGCCAGAACATCGGCTGACGGACGCCCTCGCGAAAGGCGGCCAGGGCCACGGCTCCGCCCTTGGGCCAGATCTTCAGCAGAACCACGAAGAAGAGCAGGAACAGATCGATGGTCAACTGGAGTTGCAGCACGGCCGCGTAGAAGCCACCCATCGTCTCCAGCCAGTCGCGCTGCGTGAACAGGAGCCCGAGCATGGGCAGCGTGATCAGACCGACGATGCCGAGCAACGGCGTCTTCAAGCGGCCCCAGCGACCGTCCTTGCCGACGGCCTGGCTCGGATCGAGAAACAGGGCCGTGATCCAGGGAATGGCCGCCAGGACCTGCAAGAGCAGCAGGACCAGCCAGAGTGACAGGAACGAGAGTGCGAACGTCATGGTGGCTTATCGGCGGATCTCGAAGCCCACGTGGCCGGCGAGGGCCTGGCTGTCACGCCGGGCCTGGGTGATGTGATCACGGAAGTGGCTGGCGATCCGATCCAGAAACGCCTCCACCTCGGTGGCGTTGCCTTCCACGACCAACTCCACCTCGCCGGTGGGCAGGTTGCGGACCCAGCCGGTCACGGCTCGATCGCGGGCGAAGCGCAGACAGGTGGCCCGAAAGCCCACTCCCTGCACGTAGCCGCTGTAGATCAGCCGCACTCCGACCATGGACCCGCTCCCGGCCCCTGGAAGATAACCCTGGCTTGCGCGTCGGGCTTAACTGCTCTTACGCTCCGTCGGTTCACCTGGTTCGTTGCGATAATTCGGCAGCGTGCCCCAGGAAAGCCGATCTCGCAAGGTGGTGTAGTAGCTGTGTCCGGCCACCTTGACGAGCTGGAAGTCCACCGGCGCTCGTCGGAACGTCACGCGATGTTCCGGCGTCACTGGCACATGCTCCTGACCATCGATCGACAGCAGGGTGCCCGGCCCGGCCCGGCGGATGCGGATGTTGTACACCCGGGCGGCCGATTCGACCACCGGTCGGCTCGTCAGCGCGTGCGGACTGATCGGCGTGACGACGAACGCCTCGATCTCCTGGCCCAGGATCGGCCCGCCGGCCGACAGGCTATGGGCCGTCGAGCCGATCGGCGTGCTGAGGATCAGGCCATCGCCGCTGTAGTTCGAGACGACCTCGCCATCGATCATCAGTTCCAGATCGATCATGTGAAACGGCGGCCCGGTCTGGATGGCGATCTCGTTCAGACCCAGCGATCGATGAACGCCTCCATCCGGCCCCTCGACGAGGCACTCGAACATGACGTGTTTCGTGACCCGATAGCGCCCAGCGACGACATCGGGAAAAACGGCGCGGACTTCCTCCAGGCTCAGATCCGCCAGGAAGCCGAGTCGACCGAGATTGACGCCGAGAACAGGGATCTGGCGGGCCTCCATCTGCCGGGCGGCCCGCAGGATGGACCCATCGCCGCCCAGAACGAGGACGACCTCCGCCTCGTACGGAGCCAGATCGATGCACTGGGTCAGATCCTCGACGGCGATCTCGGCGTGCTGGGCCAGGAACGAGCGCAACTCCTGGGCCGCCTCGGAAACCCCATGACGCTGACCGTTGCCGAGCAGGAAGATACGCATGGCTGGTTTCCTGGCGAGCCCCCGGCGACAGCGTTCCTGGCGAGCCCCCGGCGACAGCCGGGGGAGTCCCCTGGCGGCAAACTCCCCCCACTTTCGTGGGGGGCTCGCCCGGGTTATCGCGTTGTCTCCAGGGCCGGTGTCGCCGTCCGGGCCACGGCCTTGCGGACGGTGGCGCAGATGCCGGCCACATCCAGGCCGAGTTCCGCCAGCTGCTCGTGTCGCTCGGCGTGTTCGACGTAGGTGTCCGGCACGCCAAGCCGAACGATGTGCCGGGTGTCCAGGCCGGCCGCGTTGGCCGCCTCCAGGACGGCACTGCCGAAGCCGCCCATCAACGCGCCCTCCTCGATGGTCACGACCAGCGGCTGCTCCTCGACCGCCTTCAGGATCGTCGTCCGATCCAGCGGCTTGCAGAAGCGAGCGTTGATGACGCCGATGTGCAGCCCTTCCTCGCGGAGCTGGGCCGCCGCCTTGACGCACGTCGTGAAGAGGGTGCCGTAGGCGATCAGCACGCCATCCTCGCCCCAGTCGAAGACCTCGGCCTGACCCAGTTCGATCGGCGTCGGCTGACGCTCGACCTTCTCCAGGGCCGCTTTCGGGTAGCGGATCGCCACCGGGCTGGCCTGCTCGAGCGACCAGCGCAGCATCGGCAGAACGTCGTACTCGTCGCCCGGAGCGGCGACCACCATGTTCGGGAAGATCCGCGTGTACGGAATGTCGTAGGTGCCGTGATGCGTCGGACCATCGGCCCCGACGACGCCGGCCCGGTCCATGGTGAAGACCACCGGTAGATTCTGCAGAGCGACTTCCTGGAAGATCTGGTCGAAGGAGCGCTGCAGGAAGGTGCTGTAGATGTCAACGATCGGCCGCAGCCCCGTCTTGGCCAGGCCGGCGGCGAAGGCGACGGCGTGCGACTCACAGATGCCGACGTCGAAGAAGCGATCGGGCAGATCGGCCCGAACCTTCTCGAGCTTGTTCCCCTGACACATGGCCGCCGTGATGACACAGACGCGGTGGTCTTCTTGCATGACCTGATGGATGCCGGCCGAGATGGCGTCGGTGTAAGCCTTCGAGCCGCCGCGCTTCAGCGACAGGATCTCGCGGCCGGGGCCGACCTTCTCGAAAACCGGCGGCGTGTGGTACGTCACCGGATCGGCACTCGCCTCCGGAACGCCATGCCCCTTCTTTGTCAGCACATGCAGCAGAATCGGCCCCTTCTGGTTCTTCAGATCACGCAGCCAGCGGCGCAGCGTCGGCAGATCATGACCGTCGATCGGGCCGAAATAGCGGAAGCCCAGCTCCTCGAAGAGCATGCCGCCGGTCATGAACGCCTTCAGGCCGTCCTTGAGCTGCTCCAGAAGCTGCGTCGCGACCCCCCCGATGAGCGGAATGCGGGTGATCAGATCGCGGATCTGACGCTTGCCGCCCTGATAGAAGGTCGTCAGCCGGGCCTGGTCGAGGCAGCGCGCCAGCGACCCGACACGCGGGCAGATGGACATCTCGTTGTCATTCAGGATGACGAGCAGGTTCTCGTTCAGGCCGCCGGCGTTGTTCAACGCCTCGAAGACGATGCCCGAGGGCAGCGCACCGTCGCCGATGACGGCGACGGAGTGCTGATCGGTGCGGCCCTGGAGCCGATCGCCGACCTTGAGACCGAGAGCGCACGAGACACTACAGCCGGCATGACCGGTCACGAACAGGTCGTAGTCGCTCTCGGCCGGGTTGGGATAACCCATCAGGCCGCCGCGGGTCCGGATCGAGGCGAACTCCTCATACCGGCCGGTGATCATCTTGTGCGGATAGATCTGGTGCCCGGTGTCCCAGATAAGCCGGTCCTTCGAGAAATCGAAGGTCGTGTGCAGGGCGAGGCACAGCTCGACGACACCGAGGTTGCTGGCGAAGTGAGCCGGCCGCAGGCTCAGAACGCGGACCAGTTCATCGCGGATCTCCTGGGCCAGCTGGTGAAACTGACCGTCGGTCAGACCCTGCAGATCCGCAGGGCTGGCGATGGTCGGGAGGATGGGGGTCATACCAGGCTCCTCGCACAGGTGCCCCTCGATCTCGCCAGGTTGCGTCATTTCGAGGGTCATCGGTCGCGCTCCAGGACGAACGAAACCAGGGCAAGTAATCGGCCCACTTCCGGCCCCAGCGGTTCGAGGCAGGCGCGAGCCTGATCCCCGAGCTGGCGTGCCCGTCGGCGGCTTTCTTCCACCCCGAGCAGGCCCGGATAGGTGAGCTTGTTGCGTGCGGCGTCCTTCCGCACGGCCTTGCCCGTACGATCGGCATGTCCCTCAACATCGAGCAGGTCATCGACGATCTGGAAGGCCAGTCCCAGGCACCGGCCGTAGCCGTCGTAGCGCTCCAGGACGTCGGGCTCTTCCGCGTCTTCCTGGGCATAACCCGCATGGACGCCGAGTTGCAGACTGGCACGGATCAGCGCGCCGGTCTTGCGGAGGTGCAGTGCCTCCAGTCCTTCCAGTGTCCGACTGGGCCCTTCCGACTGGGCCCGTTCCAGGGCCAGGTCATCGACCTGACCGCCGACCATGCCGGCCGCCCCTGCGGCGCGAGCCAGCAGGGCGACCATCCGTGCGGCCGGCCGTGGCGGATACCCCTCGGCGAGGATCTCGAACGCCAGCGCCTGCAAGGCATCCCCCGTGAGGATGGCCAGGGCCTCGCCGAACTGCTTGTGGCAGGTCGGCAGACCGCGACGCAGGTCGTCGTCGTCCATGGCCGGCAGATCATCGTGGACCAGCGAGTACGTGTGGATCATCTCCACCGCACAGGCGGCCGGCCAGGGATTGACGTCGGCTCCGCCGCAGGCCTCGGCCGCCATGACGACCAGCAGCGGCCGGAGCCGCTTCGCCGGGGCGAGCAGACAGTACCGCAGCGCCTCCAGCAGGCTGGCCGGCTGCCCCTGCAAGGGTCGCAACGACGCCTGCAAGTGGGCCTCGATTCGTGCCCGTTGCCAGGCCAGGTAGTCGTTCAGCGGGTCCATGATCTCGGTGGCTGTCGCCGGGCCACCGCCTCGTCCGGGGAGCAGGAGTTCCATCCACCCACTCATAGTAGATACCGAACACTCAGCATACCAATTAACCGGCGAAGAGGCGAGAAACTCTCAGGAACGAGGTTCCCCTCGTCGCCGACTCGGTGCGGGAGTCGGCAGCGTCGCCTCGTGCTGAAACGGTTGCAGGACCGGTTCGCCAGCCTCGCTCATGCCGGTCAGCTGGACGATCCGCTGCTCCGCCTGCTGAAGTCGGCCATGACAGTAACGGATCAGGCGGATGCCTTCCTCGTAGTGGGCCAGGGCTTCTTCCAGACCGAGTTTGCCGTCCTCGAGTTCGCGAACGGTCTGTTCGAGGGAGGCGAGGGCCGCCTCGAAGGATGGAGTTTCGACGTGAGGTTCGCTCATGACGGGTCCACTCCGTTGGTACTCCCCGCCTGATCCGGTTCCACCTGCTCAACCTGGCAGATGAGTCGTCCCCGGTGCAGGCGCAGCCAGATTCGATCGCCGGGCTGGACGTCATCCGTCGAGCGCAGCAGGGTCGATCCTTCGTCGGCCGGTTCGAGTCTGCCGGACAACGTATAACCCCGAGCCAGAACATTCAAGGGGTTCATCGACTCCAGTTTGCCGATCAGTCCTTCCAACCGCTGCCGGAACGTCTCCAGCCGGCGCTGCATGGCTCGTCGCAACCGCTCTTCCCACTCATCGAGAGTACGAGCCTGCTCCTGCACGCGCTCGACCGGAGCCCGCAGGACACGTCGGCCGGCCAGTTCCTGAAGGCGGGTCTGGGCCAGCTGCAACCGACGGAGCAGGAGTCCACGCATCCGGTTGGCGCGTTCCTCCAGGCCGGCCAGCACCTGCATCCGGTCGGGCACGACGCGCTCGGCCGCCTCGCTTGGCGTCAGGGCGCGCACGTCGGCGACCAGGTCGGCGATGGTCAGGTCGTCCTCGTGGCCGATCCCGGTGACG
>CAYYJM010000170.1:9673-13719 GCA_964471755.1 uncultured Alcaligenaceae bacterium
CGCGAAGATGGCACGGGCGACGATCTCCTCGTTGAAGGACCACAGGTCTTCGAGGCTGCCGCCGCCGCGACCGAGAATCAGCACGTCGATGCCGGCGAGGCGATTGAGCAGCAGGAGGGCCCCGGCGATGTCCTCGGCGGCCCCCTCACCCTGGACGCGAACCGGACAGACCCAGACCTCGACGGCGGGCCAGCGTCGGTGCAGCACCTGGAGCATGTCGCGCACGGCCGACCCGGTGCCGCTGGTCACCAGACAGATGCGCCGTGGCACCGCCGGCAGTCGCTTCTTCCGGGCCGGATCGAAGTAGCCGAGCGTGAACAGTTTCTCCTTCAACTGCCGGAACGCGAGTTCGAGCGGACCAATCCCCTTGGGTTGAACCTCCTCGACCTGAAGCTGATACTCGCCGCGTGGCGTGTAGACGGTGAGCCGACCACGGACGATGACCTTCATGCCGTCGCGCAGGTCGAACTTCATGCGCAGGGCGACGCCGCGATAGATGACCGTGCGGAGGGGAGCGTCCTCATCCTTGAGCGTGAGGTAGAGGTGGCCCGAGGCCGGTCGGGCGAGGTTCGACACCTCGCCCTCGACCCAGACCTGCGGGTGGGCTTCTTCCAGAAGCGTCTTGATGGAGCGCGTCAGCTCTCCGACGGAGAGGACGGCGACATCACTCGGCGGAAAGGGCATCGGCAACTCCGTGTCAGATCGTCGCGCACGCCAGCCCGAACGTCTCGGCGACGGGTGCGTACGTCACCTTCCCCTGGTGGACGTTGACGCCCTGCTTCAACGCCGGATTCTCGGCGATGGCCTGCATCAGCCCCTTGTTCGCCAGCTGGATCGCGTACGGCAGCGTGACGTTTGTCAGGGCGTAGGTACTCGTCCGCCCCACCGCTCCGGGCATGTTCGCAACGCAGTAATGAACCACGTCATCGACGATGAACGTCGGCTCATTGTGCGTCGTCGGTCGAGACGTCTCGACACAGCCGCCCTGATCGATGGCCACGTCGATGATCACGGCGCGCGGCGGCATCCGTTTGAGGTCTTCCCGACGGACCAGATTCGGGGCCTTCGCTCCGGGAATGAGGACCGCTCCGATGAGCAGGTCGGCGTCGGCCAGCGAGTGCAGGATGGCGTGCCGATCGCTGTAGAGCGTCGTCACGTTTCGCGGCATCACGTCGTCGAGGTAGCGCAGCCGATCGAGGTTGACGTCCAGGATGGTGACGTTGGCTCCGAGGCCGGCGGCGACCTTGGCGGCGTTCGCGCCGACGATGCCGCCGCCGAGGATGACAACGTTGGCCGGCTTGACTCCCGGCACGCCGCCCAGAAGAATGCCGCGTCCCTCGAACGGCCGTTCGAGAAACTTCGCTCCCTCCTGGATCGACATCCGGCCGGCGACCTCGCTCATCGGCGTCAACAGCGGCAGATGGCCGCGTGCGTCCTTGATCGTCTCGTAGGCGACGGCGGTGATGCCGGACGCCATGCAGGCCCGCGTGAGTTTCTCGTCGGCGGCGAAGTGGAAGTAGGTGAAGACGACCTGGCCCGATCGCATCATCGGCCACTCGACCGGCAGCGGTTCCTTCACCTTGACGATCAGGTCCGCCCGGCCCCAGACGTCGCCGGCGTTCGGCACAATCTCGCCGCCGACGGCCCGGTACTGCTCATCGGTGATGCCACTGCCCTGCCCTGCTCCCTGCTGCACGAGAACGGTGTGCCCATCCTGCGTCAGTTCATCGACTCCGACCGGAGTCATGGCGACGCGATACTCGTGCGTCTTGATCTCGTTGGGCACCCCGACGACGATTTTTTGGTCGGCCATCGCTGCCTCGCTACGCTGCCGGGGTCGCGCCCGCGTCCCCCATCGGGCCATTCTGGGAAGACGAGGCAAATGAATCAAGACAGGCTTGCAGTGAACGGCTGTGCCCTCCCCGGAGGACTGCACAAAATCGACTTCCCCGCTTGACACGCGGCTCCGGGTCGATACACTGATATTGAGACTGTGTCTCAACAAGCGAGTCTCTTCCCGCCGCGAGATGTCTACCGTGATTCCCACGCACGAACTGTTACCGCTGGACTGTCTGCGTCGAGGCGAATGGGCCGAGGTGGCCGAGGTCGATGGCGAACCCGGCTGGGTGTGCCGTCTCGCCGAGCTGGGCCTGCGCGTCGGCTGTCGCCTGCGCATGCTCCAGCCGGGCTGCCCCTGTCTGGTACAACTCGATGGCAGTCGCCTGTCCCTGCGTCAGGAGACGGCTCAGATCCTCGTCCGGCCCGTCGGCGTGGCCTAACCTCCAGGATACCCTTCGCATGCTCGGGCTGGATCAGTTGCAGATCGGTCAGGTCGGCCGGATTACCGAGATCCAGGGGACCGACACCCTGGCCCAGCGCCTGATGGAGATGGGCCTGCTGGAAGGCGAGGATGTCGAGGTCGTCGGTATCGCACCGCTGGGCGATCCGATCGAGGTCCGCCTGACCGGCTACCGACTCAGCCTGCGTCGCCGCGAGGCCGCTCGTGTCCGGGTCACCCTGATTTCCGCGCCGGGAGGTTCCGCATGAGTGCCGCCGTCGTTCCGCCGCCCGGTTCCTCGGCCCGGCGTCTGACTGCCGCCCTGCTCGGCAATCCCAACACCGGCAAGACGACCCTGTTCAACGCCCTGTCCGGTCTGCGGCAGCGCGTCGGCAACTATCCCGGCGTCACCGTCGAGACGAAGAAGGGCCAGACCGAGTGCGAGGGCCGACCCTTCGACCTGATCGATCTGCCGGGAACGTACAGCCTCGCGCCGCGCAGCCCGGATGAGATGGTCGCCGTGGACGTCATCCTCGGCTACCGACCCGAGGAGCCCCGACCGGATGTCGTCCTGTCGATCGTCGATGCGTCCAATCTCGAACGCAATCTCTACCTGACGACCCAGGCGATGGAACTGGGCGTGCCGGTGGTCCTCGCCCTGAACATGATGGACGTGGCCGCCTCGCAGGGTGTGCAGGTCGATCCGGAGGAACTGTCACGCCGACTCGGTGTGCCGGTCGTGCCGATCCAGGCCAACACGGGAGCGGGCCTCGATCGTCTGCGTGCGGCCCTGAAGAAGACCGCCGAGGGGCACCAGGTTCCGCCCGGTGTCACCTTTCCGTCAGCGTTCGAGACCGAGGTGGACGGCCTGCGACAACTCGTCGGCTCCGACGTGCCCGCGTTCCTGCTCCGCCGCCTGCTGATTGACGCCGGCGGCTACACCGAGCAGCGCCTGATCGAGCAGCACGGCTCTGCCCTGAAGGACCGCCTGACGGAGGCTCGTGGGAGGCTCGCCTCGGCCGGGTGCAGCGTCCCCGGCGTCGAGCCGAGAACGCGCTACGCCTGGATTCGCGATGCCGTTCATACCTGCCTGAAGCGCGAACACGCCCGGCCCCTGTCGTGGACGGATCGCCTCGATCACGTCCTGACGCATCGCCTCTGGGGCTCGCTCGCCTTCCTGGCGGTGATGCTCTTTCTGTTCGTGTCGATCTTCTGGCTGGCGACGCCGCTCATGGACGGCATCGATGGCGCGGTCGGCTCCGTGGCCGAGTGGCTGGGACCGCCGAACGGCCTGCTGCCGGAGGGGCCGTTGACGAGCCTTCTCGTCGATGGCGTCATCGGTGGCGTCGGCAGCGTCATCATCTTCCTGCCGCAGATCCTGATCCTGTTCGGCTTCATCGCCATCCTCGAAGATTGCGGCTACATGGCCCGGGCGGCGTACCTGATGGATCGGCTCATGTCCCGAGCCGGCCTCAGCGGCAAGTCGTTCATCCCGCTGCTATCGTCGATGGCGTGTGCCGTGCCGGGCATCATGGCGACGCGGGTGATCGAGAATCGCCGCGATCGACTGGCGACGATCCTGGTCGCGCCGCTGATGTCCTGCTCGGCCCGGTTGCCGGTCTATCTGCTGCTCGTCGGGGCGTTCCTGCCGATCGCCACCTTGGGCACCTTCTCGCAGATGCTGGTCGTGAATCCGCGTGTGCTGCCGGTGCGCACCTTCGCCGAGCTGGTGGCTCACGCGAAGACGCAGCCGGTGCACTACGCATCG
>CAYYJM010000171.1:0-2727 GCA_964471755.1 uncultured Alcaligenaceae bacterium
CGCGAGAAGTATCCCGAGGTCTTCGTCATCGACGAACTGCGCTGCATCTACTGCGGCATGTGCGAGCAGGCCTGCCCGGTCGATGCCATTGAGCTGACGACGATCTACGACATCACCGGGCTGACGCGCGAAGAGATGATGTTCGACAAGGAGAAGCTCCTGAGCGTCTTCGATCAGACGAAGGACACGCCGAAGAATCCGGTCCGGACCCGAGGCGGTCGTCTGGGCGTCGCGTCCGAGTTGGCCGAGGCCGGCCCGACGGTGTCCTCGACTGCGAACCAGAGTTGACGGGGCGGCGAGCGTGGGGCGTCAGCCCCATGACTGCCGGGACGCTGCCAGGAGAAGATCATGGGGCTGACGCCCCACGCTCGCCAGGAAAAGGACCATGTGGGAATCGTTGCGACAAAACTGGGCGTTGCTGCTGCCGCTGGCGACGGGTGCCCTGGCGGTGCTAACCCTGCTCCCCCAGCCGCGCCGCTGGCCGAGCTGGATCGGCATCGGTCTACTCATCGTGACCTTCGGCCTGGCCTGCGCCAGGATCGGTTCGGTCGCGGGTCTTGACCAGGCCCTGTTCTACGGCTTCAGCTTCGTCGCCATCGTCTCCGGCCTGCTGCTCGTCACCCAGACGCAGCCGGCCCGGGCGGCACTTTCGTTCACGCTCGTCGTCCTCGCGACGAGCGGACTCTTTCTGCTGCTGGCCGCCCCGTTTCTGTTCGCGGCGTCGATCATCGTTTACGCCGGGGCCATCGTCGTCACGTTCCTGTTCGTGCTGATGCTCGCCCAGCAGACCGGCCGGGACAATGCCGATCTGCGTTCGCGGGAACCGCTGCTGTCGGCCGTCACTGGCTTCGTCCTGCTCGGCACGCTCTTCTACCTGATCCAGCGAGATGAGCAGACTCCGAAACCTCCGACGGCGGACCCGGTGGCGAACGCGGCCGTGCCGGTCGTCGAATTCCAGCGTCTGACCGACCTGGCCGGGCGAGCGGCTGCGGCCCCCTCGGGCGAGATTCTGCGTCAACTCGTTGAGACAGCCACGGTCGAGGATCAGGGCATGAAGAAGGCCCTGCCCCAGCTGTTCAAGGAACGCTTCCTGGAACTGTCGATTCAGGAGGGGACGCTCGATCCGCAGGCTCTCCTGTTCAAGCATCGCAAGATGCTCAACGACCGGATCGAGACGGAATTCGATACGCCCTGGCTCACGCTTCCACAGGACAACACGTCCGCCACGCTGGAGAGTCGGCGAACGCTGCTCCGCAAACTGCATGACATCGGTATCGATGCCCTGGCCCTGGTGCCACGGGAACGGGCACGGAAGCTGTCCACGTTCAGCGGCCCGGTGGGCGTCCCGGCCAGCGACCTGCGGCGTGGCCCGGATGGCGTGCCAGCCCTGCCCGCTCAGAACGCGGCCTACCTGGGCAAGTCGCTTTTCACCGATTACCTGCTGGCCGTCGAGTTGGGCGGCATTTTGCTCCTCGTCGCCGTCGTCGGGGCCATCGTCATCGCCCAGCGCCAGGACGAGCAAGGCAAGGAGATCGCATGACTCTGCACCATTACCTGTACGTCGGCGCGATTCTGTTCGTGCTGGGCGTGGTTGGTTTCCTGGCGCGGCGCAACCTGATCCTGATGATCCTCTCGGCCGAGTTGATGATCCAGGGGGTGGCGGTCAACCTGGTGGCGTTCGCTCGCTTCCAGGGTAATCTGCAAGGCCAGGCGTTCGTCTTGTTCCTCTTGACGCTGGCGGCCTGCGAGGCGGCCATCGCCCTGGCGGTGATCCTGATGCTGTACCGGAAGCGCGGCACGCTCGACGTGTCGATCTGGCAGGACCTGCGTGAGCCGGACCAGGAACCGACCGTGGACGAGGAGCCGTTGCCGCCGGCGGAGCCGGAGGAGAAGTGGCCGCGTTTGCCGCCGGCCGGCATCGAGCCGGAACGCGAGGAGGTTACCCGTGTCTGATGTCGGTTCGATCCTCTGGCTGATCCCGGTTCTGCCGCTGCTGGCCGCCCTGATCATTGGCCTGCTCGGCCCCACCGTGCTGCGCCGTTACAGCCACTGGCCGGCCATCCTCGCCATCGCCGGTTCGTTCATCGTGTCCGTCCTGGTCTACCAGGCCGTCAACGCCGCCGCCGCGCCCCACGAGGGGGCGGCCGCCCACGTCGAGGTGGCCGCCGGTGAGGCGAAGCACGAGGCCCGGCCGCCCTCGCCACGGGCGTATTATCCGTGGATGGAGATCGGCAACGTGAGCGTCGGCGTGACCCTGCGGGCGGACGCGCTCAGCTCCATGATGGTGGTCATGGTGACGTTCATCAGCCTGCTCATCTTCATCTACGCTCGCGGCTACATGGAAGGCGACGAGGGCTATCCCCGCTTCTATGTGGGCATGGCTCTGTTCGTCTTCTCGATGAGCATGCTGGTCCTGGGCGACAATCTGCTCCTGCTCTATCTGGGCTGGGAAGGCGTGGGTCTGTGCAGCTATCTGCTGATCGGGCACTGGTTCACCAAACCGATCGCGGCGGAGGCGGCCCGCAAGGCCTTCCTGGTCAACCGCATCGGCGACATCGGCCTGATGCTCGGCGTGCTGCTGCTGTGGGCGTACTGCGGTGCGTTCACCTACGACGCGATCTTCGAGAAGGTGCCGACGCTCCCGTCCGGGGTGGCCTTCGCCGCCTGTTTGCTGCTGTTCTGTGGCGCGATGGGCAAGTCGGCCCAGTTCCCGCTGCACGTCTGGCT